>JAGRDI010000382.1 GCA_020432765.1 Anaerolineales bacterium | reverse complement strand
TGGTATCCATATCCAGCAGACAATGGTTCAAAAATCCGTGTTTACCATCTGTTACGTGCATTGGCGCAGCAGCATTCAGTAACCTTGGCTGCATTTGCTTTTGGCACGGCCGAACCCGCGAATCATGATCAGTTACCGTTTTGCGAGTCGGTACACACGGTGGCACACAACCCGTTTCTGAGCAGTCGTTTGTACCATGCTTTTCGTTTCTTTTCGCCACAGCCCATTGTGGATTTGCCAGTTGCTGCGATGCGCCAACTCGTCAACAAATTGCTCGCAACGCAGGAATTTGATCTGATTATTGCCTCTAATACGACAATGGCCACTTATGCACGGCAAGCGCCGCATATTCCGGCTGTTTTAGAAGAACACAATTCGGTGAGCCGCTGGTTGGCTGAGAATGTTACCGGTGCAGCCACTGCGCTGCGACGTGGTCGAGCCTGGTTGGTATGGCGCAAACAGTGTGCCTACGAACGCCGCTTGGCACGGCATGTCAATTTGTTCATGATGGTTTCTGAGGCAGATACGGCCGTAACCCGACAACTTCTGAGCGGTCTCGCGACACCAGTCGCAACTGTTCCCAATGGGGTCGATTGTACTTACAATCAATTTGGTCAGACAGCCAGAACCCCGGCGACGCTTGTTTTCAATGGTTCGCTGACCTATTCAGTGAACTTGGCCTCTATTCGATACTTTCTGGACACTATATTCCCGTTGATTCGCCAGCAGATTCCTGAAACAACACTGACGATTACCGGCTCAACAGAAGGGGTCGATTTAGCCAGTCTGCCAGCCAGTGACAATCTGATATTTACCGGTTTTTTACCTGACTTAAGGCCGCTTATGCACAGGTGCTCTGTCTGTGTTGCGCCTTTATTAGAAGGGGGCGGCACCCGGTTGAAGATTCTAGAAGCGATGGCTTTGGGAACGGCCGTTGTGTCGACGAGAAAGGGAGCGGAAGGTTTGCAGGTTGTAGACGGCCGTCACTTATGCCTCGCCGACGAGCCAGCCGTTTTTGCGCAGGCAGTGGTTAATTTGCTGCAAGATGCCGATTTGTGTGCAGAATTGACGCAGCATGCACGCGAGCTAGTCGAAACGCACTATGATTGGCAGCAGATCGGTACGCAGTTCACAGCTTTAGTCGAAGAGGTTGCCGGTACACCTTCTGCAGAAAAATCGCGTTAATTTTCGTTTTATTCACATTCTCCCCATCTAAGTTTCACCCCTTTTTTACCAAATTAGTCTGGCAAAAGACGTAGACTCTAAATGTGTATATGCGAGTCGAAAACCATAAACCGTCTGGCGTTCTAAGGTTTCTACACAAAACAATAATCAAATGATACAAAGTCGTACCAATCCACAAACAACATACTTGACTTGGTTAATCGTTTTAGGCGTTTTGACTGTTTCTGGCCTGATCGCCGCTGCCGCAGCAGCCTCATCGCTTATGGTGCTGGCCGTGGTTCCTGTACTGATTGTGATTTGTCTTCTGCTGCTCAAACCGCACTTGGGTGTCTATATTGTCATTTTGGCTGCACTTGTTGCGCCGCTCGAAATTGGGTCTGGAACGACCGTTGCGCTTAATCCGGTAACCATGTTGTTACCCGTGTTGTTGGGAATATGGTTCGTGGGCATGTTTATCCATAAAGAAATCCGCTTAGTGCAGGCGCGTGTGTTTTGGCCGTTGGGTTTGTTTTTGCTAGGCAGTTTATTATCCCTGGTTATTGGCACCGTTATTTGGGATCCTTTTGTGCCGCGGCCGAACAATTTTTTGCTGGTACAGTTGGCGCAATGGGGCATATTTGCCCTTTCTGCAGCGGCCTTCTTATTTATGGGTAACCTGATTCGCAATGAAAAAGCGTTACAGCGCGTAACGGCCGTTTTCCTGTTTGTTGCGGGTATCTTGGCTATTTTACGGGTTGTCTCGCTGGCCAGTGGTTTGCCGCAATTAACCGTCGTTGCCACTGGTGCGATTACCCGTTCCACTTTTTGGATGTTGTTGACGGCCGTTGCCGGTGGTCAACTGCTCTTCAATAATAAGCTGCGCCTTTATCAGCGTTTGTTTTTGATTATTGTTTTAGTGGCCGTGGTTATCTATTCTTTTGTACAGCAGCAAGAAACCCTCTCAAACTGGATTGGTGTTGGCGTGGCAGCCGTTTTGTTAGTCTGGTTTCGGTGGCCGCAAATACGCTGGCCTGCCATCATGCTTCTGATTGCATTTTTATTATCCGGCATGTTACTGCCGTTCATTTGGAATGTATCTGGAGGCGATGCAGAATGGTGGGAAAGCGGCGGCTCGCGCTTAGCCCTCATTGAACGTGTCATTGAAGTAACCGCACGTAACCCAATCACCGGCATCGGCCCGGCCGCTTATCGCCCTTATGCACGTATCCGTCCCTTGCCTTACCGGGGGGCATTCTGGCCTGATCCGCAAGTGTCAGCCCATAACAATTACGTCGATATTTATGCACATAATGGAATCCTGGGCTTGATTTTGTTTGCATGGTTTGCTTTTGAGGTTATGCGTTTGGGGCTGCGCTTACGTAAACAGTACAAAATCGGGTTTACTGCCAGCTATGTTAACAGCATGTTGGCTGCTGGGGCGGGTGCATTGACGCTGATGCTGCTTGCCGATTGGGTATTGCCGTTTGTTTATAATATCGGTTTTTTTGGTTTCCAGGCGAGTGTATTGATTTGGTTCTTTATCGGCGGATTGGTCGCCGTACAAACGTTTCCACAAGCCGAGAAAACAGTCACTAAAATTATGCCGCATGGTGCGGAGGCAATAACACAAACATTATGAACATCCCTTTGTTATCAGTTGTCATCGTAAATTGGAATACGCAGGCGTGGTTGGCGCAATGTTTGCGTTCGCTGCCCTCCCATAACACAGCAGAGGAAGTAACTGTATGGGATACTGAAAACAACGGCCGTTACACAAACACAACCCACCCCCTAACGTTTGAAGTTTTTGTTGTTGACAATGCATCCACAGATGGCAGCCGGGAGATGATTAAAACCGACTTCCCCTGGGTTAAACTAATCGCCAATCGTGAAAATGTCGGCTTTGCACGCGCCAACAATCAAGCCATTCGCCAAAGCCGCGGCCAATATGTGCTGCTGCTTAATAGTGACACAGAACTGCATCCAGGCGCTTTACAAGAACTTGTCAGGTTTATGGCCCAAAATCCGCGTGCAGGTGCGGTGGGTGGTTATTTACTCAATAGTGACGCCAGTTTGCAGCCCTCATGTTCACCGATGTTGACGCCCGGTCGTGAAATGTGGCGCTTGTTGTTCCTTGACCACATCTGGCAGCGTGCCACCTATCCGATGACCCAATGGGATACAGTAAACCCACGCCGGGTAGAGGTTATTAAAGGAGCTTGTATGCTGCTGCGCCATGATGCATTAAACGAGGTTGGACTGCTCGATGAGGATTACTTTTTTTATACCGAAGAAGTCGATCTTTGTTATCGGTTGGCACAAGCCAATTGGCAGTTATGGTATGTGCCTACAGCTAAAATCACTCACTTTGGCGGTGCCAGCAGCCGTCAGGCTGCAGAAGCAATGTATTTACAATTGTATCGCAGCAAAACACGTTTTTATCGCAAATTTGGTGGCAAAAATTATGCCAAACGCTTCAAATTATTTACTGCCATTGCCTACACCCCGCGTTTTTTATTAGCTAGAACGGCAGCTCTTGTCAGCCAGACTTGGGCCGTGCCGGCAGCAACGTATCAGCGCTTATTGCTTGAATTACCGCAGATGTAAACAGCTAGATGTGTGTGACATGTATATTATTATTGGACCCGAAAACAAATACCATCTTGCCGCCATAGCCACCGGGCAAGCCCCGCGTTTCGACTATCGTTTAATCGCGGACTTGAATCAAGGTACTGTCGTTGAAGCTTATCCTTCGCCTAGTGGGTTAACCGGTGGAAAATTAGCGCGAACCTTAGGTTCACTGCAATCGAATTTGCGTTTTGCATACCAGTTTGTGCGTTCTTTGCCTGCTGGCAGTGTGATTTATTCGACTGGCGAGACTTGGGGGTTGCCGATTGGTTTTGTTGGGCGCATGCTGCCGCAGCGTCATTTTAAGCATATTGTCTTTGGTCATCGCGTATTTTCATCAAACTGGTTGCGTTTGCTGCGCTTCTTACAGCCAACTTTGGCAGTTGATAGTTGGTTATGCGTGACTCGTTACCAGGCCAGATTGCTGCGCTCTGCAGTAGCCAATGAATCGGTGCCTGTTACGGCCGTTGCTCAAGCTGTTGATACCCAGTTTTGGCGATCTGACTTAGCAGAACCGATTGCCGACCGGCCGACCATCCTGGCTGTGGGTGCTGAAATGCGTAACTATCCGTTGCTCTTTGCCGCAGCACCTTATATTGATGCAGAAATTGTCGTGCTGGCTGCCAGCACCTGGATGGAAACAAAACGTGAAGCACTCACGACCAAACCAGAAAACGTGACCCTGATCACTGAACGCCTAACCCATAGTCAACTGCGTGACTTTTATGCTGCTGCTGAATTGGTTGTTGTGCCTGTGTATGACACGCCGCAAGCCGCTGGCATCACAACCATCCATGAAGCAATGGCGATGGGTAAATGTGTGGTGGCCACACGCTCATTGGGGCTGCCTGACTCCCTGATAGACAATCAAACCGGGGTCATCACTGCTCCGAAAAAGATTGCGCTGGCAAACAGCATTAACCACCTTTTGGATCACCCCGACCGTAGACAAAAATTGGGTCAAACTGCCGCCCAACGCATGCGGCACTCTTATAGTTTGGAATGGTATGCAACGGCCGTTAACCAAGCTGTCGATTCTATCGCCATGGACATAGCTCCAATATTGAAGGTTTCAACAAAGTAGCAGGAGAATTTCATGACCTTAACTAATTATATCCGCGGCCTAATATTCGCCAGCCGTAAAGTGCGATTGGGCATTCGTTCGTCAGATGTGGTGTTGGAAGTTGGCGGTGGCAATAACCCCCATTTCCGCTCCAATATCATTTGTGACAAATACATTGAAACCAGTGTGCATCGGCAAGGCGCGTTACAGTCTCCCGTTCCTATTGTCGCTGGAGAAATTGAACATTTGCCTTTTAAGGATAAAGCCTTCGATTTTGTCATCAGTAACCATATTCTTGAACATGTTGATCACCCCGATCGTGCTTGCCATGAATTAGCGCGTGTCGGTCAACGTGGCTTTATCGAAACGCCAAGCGAGTTTGATGAGCGTGTGTCTGGTGGCAAGCATACACATAAATGGTACGTGAATCGGGAAGGGTCGAAGTTGATTTTCAAACAAAAAGAAAAACCATTTGCCGATGAAGAGTTGGCACGCATGATTTGGGAAATGCAAGCGGCTGGCAATGCAGGCTTACAAGACTTCCGGCTCAAGAATATGCGCCATTTCTTCACGATTTTGAAATGGGAGGGGGCGATTGATTGTGATGTAATCTATATACCAGGGGGTTACGACGGTTTACAAGATTTGGAAGATACGGCCGTTGTCGATGACACCAAATATGCAGCCAAACCTAACTTTGTTTTTTGGAAGCGTGTTGCCCGGACCTTTATAGGGCATAGAAACATGCAAATTGATCTTTCCTTGCTGGTTGCCTGTCCTATTTGTAAATCGGATTTACTCCAGCAGCAGAACACATATATTTGCCAGCAATGTCAGGTCTATTATCCCATCAAAAATGGCATCCCTTACTTGCGTCCCGGTGATGCTCATTCGCTCTCATTGTCGCATGATAAAGGTGAGTCAACCACATACACAGCGTCAACATTTCAACCTCCGTTACCAGCCATAGAAGCAGAGAAGGCTAGTTATGTTTGCTAACCTGATGAAACATCTACTCAGAATTGGCCATCCTTTACCACGACAGCTTGTTAATGGCTATCTAGAGTGGACCTTGGTGCGAGATGTGTTGACTATGCTCGACATTAATTGTGTGCTGGATGTCGGCGCTAACCAGGGACAATACGCCAAGAATCTAAGACGAATCGGCTATCGCGGCCATATTTGCTCTTTTGAACCGATAAAACAAGACTTTGAAACTTTGTTAGATGCGTTTAAGGACGATCCTCACTGGACAGGATTTAACTTTGCATTGGGGAATGAGAACACACAAAAACCTTTTAATGTTGCGACAGAATGTTCGGCGATGAGTTCGTTTTTAAGCCCCACTGATCCAAACTGGCGCTTACACACTGCTACCGTAGAGATTAAACGTTTAGATACTATCTTTGAGCCGATAATGACCCGCATTGGTATGACTCAGCCACGTGTGTTCCTCAAAATGGATACTCAAGGTTACGATGTTGAAGTGATTAGGGGGGCACAGAGTCATATTGACAAGATTTTGGGCTTGCAATCCGAAATATCGATAATGCCGATCTACAGTGGTATGCCACATTACCTGGATGCACTTGGTTTTTATGAGAGCCTGGATTTTTGTTTGTTCGGAGCCAGTGAGGCAGCGCGTAATCCTGATGAGGACAGTTTGTTGGAGATGAATTGCATCATGGTGCATAAAAATGGGCAGGGAGCACGCTAATGGATCGTAAAAGAAAACAATCTATCATGGCAATTGTGCTCATTCTTTGCTGTGCAGTTGCCTTGCGTTTGGCAGTTGCCGTTTATTTAGGTGATGAGGTTGCGATTGGCAGAGATGAGCAATCGTACTCCGCATTGGCAGAACGTGTGGCAGACGGTTACGGGTATAGTTTTGATACGCCATGGTATCCTTTTGGTAAACCGGCTGGTGAACCTACGTCGCATTGGTCATTTCTGTATACCGCTTACATTGCTGGCATTTACGCCGTTTTTGGCAGTTCGCCATTGATTGTGCGTTTGATTGGCGCGTTAGTGGGCGGCATTTTGCTGCCGCTTATGGTATACCGTTTGTCACGACGCGCATTTCCTGAACGGCCGTTGGTAGCATTGTTGGCGCTAGCCTGTGGGGCTGTGTATGCTTATTTTGTCCTTTTCGCGGCGCAGTTGATGACCGAAACATTTTACATCATTTTTTTATTGTGGTCGCTTGAATGCGCTTTGACTTTGCAAGCACATTTTTCAACCGGCACTAAACCGGGCCTTGGTTTGATCTTGAGTTTTGGATTGAGCCTGGGGTTGGCGACTTTGATGCGCCAGGCAATCTTGCCCTGGATAGCAATCTTGTTTTTATTGTTGTTATGGGTTGGCTTTAGAAACGGCCGTTTTCAACAAGCATTGATCGCGCTCACAGTATCCGGTTTGACCCTTGTCGCCTGCATCATTCCCTTCACCATCCGCAACTATTTAGTCTACGATGATTTCTTGCTGCTAAACGCCAACGCAGGGTTTGCCATGTATTCAGCCCAGCATCCCTTTCACGGCACAGAATTCCAGGAATATACGGCCGCACCTTTGCCCGACGATTTGGACTTATCAATGAGCGAAGCCGCCCTTGACCGCGAACTCATGCGCCGCGGCATCCAATTCATCCTCGCTGAACCAGGGCGTTACCTGCTGCTTTCAGCCAGCCGTGCCGTTGATTACTTTGTCTTTTGGCCCATGCCACAAACGTCTATGTTGAACAATGTGGGGCGTGTACTCTCGTTTGGTTTGTTTTTGCCGTTGATGCTCGCCGGCCTGTGGCTTTCGCGCCGAAACTGGCATGATCTCTGGTTACTGTATGCGTTTATGGCCTTTTACACCTGTTTGCATATCTTTACCTGGGCGATGGTGCGTTACCGTTTGCCAGTTGATGCCGTTTTGTTGTTATTTGCCGCCGTCACGTTGGCTGCCATTTGGCAGCGTGTCCAAGGCGTTCAGCGCACACAGGGCATCCAACAGGGTGGCTTGGAACTAGAAATGGCACTCCCCGAGCATTTGGATAAATAATCATGCGCCTTGTTTACGTATTACTGTCGCCAACCTTTGGGATGCATCAATATACGGCGCATTATGCCAATATGTTGGCGGCGCATGGGCATGAAGTACACCTGGTTACAACCGGCCAGGCAGTACGTGATCGATATGCAACGGCCGTGACCATCCACACGCCGATCAACAACCGCAGTACAGGTCTGGCGCTCGAAACTTTGCGCTGGTCCGAGATGCGCCGCGCCTTTAAAACCATCACCGCATTACAGCCGGATTTGGTGCATTTTGGTGGCCCGCATCTATGGAACGTGCCGCTGGTTTTGCAACTTAAACGCCACAGTATACCCATCATCCATACTATCCACGATTTGGACCCGCACACGGGCACTCGTTTTGGCAGCCTGCTGCATTTGTGGAATAAAGTCATCATGCGCAGCAGCGACCATATTTTACTGCACGGCCAATGTTACCGGCAGCGCCTGATCAACCAGGGGACAGCCCCTGAAAAAATAACTTATGCACCAATATTACACTTGTTCCTTAGTTATCAAGAGGCGTTGAATCTGACAAAAAACCCGCAGCCCGTGCAGAATGATCCTTTTATTCTGTTTTTTGGCCGCCTGGAAAAATATAAAGGCATTGACGATTTATTAACCGCCTACACAAAAGTATTAGCTTCCAATGTTGTTAACAATCCAATGCGTCTGGTATTGGCCGGACGTGGACAACTTTCTGCGCCGTGGCTGCACCAACTGCCATCTGGCGTTGAGCTGCACAATTATCTGATCGAAGACATGGAAGCCGTTGAGCTTTTTCGCTGTTGCAGTTTGGTCGTCTTGCCTTATATCGATGCGACCCAATCCGCTTTAGTTGCTGCCGCCTATTATTTCCACAAGCCTGTACTGGTAACGCGCAGCGGCGCACTGCCCGAATATATCGAACCGGGAAAAACGGGGTTTTTGGTAGATACAGCTGCACCTGACCAGTTAGCCGAGGCTTTGCAGGCTGCGTTTGAAAAGCCGCAAAAGTTGGTGGAAATGGGAGTTAACGGCCGTCACTGGTATGACACCCAGCGCCAAAAAGAGTATTCGACAATTATCACTATGTATCAACAATCTACCGGTAAAAAGCCGGTTGTGTATCCAGCAAAAGTATTGGTATAAGCTAAAAAGTATCGGAGAAAATTACAATGGCATCCTACGACGAACGCTCACAAGAATTTGAAAGTGCATTTAAGCAATTGTCACTGATGCGGCGTATTGGATTACCATCACTAGGTTTACGCACATCCGAACGGCGTCTGTTGCTGCGCGGCATAGATGTAATCTTGCTTAATGTTGCCCTCATCATCACTTTGATCACAAGCACGACATTGTTGCCCAGCTTAGGTGAGATATTTGGCCCCGTTAAATGGTTTATCACACTAACCATCGTTTGGTTTGTTGTGGCTGGCATTTTTGATGTTTACAATTTAGCCCGTTCTGCATCCACAACCTACAGCATTCGTACCATTGCCACAGCCGCGCTGATCAGCAGCGGCCTTTACCTGGCAATCCCCTGGTTCACACCGCCTATTGAAAATCGTTCACAAGCGTTCCTGTTTGTTTTCTTGGCTGTGGGGACATTGGTGATTTGGCGAACCTTGTATGCGCAGTTAATTGTGCAGCCAACTTTCCAACGGCGTGCCATTATCGTGGGAGAAGGGCATAATGGGCAGGCATTGATCTCAGCTTTGCAAAGTGAATTTGCACGCTCAGATGCCAATCCGTTTCGTGGTACTGGCTATGTATTGGTTGGATTCATTGAAGACACATTTGATGCAACCAACGACAAAGTTGCCGGACTGCCTGTTTTGGGCAACTGTCAGGAAATGATTCGTGTCGTGCGTCGTTTGGAAATTGACGAAGTGATTTTGGCGGTATCCGAAACGAACCAGATGAATCCGGCATTGTTGGAGGCTGTTCTAGACTGTCGCGAATATGGTGTGCCTGTGACCAAAATGACGACTGTTTACGAACTCTTGACCAGCCGCGTACCAGTAGAACATGCACGGGGCGATATCGAAATGGCGGCTGGTATTGATGACAATCCTTTCCAGCGTCTCTATGGTGCACTCAAACGCAGCACTGATTTGTTGGGCGCACTGGTGACCATACCCATTTTACTCCTATGCATGCCCATCATCGCTGTTGCCAATGCCATTTTTGCACCGGGCCCCCTGTTTTTTAAGCAGACTCGTGTCGGGCGTAGCGGACGGCCGTTTAGCATCATAAAATTTCGTTCGATGGTGACCGATGCTGAAAAACGCGGTGCAATGTGGGCGCAGGCGCATGATGTGCGTGTGACAAAAATTGGACGCTTACTGCGTTGGTCGCATATCGATGAACTGCCTCAAATTATCAATGTTTTACGGGGTGAAATGAGCTTAGTTGGGCCGCGCCCCGAAAGACCTGAATTTGTCGAACAACTAGCCCCCAGCATTCCCTTTTACCGTGCGCGGCATTGTACCAAACCCGGCATTACCGGTTGGGCGCAAATCCATCAAGATTATGGTGACACTATCGAAGGAGCACAGGAAAAGCTGGAGTATGATCTTTATTACGTTAAACATGCCAGCCCGATTTTAGACATGCTGATTATGCTGCGCACGATCACCAAAGTGGTTGGATTACGCGGCCGTTAACCCCAATGAACATTCTTTTTCTAACCCAACTGCTGCCCTACCCATTAGTGGGTGGTCAAAAAATCCGCGCTTATTACATGCTGCGTCAATTGGCGCTCAACCATGACGTCACCCTGGTTTCTTTCACTCGAGAGGATGATCGGTTTGAGGATATTGAACATTTACGCGAATTCTGTACGGCCGTTCACAGCATCCCTATGCAGCGTTCTATGTTCAAAAATGTACAGGCTGCGGTGGAGAGTTTATTGACGAGACAATCTATGGTCATCACACGCGACCGGTTGCCCGCGATGCAAGAATTTTTGCGCAGGTTAGTAAATAGCGTGAACTTTGACGTTATCCACGCCGATCAGACTGCTATGGCGCAATATGCATTATATGCCCAAGCCAACGCTGCCAATGAGCCGCGTACTATCCTTGACCAACATAATGCACTCTATCTTGTTGTTGAGCGCCAGGCGAATTATGAACGCGGCCGTTTACAACGTCTGTTGTGGCAGTGGGAAGCGAAACGTCTGGCAGCGTATGAAGCTGATATTTGTCGTCGTTTTGACCATGTAATCACTGTCACGCAGGAAGACAAAGATGCTTTGCTGCGACTGTATCCCTCTGATGAAGCTGAATACCTGGCCGCACATTTCTCACCTTTGCCTATTTGTGTTGACCCATTTAAGCAGCAATTATTACCGCGTGCAGACGCTGATCCACAGATAATTTTTTTGGGTACGATGTTTTGGCCGCCTAATGTAGAAGGTGTGCTTTGGTTTGCGCAAGAAATCTTACCGCTCATATTAAAGCGCATGCCACAAGCGCGTTTCAAAATTGTTGGTAAAAATCCACCTACGGCCGTTTCTGATTTACAGACATTTGGTTCACACGTTGATGTGACCGGTTTTGTTGCTGACATAAAGCCATTGCTGGCAAGCAGTCGGGTATTTGTTGTGCCATTGTTGGCTGGTGGCGGTATGCGCGTCAAAATTTTGGATGCATGGCAGTGGGGATTGCCGGTTGTGTCCACAACCATCGGTGCGGAAGGTATCCAGCTTGTTAATGGTGAAAATATATTGCTGGCTGATGCTCCACAAGCTTTTGCGGATGCAGTTGTAGCTGTGTTGGCTGACTTTGAATTGGCACGACGTTTGCGCGAGAACGGCCGTTTCTGGGTACAAAATCAATACAATTGGCGCAATATATACCCGCAGCTAGATGCAGTTTATAGCGCCGCAGCCTGCAAAAAACAGATGAGCGATCCAAAATTCACGATGAGTTGATGTAATTGCCCGTTAACTTATGGCATCATTGTTGCGGTAGCATTTTTACGTAGTAATGTTAAATATTTTAGTACTTTTGGAATTCGCACGGTTTGGCCGTAGTGTAGAACGCAGCTTTCTCTGAACTACGTATGACGCACTCGCACTATTTAACATGAACCTTGTAGATTCTGATTGACTCATATTGTTAGGTAAATCTATGGAATTCAAGCAGTATATAAACCCGCTCAGGAAATGGTGGTGGCTTCTTCTCTTAGCCACAATGATCGCGGCTGTTGCCAGTTATCTAGTTGTTAGAGAACAACCCCCTGTTTTTCAATCGCGCACCACATTGTTAATGGGGCAAAGCATTAATGATCCCAACCCCGAAGGCTTCTACATCATGCCCCAATTGTTGCAGACCTATGCCGATATCGCCAATCGCGAGCCGGTACAGCATGCAACCATGGACGCGCTTGGTTTAACCTGGCTTCCCGAATATCAAGTTAAGCCCATGGCCAACACACCGCTCATGGAAATTGTCGTCACTGACACCAGCCCAGAACGTGCGATGGTCGTGGCAAATGAATTGGCATACCAATTGATTCTTGCCAGTCCGGCCAGCACAGAACAAGAAGAGCAGGAGCGGCAAGCATTTATCAGTCAACAGCTAACCAGTTTGCAAGCACAAATCGAAGCGACAACGACTGAACTTGAAGATAAGCAAAATCAGCTCGGCGAATTGTTTAGCGCACGTCAAATTGCCGAAGCCCAAAATGAAATCGCTGCTTTGGAAGGTAAATTAAATACGCTGCAGAACAATTATGCTGCGATGTTAACGAATACCACAGAAGGTGCAATCAACAGCCTGAGCATTATTGAACCCGCTATTTTACCTACAAAAGATATCAATCCTAGTTTAAGCATCGTGGTTGCAGCAGCGGGGGCGATTGGTTTTGTGTTGGCAATGGCTGCTGCCTATTTACTTGAATATCTGGACAATTCCCTCAAAACACCAGAGGATATTAGCAAAGTGCTAAATTTGCCTGTGATTGGTTACATTGGCGATATCCAATCGGCGGAAGAGCGTGGTTTGGTTGTCGTTGATTCTCCGCGTGCACCTATCGCTGAGGCTTTTCGTTCTTTGCGCACAAATTTGGAATTTGCAGGGGTTGACAAACCGCTCAAAACAATCTTGGTTACTAGTCCGGGTCCCGGTGAGGGTAAGACAACCGTATCGACAAATTTGGCCGCCGTCATTTCGCAGGGTAATAAACGGGTTGCCTTGATCGATGCTGATCTACGTCGTCCAAGCATCCATAAACGCTTGGGGATATCAAATCGGCGTGGACTAAGCGATATTTTTCGCGGACAGTTGGACATTCGTGATGTGATACGGCCGTGGCGTAACAGTTTTGCTGTCATTACCAGTGGCAGCCTGCCGCCGAATCCAGCGGAATTGTTAGGCTCAGCCAAAATGAGTGAATTGTTGGCTGAATTAGAGAATTTTACAGATATGGTTATCTTGGACAGCCCGCCATTTTTGGTAACGGATGCGCCCGTATTAGCAGCCAAAGCGGATGGCGTGATTTTAGTTATTCGTCCAGGGCGAACACCTGCAGAAGCAGCCAAAGCCATGCTAGAACAATTAGATCGGGTTGGTGCGCGTGTGGTGGGTGTTGTTCTAAACCGGGTGCCACGCAGCGGTTCTTACTACTATAGTTATAAGTATTATTCACCTTATTACGGGCACAATGAATCTTCTGAAACCGCACAGGGACAGGCGGAAGATTTTAGCGCAACCGAATCAAGTGCAAGCCGGTTATCCTCATTGTTTGGGCGCTCAAAACCGGCGTCGGTGGGCGTGGTTGACGAAAGTTGACTTGCTTCATAACAGAATGTTTGGCAGCCTGATACGCAAGCTGATCTGATGAAATATGTGTCCTTCTGCTGTGTAAAGGCTTTTTTGTCGTTGAATATCTATGGTTTTACGTCATTTTCACGATAGGTTTACGATCTGTGTATTGGCAACGTTAGCATAAACTTCTATGCTAGTTACATTGGTAGCTTAGGTAAAGTGCGGAAAGAAATTTGAAAACGATTGTGTTGGTAGTCCGCAGCTTCCTCAAGTAATTTGCAAAACGCAATAAGCAAAACATTTTTGTGATTTACATATTGGTTGTGTGATAACAAATTTAATGGTAGCAAACAATGACTCTTCCTGAAGAACTGATTTCGCGGAATCAAACAAGTTCTGATTTCTCTGTAACTTGCCCATATTTAGGCACAATGCCTGATCCACATACATCTGTCGCCTATCCATCTGGCGCTAATTTTTGTCATCGCACGGATGATCCTCAATTAGTTAGTCTTACCCATCAAAGACAACATTGTTTGATAGAAGCCTATGATAGCTGCCCCACGTATCGTGAGGATACCATTCCTGTCGCCAGTATTGATGTTGCTGGCCCGACAAAAAGGAATCTGAATTGGAAACGGCCGATAGCCATCCTTGCCGTTGTTTTGTTTTTTGGTGTGGTTTTATTTGGGGCTTATGCTCTATTCTTCCCGTTCCGTGCTGAATCTGTAGATGCCTCAACCCCCTCTATCCAGAAATCAGGGGAAACGACATTAGCCGGCAGCAATGAGCCTACACCGACCCTCGTGGTTGAGTTAGCGGAATCAAATGAATTGGCAGCATTGGCTGAAGATTCTGACGCAGTAGAAGCCACACCTGACGATGCTGTAGATGAAACTGCCGGCGAGGAATCATTGAGCGTTGGCTCGTCACTCGATGAACCTGCTTCCGATGGGGTATCTGAAGAAGCAAAAATGGCACCTATTGCGGAGACTCCCACACCAACGGCATTGCCTGACTTGGAACAAGATACGCTGGAAGCTGGCATAGATGACGAAATTGACGACAAGGACTCAGCAATTGAGTTTGTTCCAGAGTCCAAGCCGCTGCCTACTGCTGCGGCTGTCACTGAGGAAACGGAACCAACGGCAACGGCCGTCCCCGAACCGACTTCAACTACAAAGATTGCTGACGGAACGGCCGTTATTCGTACAGGCGCATTAAATGTACGTACTGGTCCTGGTCCCCAATTTCCTTCAATTGCCCTTGCCTACAATGGAGAATATGTCATCTTGATAGGCCGCAACGGTGATAATTCCTGGGTAAAAGTCCGCCTCCTCAATGGCCCAGTAGGTTGGATTTATGCCGCACATATCGAAACAGGGCAGCCCCTAGACGAAATCCCCTTCATCCCCCGCGCACAACGCTAAGGTTTGCGCCTTTTAACGACTATAACGAATACTTTGGTTAATTCAGTACATGTTTAGGAAGTATTCGTTGTAGTTATTCGTTTTACCCATCGCCTCACGTTCAGTATAATTACAAGCATGTCTATCCTATCGACAAGCAGCGTCGGGCAATCTTTTGGCGCCTATGACGTTTTTAGCGGCGTAACCGTCAGCATCCCCAATGATGGCAAAATTGGTTTGGTCGGTCCCAATGGTGTCGGCAAGACGACGTTGTTATATATTTTGGTGGGGATGAGTTCACCATCAGCCGGCAGCGTACATATCGCACGCGGTACCCGCCTGGGCTACCTCTCACAAGAATCGTCTGATGCTTTTCTTGGACGCAGCCACAGTGTCTATGCAGAAATGTTAACCGTTTTTGCAGAGTTGCGAGCAACGGCCGACCGTTTGCGCGCAATGGAAGCCACCATGGCCGAAGGTGAATTCAATGATGAGCTTTTTGCCACTTACAGCGCCTTGCAAGAAAAATTTGAACATGATGGCGGTTATGATTATGATTTACGCATTCGCCAGGTTTTGACCGGCCTCGGATTTGATGATGTATCTTGGGCACAATCCCTGGATTATCTTAGCGGTGGCCAAAAAACACGCGCTTTGCTGGCACGTCTTTTGCTTGAAAAGCCAGACTTGCTTGTACTCGACGAGCCAACCAACCATTTGGATGTGCAAGCGATTGAGTGGCTCGAAGGCATGCTCAGATTATGGGATGGCGCACTGCTGATCGTTAGTCATGATCGTTATTTCCTCGACCGCGTTGTTAATACCATTTGGGAGATGAGTCATGTTGGCATCGAAACCTACCGGGGCAACTACAGTGCCTATTTGCTGCAGCGGCAAGATCGCTGGCAGCAAAAACAGATTGCCTTCGATACTTTCAAAGCCCACGCGCTCAAAGAAATGGATTACATCCGGCGCAATATCGCCGGGCAGCGTACTCAAATGGCGCAGGGCAAATTAAGCCGATTAGCACGTGAGGTCGAGGCCGTGCGTGTTGGTGGTTTGGATATTATCGGTACCTTAAATAGTAAAGGGTGGCTGCAAGTCTCTAATCAGCTTGATTTACGACGACCGGCGCAAAGAGTGGGCGAACTGCATGATGCGATTAGCTCATTGCGCCCACCGACACGTCCACCAGTTCTTAAAATGCGCTTACATACGGCCATGCGCAGCGGCAATATCGTGTTGCGTACCACCGGCTTAGAAGTAGGTTACCCCGGCTTATCGTTGTTTAAAACCGAGGATATCGAACTGTTCCGCGAGGAAGCTGCCGCACTGATTGGCCCGAACGGCAGTGGTAAAACTACTTTTTTGCGCACGATTTTGGAAGAAATGCCGCCGTTAGCAGGTGAAATCAAGTTGGGCGCTAGTTTGAAAGTTGGCTATTTTGCCCAAGCGCATGATTCATTAAATCCTGAAAGCACGGTGTTAAATGAACTGCTGGCTCACAAGCATATGCTGTTGGGCGAAGCACGCAGTTATCTGGCACGTTTTTTGTTTCAAGGAGATGATGTTTACAGTCAAATTGGTACACTCAGCGGCGGCGAACGTGCGCGTTTAGCATTGGCTATTTTGGTGTTGGAAGAGGCGAACTTCTTGTTACTAGATGAGCCGACCAACCATCTTGATATTCCTGCGCAGGAAGAGCTGCAAATGGCACTGGAGGCGTTCGCCGGCACGATCTTGCTGGTTTCGCATGATCGGTATTTGGTGGATCGTTTGGGGACACAGATTTGGGCGTTAGAGGACGGCCGTTTACATGTCCACAATGGTCCGTATCAAGAATATCTTGCCTGGCGTGAACAAGAAACCAGTGCTGCAAAAACTGAAATGCAGGCTGAAAGCAGTTCAACAGAGCCGACAGGCAACGGCCGTACACTCAGCAAAAACGAACAACGCAAATGGACGGATCAACTGCAAACCATTGAAAATCAAGTCCATGCTGCTGAGGAAAAATT
>JAGRDI010000381.1 GCA_020432765.1 Anaerolineales bacterium | reverse complement strand
AAACCTTGAATAGCATCGGTGAGGCGCTCGCGGGTGATGCCATACTCTTGCAAAATACGCGAAGAGGCTGTGTTGCGCTCACCCAATATCGCCAGGAAAATATGTTCGGTAGAGATAAATTCATCTTTCAACCGGTTTGCTTCACGCTGGGCTAATTCAAGCACGGTACGGATGCGTGGCGTGTAAAAGATTTGGCCAACGCCACCGCCATAGACGGAAACTTTCGGACTGGCTTGTAATTCTTTGTCCAAACTATCTTTCATGGCGTTGATGTCGACATTTAACTGTTCAAGAATCTGCGGTACAGCACCGTCATTTTGCTCGAGCATGGCCAGGAAGAGATGCTCGGTGTCTACTTGCGTGTGATTATAACGTTGGACTATTTCATATGCGCGGGCGGCTGCATCCTGGGCACGTTCTGTAAATCGATCAAATCGCATAATAATTCCTCATAAATAATGGTTAACATGCCGGTTACGGCACAGAATAAACAGAAGTTTAGTCACTCAAAGTTGGATTCTCATAAGAATTAGCGCATGAGCGTTGATGTTAATCCAATGTTTACAACACTCGCGTACCCTCGTCATCAAAACCATCGCCCCAGGCAACAATCTTGAATAGTGTGATTTCAATAAGCTGATAATTTGCATCGGTGTCATATCGAAAGTCCCATTCATATTTGTTGAAAAAGTGATCGCCTAACGCATCTATGAGTTGACGATCGGCAACATGGGCTTCACCTTCAAGCAGGACAACATTCATAGTGTCTTTTAATGCCAAGGCCACGTTTTGATTATAACGTAGATTTATGAATTTTTGAGTTTCTGCTCCGGTGGCAACGTAGATTTTTTCGTCTAGCCAGATGAACCAGATGGGAATGAGGTGTGGACGGCCGTCATTTCTAACAGTAGACATCCAAATTTCAGTTTCACGGCCAAGTCGCGCTTCGATGGCACGCCAGCGGGCAGGATTGCGTCGTCTCATTGTACTGCCCATTATACGAGGATTTGCGCTTGCTTACATGTTTTTCGAGTTTGCTTTTGGAGCAAGATCGAGAACTATCAGGTCACACTATGCAGGCACTTTTAGAAATCTGAAAATGGAATGAGGTTATTTTGCTGCCAAACGGCCGTTGCCACCACAAAATCTCTTTGCAGCAGCGTTTGGCTCATGGTTTGTAGCTGGACAGCGTCGCCGGTTGTGAAAAGGTTGATGCTGCCAGTGTGACTGGTTGGGTTTAGGAGGTTGTATTTTTCTAAGACCCGCAAGGTTTGGCGGGCGACAGCGGGGGCAGGATCAATAATCATAACGCCTGTGCTGAGCCTAGGCGAAGCAGCCGTTTCTGAATTAATTTCCGCTATAACAGACGTAATCGTAGTCGCGACAAAGGGATAATGAGTACAGCCCAAAACGAGCGTATCGATACCAGCTGCCAACATCGGTGCCAAGATCGTGTGTAGTAATGCTCTGGTTTGTGGTGTGTCAAATTGACCTTCCTCGATTAGCGGAACCAGACCAATACAGGGGTCTTCAAAAACTTTGACATCTTGGGCAAAACGAGTCATCAATGACGCATAACGTGGACTTTCGAAGGTGCCCTCTGTTGCGAGCACACCAACTTTGCCGTTCCGTGTTTGCTGTGCGGCCGGTTTCACGGCCGGTTCCATGCCCACAAAAGGCATGTCGGGAATGGTTTCGCGTAAATAAGTGAGGGCTGCGGCTGAAGCGGTGTTGCAGGCCACGACAATCAATTTTACATCCTGCCTGTCTAAAAAGCGGGCGACACCTGCGCTAAATGCTTGGATTTCATTGCGCGAGCGACGGCCGTATGGAACATGAACCTGATCAGCTAGATAAATTAAGTTTTCTTGTGGCAGATACGCTTGTATATGGCGTAGAACAGAGAGGCCGCCCACGCCAGAATCGAAAATGCCAATCGGGCTAAGACTTGCCATTTTGGGATGCGGCGGCTGCATGGGCTCTGAAGAGGGCGAGCATGGCGGGATCATTGTCAACCAGGTTTTCAGGATGCCACTGCACGCCAACCGCGAAGGCATGATCGGGAAGTTCGACACCTTCTACGAGACCATCTGGCGCAACGGCCGTTGCCACCAAACCCGGCGCTAAATCACGCACGCCCTGATGATGCAAACTGTTCACCTTGACAGTAGTACCACCCAAAATATGGGCAAGCCGCGAGTCAGACTGGATGGCAACCGCATGTGGCAAATAAGTGCGTGGCCCTTCCATAAAGTAGTCGTGTTTGATGGCTGTTGGCATTTGGCTGGCGATATCCTCATACATCGTGCCACCTAAGGCGACATTCAAGACTTGATGCCCGCGACAAATGGCCAGTAATGGTTTGTCCACTTCTACCGCCTTGCGTGCCAGAAAAATTTCCACACGATCACGATCTGCATCAATGTCGCGCAATTGCGGATGCCAAGCACCTTGATAATATTTGGGATCAATGTCGCCGCCACCGGGCAAAACCAGACCATCAAGCCGCTCCAGTAGAATTTCTAGCCCTTCGTTATCTATGCTCAAAGGGATAAGCAGTGGAATACCACCAGCAGCTTCAATCGCCTTTACATATGAGGTCATCAAGCCATATAAGGGCACATTTGTATCTTGACTTATCTTGCGATAGGTTGAACATCCGATAACTGGTCTTTTCATGATTTATTCCTAATCAAGGTGAAGTCTAAACCAAAAAAGGGTGATTAGCTTACTGCTATCACCCTGCCTTAAATATGCAAAGAATGTGTATATTCTGATTCCTGTTCAATAATTGAATAGCGTTGCTAATCAGTAGAAATTAGATATTTGATCTGCTTGCAAAATTATTTGTTAAACACACGTTTTTCGCGCAGACGGGCGGATTTGCCGGTACGGCCGCGCAAGAAATAGAGATTTGCACGACGAACATACGCATGCCGGTGCACCTCGATTTTTTCGATGCGCGGGGAGTTCAGTAAGAATGTGCGTTCGACACCAATGCCATTGGAGGCGATACGCCGCACAGTAAAGTTGCGATTGTCGCCGCTGTTACGCAAGCGGATAACAACACCACGCACCATCTGAACACGTTCATTGCGTTCGCCCACGTTAATACGCACATAAACAGTTACATTGTCACCGGAATGCAATTCAGGATGTTTTGTGTTTTCTTCGCTATCAAAAGTTTTTAGTAATAAGTCAGACATGACTAATTCTCCCAGTATCGGGTCTTACCCCGCTGATTTCCCATTGTTTATTTGACCCTTGAGCCAAATGAAAATTTTAAAAGCTATATGGAGCGATTTTAGGTGTGGAAGGACACCGAAAAGACATGCTCACGCATAAAAATAGCCCGCCAAGCGGACTAAGAAAGGAAGTATAGCTTGCCTCTAATTAACAGGCAAGCTTTTTATTGATTTCACCTTAAATTTTAAGTTTGGGTGCTGCGGCCGTCTAGTCTGTAAATATAGCAGGTACATGGAGTCGATAGAGAAGCCACGGAGATTCACAGAGTTTCAAGAGTTTTTTCTTCCGCTCCAGTTATCCCCATGTAACTTTTAGGCTCAAAATAATAGGGCTTGTTGCAAATCCGCGATTAAATCTTCAACATTTTCGAGTCCGATTGACAAGCGCAGTAGATTACGCGGGGTCGTGGTTTCGGGGTGTTCGATTGAGGCGCGGTGCTCGATTAGACTGTGGGTGCCACCGAAACTAGTGGCACGTGTGAACAAGTTGACATTGGCGGCAACTTGCATTGCTGCTGCTTCATCACCTTTGACAAGCACAGACATGAGGGCTCCGCTCAGGATCATTTGGCGTGCAGCCAGCTCATGTTGTGGATGACTGAGTAATCCAGGGTACAGTACAGTTTCGATAGCTGGATGAGAGTCGAGAAATTGGGCGATAAGCATGGCGTTGTTGGTTTGGGCACGCATGCGATAAGGGAGGGTTTGCAGGCCACGGTGTGCCAGCCAACAGTCGAAGGGAGACGGCACGGCGCCGCCAACGGTTTGTATCATACGGATGCGTTCGAACAGATCATCTTCTGCACGTGTGACAAGGATGCCGCCAATCACATCACTGTGTCCGCTGAGATATTTGGTGGTTGCATGCACGATCATATCTGCGCCCAATGCAAACGGCCGTTGTCCGATGGGACTGGGAATTGTATTATCGCAGAGCAATTTGGCGTTGTTTTGGTGGGCCAGATCCGCTAAGGTTTGGATGTCGGCGACTTTGATCATGGGATTGGAGGGGGATTCGACGATGATGAGTTTGCTGTTAGGTTGGATGGCATTCGCAACGGCCGTAACGTTAGTTAAATCCACAAAACTCACTTCCAAACCCCAAGGTACGAAGATTTCAGTTAAAACTTTGCGGCTGCCATAATAAAGATCCTCAGGCGCGATGACATGATTGCCCGGACGCAGCGCCTGTAAAACAGTCATCATGGCGACGGAACCGGAGGCAAAAGCTGCTGCCGCCACACCACCCTCAATAGCTGAAATGCTTTCCTCCAAAATCATGCGATTTGGGTTGGCATTACGCGAATAGACAAAACCATGCGGATATTCACCGTCAGGTTGGCGTTCAAATGTGGTTGAGAGGTGGATGGGTGCGATGACAGCGCCGGTGGCGGGATCGTTTTGGTGACCGGCATGGATGGCTATGGTTTCTGGTTTCATATTGGGTTATCCTTTCTGTTGATTGAAATTTGTTGATTCAAATCCACAGTTAGTATAAAGGAAGTGCAGTAAAACGCACTATTGTTGCTTGATAAGCGATGAGGTTGGGTTTTTATGTTTTTAAGAAGTTGTTGGCTGGTTTTGTTTGGTTTTTTGTTTGCTGCGTGTACGGCCGCTGCTCCAGAAACAGTTATGCCAACGGCAATGCCGGCAGCTACCCCTTTAATGGCAACTTCAACCATACAGGCTACAGCCGTTCCGACTGAAATTTCCCCGACCGCTACATTTTTGCCAACGCCCACACCAAGTGACACAGCCACTGCAACGGCCGTTCCTGAGGCATCTGTCATTGAAATCCCGATCAGCGGCCCACTCAGTGATGCTGGTGCCGAAATTTCTGGTTTAGCTTGGTATGGTGAAAATTTGATCTTCTTGCCGCAATATCCATCCCGCTTCGGCAACCAGCTGTTTTATCTGCCCAAACAAGACATTCTCGATTTTCTTGATGGCATCCTTGCAGGCTCACTGGTTCCGCAACAAATTCCTTTGACTGCTCCCGATTTACACCATCTTAAAGGTTATGAAGGGTTGGAGGCAGTTGCTTTTTACAATGATCAAATCTTTGTGACCAGTGAAACGAATGGCGGTGATCCTATGTTGGGTTATTTGATCGCGGGAGAGATTGAGTCTGATCTAAGTGCCGTACGCTTGGATACGGCCGTTCTAATGCCACTACATCCCCAAGCCAATCTCTCAAACTACAGCGATGAAACTTTGCTCATTAACGGTGAAACTTTGCTTACTATTTATGAGGCAAACGGCCGTAACGTTAATCCTGCACCACTGGCACATCAGTTTGATACCAGTCTAAAACCAATTGACGCACTTGCTTTTCCGACGATTGAATACCGCATTACAGATGCGACAGCGGTAGATGAAAACGGCCGTTTCTGGGCGATCAACTATCTCTTTCCTGGTGATATTGGAAAGCTCAATCCTGCGGAAGATTATTTGCGTACCGAATTTGGTGCTGGTTCAACGCACAGGAACAGCACCGTTGTAGAACGGCTCGTCGAATTTCAAATTGAAGCCGATAGAATTAGTTTGACTACAACGCCGCCGATTCAGCTTGAGCTGTTACCCGAAGATATTGCCCGCAATTGGGAAGGAATTGTGCGCCTGGATGAAAAGGAAGGTTTCTTGCTTGCTACTGATAAATTCCCCACAACAATCTTGGCTTTTGTTAAAGCAGGTTCCCACGAATAATTTCTCGACAACAAATACAAAGACCGCTTGCCCGGCCTCGAGGATTTATGGAAGAACAATTAGATCGTTGTCAAAGGCCGCAACATCAACTACCGGATAATAAGGCCCTTCAGTTTGTGCAGGCGTTAAAGCGAATGTTCCGTTCCCCGTGCCATTGTCAACAACGATATCTTTGGCAGCAATTAGCAGTTCGCCATTAGCATCAGGTTCTGCTTGAAGTAACAACATATGGCCATTCGCGCCGGCTTGCGTAAACAAACCTTCATTTTCGACAATTGTTATATCTTCAACAAAATAGAATTGTGATGTGAGTAACTCGGTGTCGTTTTGTTTGACCTTAAAATGGATATGCGGCGGTCGGTTGCCGTAGGCACCGGGTATGATGGTGCGGAATTGATAAGTACCGGCTGCATCTGTGATCGATGTACCATAGAATTGGAAATTCATATCGCGTTGGCCGCTTGTTGGGTCGCCTGGATGGTCATAACGGCCGTTAACATCTGTCTGCCAAATTTCAACCGCTACATCCGGCAGTGGATTACCGTTTACGTCCAAAACGTGGCCGGAAAGAATTACAACCACACCATTGGTTTGTGATGCTGCAGGGAAGGGGCTGCGTGAATCAACGGCCGTTTCAACTTCAATAGTTGGTTCAATAAGGATCGGGTCATTTTCTGCGGTGCTAACAGCCGTTGGCAGGGCAGTTGGATCGGTAGGGGATATTTCAGTTGGCGCAGGTATATCTATGTTTGTGGCAGTTGGACTTGAGGTAGGCAATAGGGTAGGAACGGCCGTCATTTGTTCAGCAGGAGCCATACGCTGACAAGCTACAATTACAAATAGAAGAAAAACGAATAAGGTGGACTTAATCAATGCTGACACGCTCCGTTTTTGAATGCCTTAACTTACCCAACTTGTTCTTATCGGCCGCCAACCATACTGGTGTTTTTACACTTGTGCCGTCTTTGCGGAAGGTTTCCAGGTTGATATAATTTGCTGTGCTTAAATCTTCAAAACTCATCTTTTTATTTCCAATTTCTTTCACCAGGTACGTAAGATGATAGATCATATTGAACGGCCGTCACATCTTTCTACTGTTTTATTTAGGAAGGAGAGGACGTTTTGCCAAATTCTGCGCGGAAAGTGTTGGGAGTTTGGCCGGTTTCACGCTTGAAGAAACGGCCGAAATAAGACGGATCGTCAAATTGCAACTTAGAAGCGACCTGTGCGGCCGTTAAATCGGAATACGCTAACCAACGTTTGGCTTCAAGCAGAAGCCGTTTGCGTAATAAAACTCCTGCCGGAAAGCCAGTCTCTGCCTTGACCGTTTCTGTCAAATGTCCCACCGTCACATCCAGCCATTGTGCATAGTCGTGAAGATTATGGACGGTCGAGATGTGCTGCTCGACAAGTTTAAGAAAGTGACGTGTCAACTGGTCGCTGGCATTGCGCGGTGGCAGCGAATGGGCGTTGGTCTTGTTACGTTGAGCTTGGATTAAAAGTAGCTGCAGCCTGGCCACGATTGCATCCACGCGGCCGAATTGTTCGTGACTATATTCAATAAACAAGCCGCTGACCAGTTGGTTTATATATTGCGCTGCTTGATCTGAGAAATATATGGCTGATTCATTACCGAAGGTTTTAAACAGATCCACTTTTTCAAAAAAAGCGTTGAGGCCTGTGATGTGAAAGAGCTCTTCCTCAAAAAACAAGGCATATCCTTTGATTGGTTTTTCTGTTTTACAATAATGAATTTGACCGGGACCAATACAAAATAGAGTGTTGGGGCGAATGTTGTAATGCGTGAAATCTATATAATATTCTCCAATACCAGCCGCAATCCAAAAAATGTTAAAAAACATGTCACGGCGTGGCTGTTGAGCCGCTGTTGCAATGAGCTTATCTTCAAATCGTGCGATCTCAAATGGAAAGATATTTTCGTCTGCATAACGAAAGCGATAAAGCGGGATGACATTCATGGGGTAAACAAGATTTATTTCATTAATATTTCAAGGTCGTTGACTATATCTTCCCACGGCGTACCGAAACCGAAGGAGTGGATGTACATGCCATCTTGAATTACGTAAATGCGCGCCGTATGATCGACGAGATAACCGGATGCTTCTGTACCTTCATGGATTTCGTAGTAAAGTCCGTAGCGTTCGCCGGCCTTATCGATTTCTGTTGGCGTACCGGTTAAGCCGACAAAAGTTGGGTGGAAATGTTCAACATACTCTGCCAATTTATCCGGTGTATCACGTTCAGGATCAACTGATACCATGACGACCTGGATATTTTCCCCCGCATCATCCATTTCGCGCTGTACTTTGGCCAGATCAGCCATAGATGTTGGACAAACATCGGGGCAAAATGTGTAGCCGAAATAGAGCAATACAAGCTTATCGCTGAAATCGGACAGACTGACTGCTGCTGCATCTTTGCCAATGAGGGTGAAATCTTCGACGGGCAGGGGTTCTGGCATGACAGTGCCTTTAAATTCAGGAGAGCTGCATGCTGCCAAGCCGATTAATAAAAAAATACCGGATAGAATTACAAATTTTTGCATAGAAATAATGTTTCTCCTTCCCTTCTCCTCTCCGCGTCTTGCTGTGTTGCTTTTTTAGTGCATCAAACCAGTGCCGCGCATCTCCATGGGTAGGTTAAAGAGGTAAACGGCCGTTATTGCTAACATAAACAGCAGCAGCAGCCAGGGTAACTGTGTCACAAAGGATGCTTTTTCATGGCGTCCAATTTCGGTTAATACATAATAGCTGCCGCCAAAGCCCACAATTAAAATGATCAATTGCAGCGGCAGCAGCCAGTTTAAGGGCACGATATTGCTTAATAACCAATTGGGATTGCTGCCTAGAATATATATCCCATGATCAATTAGGAAATTTTGTGTGGCTGGAATGATGGAAAAGGCACCGGTTGCAAAATGAAAGCCATAATGCGCCAGCCAAACAGCAAAAGCGAATGGTACCAGGATAGGTGTGTATTTGCTGAAGGTTATACGTAGGGGTTCCCAGACCCTGGACAGACGATTGCTCCCCCAGGCTGTTCCAACTCCCATAACGAATGGCAGTATAAGGTTCAACATCGCAAAGATGAGCAGCAATAAAATGCCTTCATTGGTCGTTTGCAGCCGGCCAGAAAGCCATGCGGCTAATTGATAAATGGGTGGTGTCATGCCAAAGGCATTGCTCAAGCCGGCAAAGGTAAATACCCAAACTAACAGGGATATATCCCAACGACGCGGCCAGGCGCGTGCCGTTTTGAGTTCGTTTAGCCACGGCCGTTTTACCAAACCAATATTGTCATGTGGACAGGCACGCGTACAATCGAGACAGAGTGTGCAGTTCAGGTTGCTTGTAATTTGTGGCGGGAATAGCTCTGTGCCGCAGCCTAGCATCAGGATTTTCCCATTTGCATCCTGACTGCCATTCACACATTCCTTGCCGACACATGTGCGGCATACTTCCTGGTTTGTGACTTGGATTTGTAGAGGCGAAATGGTGCTGCCAACATAGTTGAACGTGCCCAGCGGACAGATATATTTGCAAAAGGGCGATTCTGCAAAGAAAAATTCAAGGATAAAGGATGAGACAAAGTAAGCAACAACAATCCAAGCGGTCAACCATGGACTGGCCCACAAATCCAGCCACTCATAGAGAAACAGGTAAACAAACAACACGGCCAGAGCAACCCATTTGTTCCGTAAGGTGCGCGGCCAACGCCGTCCAGTCCCACTCCATTTGCGTGCCAGGCTGCGTGGAATGGTAAAGGGGCAGTTCATACAAAACAGATTGCCTACCAGTAGTAACGCCAGCATCACAAAACCGCGATATTGCAACCATACCGTATTCGTTGCCAGGTTTTCAGGCGCAAAAGGGGGGCCGGTGAGACCGTCGTAGACCACTATGATGGCAACAAAAAGCAAAAGAAGTTGGCCAAAGAGACGCCCGTGTCGCCAGCGCAAGAAACGGCCGATTCCACGCCAATGTAATACATCAATACGGGGTTTGGGTTTGTACAGCCCGTTATTTGTGGTCACTAGTACACAACTCATCCTCAGTCAAGACGCGCAAATCAAAATGCTGTTTGGCAACCGTGCCATCGGCGAGATGTGCTTCAACCTGTACGCGCCAATCGCCACTCATTGTCCACGTAATTGGCACTTCATAATAGCCGTTTTCGGCGCTGGTTGCTTTTGTCAAAATCGGCACCATACCCGCGTGGGACATATCCCCTTTAATTGATAATTCGGCATTATTGATAGGTTGGTCTTGCTGGTCGGTAACGTGCAGCACCAGGCGTGTATCACCCATGACTGCCGGGAAGGGAATGGTGGTTAAGCCAATTTTTGCAACGGCCGTTTTGTTTTGGTGACTGGTGCGTGTACAGCCACTGATTAGAACCAATACCAACACAAATATGCCTGAGGGAATAACGAATCTATTGCGCATTTCTTCACAAATTATAAGGCATTTTGGAAGCGTATGCGATTGTTTGTTATGGCTTGTTATAGTTTGTTAGGTAAACGTACGAAAACACAAATAGGTGTAGGCGTTACAAACAGTTTATTTATGCGGGCGGAGCCAGGCGTGGGAAAAGGATGATGCAGGCAACGGCCGTTACCACGTGCATCAACATCAAAGCCATGACCCCAGCCATTGTTGCCCCCGGCATGAAATCACTAGAAAGCAGGCCAAAATCAGGAATAAACGACAAGACCAGCACAATGAGTGCGATAATGTAAAAACGCTTCACTGGATCGCCACCCAACTTACCCAGAATCCAATAAACAATCGCTGCACCAATCACGCCAACGATTGTGAACAGTGCAAAACGACCGAAGTTCAGCGGCTCAAATTCCGCTGGAATATCGCTAATCGACTTAAATATTGTGGCGATAATAAAGTTGCCGATGACCGCAGCCACCGCTGCTGCTAAAGCTGCTATTGCTACACGTCCAATGCTCATGAAAATCCTCCTAAATTTCCGTGAAATTCCATTATTTCTTCCCGATTTCCGGGCAGCTAATTTATCCAATATCCCAGCGCCACCAAAAAGACCGTCAAGAAGCCAAAGCCCATTTCCATGAAGCCCAACGCCTTGGTGGATACATTGCGTCGATAATGGGATAGGCCAACGAGGGCACGTAATAGTAGAATTAACATGCCAACTACGGCCGTAGTTGGCAATAATGCCCACCATACCAACACGGCCACAAGCAGTAAGGCGATCAAATGTGCCAGCCAGGCGCGTTTGCGCTGCGCTGCTTTGCCTTTTACCAGACGTAAACGTGATCGCACATACAAAATCGCAGGCGCTGAACGGGCTGCCATGACGATCCATAACGCAACGGCCGTTTGCCAACCCCAGCCAGCTGCCAGAGGGATTGAGGCGGCAATCGCGGCAAAAGCGACGGGTGCACTGAGTTCGGCTTGCCAATGGCGACCCGGTCGTTGATCATAAATGCTAAAAATGATCATTAAGGGAACAGTCAGGGCGAGGGGCAGCAACGGCCGTATTCCCCCAGACCACACCGCAAAACTCAAGAAAACAATTGCCAACCCCAAGTAAAAAAACGCAAAACGAGATGCTAATTGTGTGCGTGCATAGGAACGTCCATGTTTGCGGTCGAGCAAAATGATTTTTACTGGTTGATGCGCCAGAAAAGCCAAAAAACCTGCCAGGCCTAAGAAAAAACCGCCCCAAGTTGGTGCTACCAACATTCCTAAAAGAATGGGTTCAATGACAAGCCCCCAACTTCCGTGTTCTGCAGGCAAAGCGACCGCTTGCCAACGGATGCTAGATGGTTTTTGCGAAGAAGTGACCCTTGTCATAAATCTGATGACCCTGCTCTTGGTGCAGTCACAGATCGTAAAGGGACAGAGAATGTTTGCGGGGTTTTGACGACGAATGGGCAGCCGCCTGGGCCACAATGGTCGCCGCTGCCGTTTTGATGTGTGCTGCAAGTTAAAGTATCGCCCAAAACCGCGTCATCATCTTGCAAACGACCTTTGCGCACCCAAAAGGCGATCATATCGGCCGCAATTGCTGTTTCGATGTCTAACTGCCGCGCCAAATCACATAATAAAATGGGGCCTTCGGCTTCTTCAATAGCGTTTAATAGTTGATGTAACATAGTATGCTACAGTTTACCAGATTTTGCCTGATCGAACAGATGCTGCGGTGGGTTTTGTTGGCTGGTGTTGGTGATTTTCACCCATTGGCACCGGCTGCTTAAGTTAGGTAGGCCATTACTTCAGCTTTCGTTACCACATCCCCATATTTGCTGTCAATGTCGAATAGGTTGGCTTCGTGGGGGGCTTGATGTCGGTCACCAACACATTCGCGGGGCACGATGACGCGAAAACCATATTGCATACCGTCAACGGCCGTTGCACGCACACATCCACTCGTTGAGCAGCCGGTCAAGATGAGTGTATCGACACCCATGCTGGTAAGCGAGGCAGCGAGCGGTGTACCAAAAAAGCCGCTGGCATATTGTTTAACGATAATGATATCGCTGTCAGTTGGGGTCAGTTGGGGCACGATTTCGGCAAGGGGTTCGCCTGGCACCAGTGTGCGTAAGATCGGTACTTTTTGTACAAAGATGCCACCATCTAAACCATGTCGGTTATAAAGCACTTGTGTGTAAATAACGGGCACTCCTTTGCTGCGTGCCAAAGCGAGCAGATCAACAGTTTCATTGACGGCCGTTACTACAGCGGGTGCATACAGAGGTTCGCCCGGTGTGGTATAGGCACGAATAAAATCAATCACCAAAACTGCCGCCTTTTTGCCAAACCCTAAACGGCCGTCGAATACACCACTATAGTTTTCAAACTTTGATTCAGTCATAATATTGCAAGGCTCATCGTGGTTTGCCTAATCCTCAACTGGATACGGGGACATTATTGAAACGTCGTGCTGTATCTTGCGCCAATTGATAGGCTGCGATTGCAAATGCACCCTGTGAAAGCGTCTGTAAACCCTGTTCTATCCATTGGAAAGAGACCGTTTGTGGCATCCGCGCCATACCGCTCAGAGCAAATACGGCAATGATGTTAAATAAAAACAAACCGGCTGCTGTTTTTACTCCTTGCTGGTTGGATTGCTTGATCAGTAGAACAACGACGGCCAGGTTCGCAAAAGTGGTTAAGGTTAACATAATGTATATCCATGTACGGCCGCCTTGGGTTGAAGCGGCGGCGGCACCAACAACAAATAGGGCAATGACAAGCAACGGCCGTAACCACATCATTCGCGGAATATCCTTACCAGCCATAATTAACTGCGCCGAAAACAGCGCCCAGGAAAGCAATGTAAAGCCCGGGCCAAGCAATAAGAATAAGCTGTCTGCCATCCAGACAATATCCTGACCAGTAGCAGCGATATTTAATTTCCAGCTGGCCTTAAAGACGCCACCCAGTATAATCAAAAATGCACCCCAAAAGGCCATTCTGCCGCTTGTTTTATCGAAACGGCCGATCATGTGGACGACGAAATAAAGGCCAATGCCTGAGAATATGACGGGCAAAAAATCTTCCAACCCCATTGCAATGGTATATTCCATATCGACCTCCTAGATGAATTATGAATCTGGAGTCTGGCTAATTCTAGACATGTCAGGTTTCTCCCACGAGCAGCGTGTGAACAAATTGATCATAAAACCTGACATGTTTGCTCTATTAAAATAAAAACGCCAATGTCCAGTATGAATTATGAATTGTGAAGGATGAATTCGTGTCCTGCACATTCTTTACGGTTTTCTGGATGTGGGCTTCGGTGGCCAGCAAGCTGGTGAGCAGAACTACTTCTGCACCTGAACCGATGGCCGGACCAACCACGCTTGGTGGCATGGCGCTGCCGATAAACATGATAAGTGCGCCCGCAAAAAGCCACGGCCAACGCTGTTTACGCCAGATGAAAATGCCGATGATTATGATGAGTGTGATGGTAATGATGGAGGGGAGTGGTGGGCCGGCAACGGCCGTATCTACATAACGCAGCGTACTTCCATACACCACCGGTTCAAATACCATTCGAGGCATTTCAGACAAACCAA
>JAGRDI010000380.1 GCA_020432765.1 Anaerolineales bacterium | reverse complement strand
GGTGCTAATCCTGAAGCAGCTGATTGGACGATTGTGCCTTTTGTGCGTGCGGCGGCTACGGATTTGAATTTCACTATCGCCTTTGCACTTGTATCAATGTTTTTGGTGCAGTATTATGGCTTCAAATATTTGGGTGGGCGCACTTATTTGGTTAAGTTCTTCCCCTTTATTTCGCCTGGATTTGGTAAAGCTGTTGGTAAAAACCCAATTAAGGCGATTGACCCCGCTGTGGGTTTACTTGAATTAATTAGTGAAGTCTCCAAGATTCTATCGTTCTCCTTCCGTCTTTTCGGTAACATATTTGCCGGCCAGGTATTGCTGTTTGTTATGGCATTTATTTTACCGGTAGCCAATATTGTATTCTTTGGATTGGAGTTGTTTGTTGGAGTTATTCAAGCGGCTGTGTTTGCGTTATTAAGCCTTATCTTTATGGCTGGCGCAACAGAGAGCCATGATCATTATGATAGTGAAGATGGCCATCATTAAAAACGGCCGTTACCTTTTGTAAATATATAAATAAAAATAAACATTTAGTTTGGAGGATTTATCACATGGAACTCGAATCTGCATTGGCATTAGCGAATGGGTTAAAAGCAATAGGCGCTGGTTTAGCGATGTCAGGTGCAATTGGCGCAGGTGCCGGTATTGGTATTCTGGTTGGTGGCGCTGTACAAGGTATTGCTCGTAATCCTGATGCCAGCGGTGACATCCAGACCAACATGATCTTAGGTATCGCGTTCGCTGAGGCCGTAGCTATCTACGCCCTCGTTGTGGCGTTGATTATCTTGTTTGTGATCTAAAATGCTGTCTAGGTGAATGAATTAGTTTAGACAAGATAAGGATAAAATTATGGAAGCACTAGGCATTAATTTAGGTTATTTAATTGTACAGATTTTGGGTATTATTATACTCCTGTTGATTATGAAGCATTTTGTATATGCACCGATGTTGCGGGTACTAGATGAACGCAAAGCACGCATTGCAAAAGGGCTTGAAGATTCGCGTCAAGCAGCCATTGCCCGTGACAATGCAGACGCCGAAGCAAAGAAAATTTTGGATGCGGCACGCTTAGAAGCGTCCAAACTGCGTCAGGACGCTGTTGCCCAAGCTGAAGAAACCGCAAAAGCGATTGAAGCCAAGGCCAATGCAGATGGCAAAGTGATTATTAGCAATGCGCGTGCGGATGCGGAAGAGGAACGAAACCGTATCCTCTCTGAACTGCGTGGTCAAGTGGCGGCGATCTCGATTGCAGCTGCAAACAAGTTGGTCGGCGAATCGTTGGATGAAAAGCGCCAACACGCATTGATTTCAGATTTCTTCTCCAAGGTGCCGGCAAGTGTAGCCGGCTTGAGTGGCGAGAATGTTGAGGTTACAAGCGCTTTGCCATTGAGTGATGCGGAACAGGCTAACGCCAAAAAAGCTCTGAACGCCGAATCGGTTACTTTTAAAGTTAACCCCAATATTTTGGGTGGTCTGGTTGTACGGGTTGGTGATCAGGTGGTTGATGATAGTGTCGCCAGCCGCATGAGCGCACTTAGCGATTCGGTTAAATAAGTTGTTACGACGAATATCTTTTTAGCGGGACTTTCTTTGGTTTCGAGCTGCATGATAAATGTGGCAACCTCTCGTTGAGAGGAGAGAAGAGATACGGCCGTTCCATTCAGGCCAAGAGCATTCGATAAAACGCCCTAAAAAGGCCAGGGATTTCCCTGGTCTTTTTACTTTACGAGGAAAGTGTTGTGAATTTGCCCATAGAATTTGTTCAACCGGATTATTTGGGGCGGACAATTGCTAACATTCCAGCAACAGCCGCTGCCATGCTCAACATTCCCTTTAATGGCTTGCCCCCTTTACAAACACAGTTGTGGCAGCCGTTGGGTAATGATGTCAAGCGAGTCGTCGTGCTGCTGGTAGATGGCTTTGGCTGGAATTTGTTAGAGAAAGAACGGTCGTTTCTGGCCCCATTTCTGGCACGCGCTACTGTCGTTGATAAGATCACATCCATATTTCCATCGACCACAGTCGCCGCTATGAACAGTTTGTGGACTGGCGTAGGACCAGCGCAGCATGGCATGATGGGTTTGCAACTGTTGTTTCCTGAAATGGGCACAATGGGTCAAATGATCCATTTCACACCCACGTTTGCTTTTTTGCCAGATGCACTGGTTACCGGCGGCTTGGAGCCGGAAACATTTATCCAATGGCCGAGCGTTGCGCAGCAATTTGCGCGTGCTAATGTACCAACCTATGCCTTCAAGAATCAAGAATATTTAGATTCTGCTTTGAGCATCATGTTTGGACGCGGGGTAGCTGAGGATTATGGCGTACGCACACTGGCAGATATGTTGACGCAAATGCGGCTGGGCTTGGAAAAACATGTGGGCGAAAGCCTCTACCAGTTGGCTTATTGGCCGGCTTTGGATATTTTGGAGCATGATGTCGGTTGGGATGGTGAGTCTGCAGCCGCAGAAATGCGTGCTGTGATTACACTGGTCCAAATGGAACTGTTGGATCGCCTCAGCACGGCGGCACGTCAGAATACGGTGTTTATTCTCACAGCCGATCATGGGCAGGTGGTTTGTCCGCCGACAAAGGCGATTTATTTGGAAGATCATCCCGTTTTGGCGGACATGCTGTTTTTGCAGATGGCGGGTGAAGCGCGTATGGCTTATTTGTATGCTAAACACGGCCGTATCGAGGATGTGATCGCCTATATCAATACCCATTTGTCATATGCAATGATTGCCGGGCATTCTGATGAGGCTTTGGCGGCGGGCTGGTTTGGTCCTCAACCCCATACGCGGGATACGGCCGTTCGTGCGGGCGATGTGGTGGTGGCCTTGCGTGAAAATTATATTTTTGTGACTTCGCATGAAAAGGATGATGAGCTTGTGCAAAAGCTGCTCGGACGTCATGGCAGCATGACGGCGGACGAGATGATCGTGCCCTGGATTGCGATGCGCTTAGATGATTAAATGTATTCGTCTAATAATATTGCGTTTTGAGCCTGTTTGCGGTTCAATTATTCAAAATTGTTGGGATAATTGAGGTATTATGAATCAATCAGAATCTCCAGAAACGGCCGTTCAGCCGAAAAAAACATTGACCGACCATATGCGGGTTTGGGCAAAAGTCATCATTGACCCAGTTGTGACCGTATTGGCCAAATATAAACTATCGCCAGATTTATTGACCGTTATCGGCATGTTGGCTCACTTCCTTTTTGCTTATTTGATTGCGATTGGACAAATGACATGGGCCGGCATTGCCTTGCTTTTCCTCTCTCCATTGGACGCTTTTGATGGTTCGCTGGCGCGTAAGTTAGGCCGCAAGCAGAATGGCTTTGGCGCTTTCCTCGATTCGACATTGGACCGTTTAGCTGAAATCATCTTATATGGTGGTTTTATCTACTACTATATGCAGCAAGTCAACCCACAGATGTTGGCAGTTACTTACTTGGCTGTCTCGGGTTCTTTGATGGTCAGTTATTCGCGTTCGCGCGCAGAGTCGTTAGGTTACGATTGTAAGATTGGCATTGCCAGCCGTGTGGAACGTTACATCGTTTTGATTGTGTTCCTCATTATCAATATGCCCAACATTGCGCTTATTCTTATTGCCATAGGCACCTACTTCACACTGGCTCAACGGATGTACCATGTGTGGAAACAAGAATATGGCTCGCTCAAACCGAACGATGAACCCATCAACGAGAATGACGAAGTTAGCAGTAAACCAGAATGACGAAGAAAAAATCTAAAACATTCACGCGCCGCATCAATATCGCCCCCTATTGGTACGCGATTGTCGCTTTCTTATTGCTCGCAGCTGGGATATATGCCAATCATCTGCTAACCGGTGTGACGCCCAGCCGGGTTGCGATCCATATTCCTTGGGTAGAGTTTGACGTTTTCTGGTATGGTATTTGGATTGTCGGTGGAATTGCATTAGGGTGTTGGGTGGTTGCTTCTTTGGCTCGCGAACGAGGTGAGCGTCTGTTTCGCCAAACAGTGCCGATTAAATTACGCAAACGGCCGTTAACCAGTTTGGATATCCCCGATGAAATAGCAGCACAATTTACGCAACAGAAATTCGAGACGGTCGGCGATTTGTTGTTAGTGTGGGGGTATGATCCACGCGCAGCTGGTCTCAACAAAGAAGGTATCCCCATTGTACGTGAAGCGTTGTTAGAAGTTCCGAAAATCGACACAACCTGGATAGATGATGCCCCCTGGCGCATTTGGAACCCTGATCATGTTTGGAATGGTATCATCTGGTGTCTCATTTTTGCTGTTATTGGTGCGCGACTTTACCATGTGATGACCCCCTCACCGAGTATGGCGGCAGTGGGCATCGAATCCCCCTTAGACTATTTCCGCAATCCCTATCAACTAATCAATTTCCGCAACGGTGGTTTGGGGATTTATGGCGGTATTGCTGGTGGTGCACTGGGTTTGTTTATCTATTCACGGCGTGCCAAAATTCCGATGTTAGGCTGGGCGGATTTGGCTGTGGTTGGTTTGGCATTGGGACAGGTTTTCGGACGTTGGGGTAACTTTTTTAATCAGGAATTATACGGCCGTCCCACCGAACTCCCCTGGGCGGTCACAATTGATCCCGCTTATCGTTTGGCCGAATACCATGATGCCGTCCGTTTCCATCCCGCTTTTTTATATGAATCGCTGTGGAGCTTGTTGACGTTTTTCGTACTCTATTTTTTGGCGAAGCGTTACAGTGAGCGATTGTTGAGCGGCGAACTGATGGCTGGCTACCTGATCTTTTATGCAATCGGCCGTAGTTTGCTGGAATTGGTACGCCTGGACAGCCGGGTGATTACAATCGGCAGCTTTGACCTCAGCATCGCTATCGCCACATTGATTTCAATCATTATTGCTGTACTGGCTGCAATTTGGATCGTTTGGCGACGGTATAGAGTTGGTAAGTAACCGGTTTGTTTCTAACCTTATCGATGACGTGCTACCGACTCACGGATGGTCAACTCTGCATCAAAAACCGGAATGGTTGGAGTGTGATTATTGATCAATGCGAGAATGGCTTTGGCCGCAGCCAACCCTAACTCAAGGGCCGGCTGTTTCACGGTTGTGAGTGGGGGGATCGTATAAGCGGCCGAAGATTCATCATCAAAGCCGACCAACGATACATCATCCGGTACGCGAATACCGCGGCGGTATAAGGCCAATCTGGCGCCAAAAGCCATCTGGTCGTTGGCCGCGAAAATAGCACTAAACGGCCGTCCCCGCCCCAATAACATTTCTACAGCCAAAACCCCTGACTGCTGCCTTAAATTCCCGTCAACGATTAAGCGTGGATCGGGTTCAATGCCGACATCTGTTAGTGCTTGTTTGTAACCTCTTTTGCGCTCTTGGATGTCATTAACGGCCGTTGCATAATCCATTGGTGCCGTGATATGGGCAATATCACGATGTCCGCGATCTATTAGATGTTTTGTTGCCTTATAGGCAGCTTCAAAATTGTTCACATAAATACAGCGACCTGGAAGATTGTCCAACTTACGTGCCGCAACAATCAGGGGTGTCTTTTGGGCGAATGCTTGCACTGTTTCACCAGAAGTTTGGCCACCGACAACAATTAACCCATCTACCTGTCGATCTAAAAGCATATTGAGTGCACGTTCTTCAAGCGCAGACTGCCAACGGCCGTCGACAAAGAGCGGCCAATAATTTGTTTGATCCAGGCCGTCCAGGATCCCCTGCAAAATACCATCATAAAAGGGACTGCCAAAATTTTGTGTTAAAACACCAATCGTCATCGATTGTCCACTAGCCAGTCCTTGAGCAAAAATGTTGGGACGATAGTTTAACTCATCCACAGCATCCAAAATTGCTTTTTGTTTGTCATCAGAAACAGCAGCCGATCCGCGTAATGCACGCGAAACTGTACTTGGAGATACATTTGCTCTTTGCGCAATGTCCAGAATTGTTACTTTTGCATGCTGATTTGTCATGGTTCAATCCTTTTTTGCGATTATATCATGAAATCGTTTTCAACAAAACGATTCCTGTGGATCTGAGAACTAAACATTGACGAAAAAGAGCGAGTTTTGCTAATTATATTGACAAATCGTACGGTTGATCGTATTATTTGTGAAAACGTTTTCAAATACAGCGAGAAATAGTTCTTTTTTAGAGAAAACGTTTTCATGTGTGCGGGAGATATTTCATGAAAAATCATATGAGCAAATCTCGGACTATCGGTATGCTATTACAGCAATCATCCGGATCGATTTTTACAGATCCTTTTTACATCACACTCATTCAAAGCGTGGACAAGGCTTGCCAACAACACAGTTATGGGTTTTTGTTGCTGGTGGCGCATGTCCAGCAAGATATCCCAGCCTTTTTTTCTTGTGCAAGCGCACACATTCCCATTGATGGCCTTATACTTACAAGCCCCAAAGTTAAAGAGTCGTTAGATATCAAACTGCCGCAGCAAAACTTGCCAATCGTTTTGCTGAACGATGCCAGGTACAAACACGATTCAGAAAGAGGCAGTGGTGCAGCCTATCCACTGACAGACCAATCTGCCCAGCAGATTGGAAGCTTTAGCGTAACAACATTACTTGAAAAGATGCGAAAACATCCCCATAAAATTATCCTCGAGACAAATTTTGATCAGACTAATTTGCAGACCATCGCGAATAGTTAATCTGTATTACGACAACAAATTAAATGAGCTTAACTTTTCCAATGTTGTTAGAGTTTTTGCCAGCACTTGTCGTTTTACTGATTTACAAGCACAATTTTTATCAATATCAGCCATAAATTTTATAAGGAAAAAGTAAAATGAGTTATGAAAGAGAAGAAAGTAAGGCTGAAGGTGTAGACAAGAGCAGAACTCGGTTTCCAACGCCAAACCCGCCTGA
>JAGRDI010000379.1:6435-6880 GCA_020432765.1 Anaerolineales bacterium | reverse complement strand
CGAGGGTGGCACATTTGTTGCCAACAGGTTGTGAGGCTTCGGCAGCGTTGATACTGTCTAGGGTTTCAAACAAGGTTGTACCCTTATCGAGATAGATGCCTTGTACTTGATTAAAGGTTTCCTCCAGCAAAGCAAAAAGGGATGAGGTAAAAATTTCTCGGTTGATTTGGTCAGACATATTGTGCTCCTACGAAAAGAAACATCTTGCAGCCGAGGAATCCATTCCTCGCTTTTTCACGCTCAGAAAGCGCGGCTACGAATTTTTATTTATGGTGGTCGGCGCAGACGGTGAAATCTACTCAGTCAATCGGATTGTCAATCCGACCTGCCATATTTAATTATCTCTTTATCCTGACCCGTTCACAGGGTAATCACCTGGTCGGGTAGGTTGCCGGCCAGCGCTGCATACAAGTCAGGAAAACAGCCCACAGCCACACCATTTACC
>JAGRDI010000379.1:0-6388 GCA_020432765.1 Anaerolineales bacterium | reverse complement strand
CACTCGTATCCACAGTCTCGCCCTCCGGCCCTTTGCCCTTAAACTGGCTCATGTAAAGGCGGTAGTAGAAACCCTTGCGTGCCATCAACTCATTATGCGGACCGAATTCTTCAATCTCACCCCCATTGATCACCATGATGTTGTGGGCTGGTTGAATCGTACTCAGGCGGTGGGCAATCACAAAGCTTGTGCGCCCTTCCATCAATTTTTGCAGCCCTTCCTGAATCAACTTCTCTGTGCGGGTATCGACGTTGCTCGTAGCCTCATCGAGAATCAGGATTTTCGGCTGCGCCACCATCGCGCGTGCAATTGTGATCATTTGCCGCTGCCCCTGGCTCAGGTTGGCGCCGCGTTCCGTCATCATCGTGTCATACCCTTGCGGCAGCTTGGTGATGAACTCGTGGGCGTTCGCTTGTTTAGCGGCGGCGATACATTCTTCCTCAGTTGCCCCTTCACGCGCATACATCAGATTATTCATGACCGTATCGGAGAATAGGAACGCTTCTTGTAGAACCATGCCTACCTGCTTGCGTAAACTCTTTTGTGTCAACGTGGCTAAATCTTGCCCATCAATAATGATTTCACCGCTGTCGATATCATAATAGCGGGTCAAAATGTTCATGATGGTGCTCTTACCCGCACCAGTCGGGCCACAAATGCCTGTCATTTGGCCTGGCAGCGCCTCAAATGTGTTGTGACGTAAGATTTTACGACCCGGCACATAACTGAAATCGACATCTTTGAATTCGATATGGCCGCCCTTGAACTCAAACTCTTTGGCGTCAGGTGCATCTTCTACAGTTGGTTTTTCATCCAGAATTGTAAATACACGCCGTCCTCCAGCCACCGCATTCAACGATGTTGCCGTCAGGTTCGCGATTTCTGACAGGGGTGAAGCTAATAAAGCCGCGTAACTGGTAAAGGCGATGACAACGCCTAAAGTCGTTTGTCCGCCAATAACTAAAAAACCACCAAAAACCAATACGAGAACGACCATTAGCATGGTCAATGATTGTGTAAGCGGGAATTGCAAGAGTGAGGTGAAGAAGGCGCTGGTGCCCACATCATAAACATTTGCGGCCAAAGTTTCATTGTTAGTGCTGGCCCATTCATGCTGGCGATTAGCAATCAAAACTTTGTTACCGGCGATGGTTTCTTCTTGAAAGCCGGATAGTTCGCCAAGTTCTTCTTGCAACTTTGCAAAGGCTGGTGTGGCCACGCGCTGAATGATTATTGTTAAGGCTAACATTAAAGGCACGACGATCAGCGCAGCAACGGTAAGCCGCCAATCGACAACCAGCATGAGCAAGAGAATGAGTATAATTTGCACAGCTGCACGAATCATTTGTGCGACGGCGCTTTCGAAAAAGAGACCCACTGTTTCCAAATCGTTGGTTAAACGACTCATCAACTCGCCTAAAGGCTGGCGGTCAAAAAAACTTAACGACAAGGTTTGCATATGGGCAAAAAGTGTTGTCTGCAAGTTGAAAAGACCTTTAGTGGCTAAATCGGAGAACACTCGCTCAGCCAGAAGACTCAGCAGTAGGAAAAGCACGCCGGCAATAATGGCATAACTGACCCATTGCAAAAGTTCATTGATTTGACCATTGGGATCACTGACGACGTTGATGGCTTGACCGGTGAAGGCGGGGATGGCGATGAGACAAACTGTGCTGATGACACGCACAATCATGGCTATCCAAAAGCGGCGGCGCCCTTTATCATCGATCATGTAGGTCATGAGACGACGCAGGACATCAACCGTATCCCCTTTTTTCTCCACTTTATCTGCTTCGTGTAGGTTGAGGTCGCGCCATTTGTTGCCGAGGAGAGGACGTTTTTTCTTGCTCATGCTGTCACCTCCAAACCGGCGGTAATGCCGCCACCGAGTTGTGATTCGTAAATTTCCTGGTAAAGAGAACTGGTTTGCATCAGTTCTTCATGGGTGCCAACGGCCGTTATCTCCCCATACTCCAGCAAAACGATTTTATCCAAATTAAGCACTGCGCTGATGCGCTGCGCCACATAAAGCGTAGTCAAATCGGGCGCAAATTCAGGGATGGCATCTTGCACGCGGCTCTCTGTGGCTACATCTAGCGCGCTTGTGCTGTCATCCAAAATCAGGATTCTAGGACGAGTAGTTAGGGTACGGCTCATTGAGAGGCGCTGACGTTGGCCGCCGGAGAAGTTATAGCCACGCCGTGCTACCGGGGCCTCCCATTTCTGCGGCAAATTGTTGATGAAACCATATGCATCGGCTGCTTTGGAAGCGTCCCACATGACACGATCTTCGACATCGGGCGCACCAAATTTGAGGTTGAAGCGCATGTCGCCCTGAAACAAAACCGCTTCCTGTAAGGCAATACCGACAAGCTGGCGCAGTTCCTCCTGCGGAATATCGCGCACATCTATGCCATCAATCGTAATTTTTCCTTCGGTCACATCATAAAAGCGGGGAATCAGGTTGACCAGGGCGGTTTTGCCTGCACCCGTAGAGCCGAGGAAGCCGACTCTTTCGCCGGGTTCGATGGTTAGATTGATATTTTTTAAGGCCGGCGGATCATATTCACCATCTGGTCTTTGGAAAGCGAAGGAGACGTTATCGAAAACGATACGGCCGTTGACCTTTTCAAGGTCCAAGGGCTGCGCGTCTGGTTTGTTCTGGATGGCCGGTTCAGCATCAATCACTTCAAAGATACGTTGGGCTGAAGTGTCGCCGCGCAGCATAAACGGAATCACAATCGCGAGCATCGCCAATGGCATCACCACCAGATTCAAATATTGCATAAAGGTGATTAGCTCACCGACATTTAAGCCGCTGTCGGTGAGAACCTGCAAACCGCCGACCCCAATCGTGGCGGCAATTGAAATTTGGGCAATACCGGTGAGCAAGGGTGAGAACATAGCCACACGAAAGGCTGCTGCATATGCCGGTTTACGCATGGCATCGGCGCGTTTTGTAAAGCGTTCCACTTCTAATTGTTCGCGCACAAACGCTTTGACCACACGTACCCCGGCCAGATTTTCTTGCAATGTATTATTGACCGTGTCGAGTTTGTGTTGGCGTGCATCATATGCTTTGAAAACCTGGGGCACAATAATGGCCATGATGATTAACACAATGGCTGCTACCACAATTAATATCCAGGCCAAACTGGGCGTGAAGATGAAGGCCAATATGAAAGCTACCAGAACCATAAATGGAGCGTATAAAAGTAACATAACCATGTAGGTAACGGCGTTCTGAATATTCACCACGTCAGCATTTAGCCTGACCAATAGATTACCTGTGCGGAATTTGTCAAAGTTGGCAAAGGAAAAGGTCTGAATCTTGTTGTAAAGTTCAACACGGATGATATAGGCTGTGCCTTGTGAAAAGAAAACGGCGAGGGCGGCCGTACCGGCCATAGTTATTCCGGCCACAATAGCCAAAATGATCATATTTATGCCGGTGTCGAGGATAACTTGTTGGTTGCCGGCTTCGATACCTGCATTGATCAGGCGCTGGTTAAGTGTAGCCACACCTATCATGCATAGAGCTGAGATGAGCAATAGCACTTGGGAAAAAATAAGTCTGGCGCGAAATTGTTTGTAAATCACGAACAGACGTCTGAATGATTTGAGCATAAGCTTATTCCTAAAATCGCTGGCCGTTTTAATTTTGCGGGTTTGAAAACGATCAACTTGCGCGTAAGCGTTTTTTGATTATGAATTTATTTGTGGACGCTTACTTGGTAATGGTCGAACGGGCTTCATTTTATCAAGGAACAGGTCTGTTTGAAAGCTATTGATCAAATTAGGTGAGCCGAATGCGGACATCCAGTGCAATGACATTATTATCTGTGGCACGCAGTGGGTTGATTTCGATTTCGGTGAGTTGTGGAAAGTCGAGGGCAAGTTGAGAGAGTTGAATGAGCAGGTTAACAACGGCCGTTTTATCAACTCCTGCCACATTTCGATAACCAGATAATTTGCGTCCTGCCCACGTGCTGTTTAACAAATAATCCACATCTTCTGATGTCAAAGGTGCCAGGGCAAAAGCAACATCTTCTAACCCTTCGACTTCAACACCCCCGGAGCCAAACATCAGTAAGGGGCCAAATTGAGGGTCTTGCACAATGCCTGCAATCATTTCTTGCCCCGGTAACACCATCTGTTGAATATCAACGCCCAGGATTTTTGCAGTGGGACGGGCGGTGTTTGCGCGGGTGATGAGTTGGTTATAGGTGGAAACGGCCGTATCCACATCCTCCACACCCAACACAACCCCATCCATATCCGACTTGTGTGGAATATCCGGTGACGCGATCTTCATAACGACTGGGAAGCCAACTTTTTGTACGCTTGTTACCGTCTCTTGAGCAGACCGTGCCAGTTTCGTTTTGGGATACGGGATAGCATAGGCTGTGAGAATTTTTTGGATCGAATCTTGAGGTAAGAAACCGGAAGCATGTTTTTTTAGAATTGTTTGTACGGCCGTTTTGTCCACATCCATCGCTTGTAGGGAGTCTGTAAGCTTCTTTCTTTTGAAAAAGGCATATTGAGTCAATGCCGCCAATGCCGAAGCTGCTTGTTCTGGGAACGGGTAATCAGGGATGCGTGCTGCCCTGAATACAGGTTGTGCCTCTGCGGTTAACAAATCTCCCATAAGCGCTACAACAACAGGCTTTTCACTGACTTGAATGATCGGAATGATCTCATCTGCGACGCTCACGGCGCTAAACATCGGTGGTGCAGGCAAAATCACCAAAACAGAATTGACGTTATCATCGCCAAGAAGCAAACGCAAACTCTCCGCATACTGGGTAGGAGACGCACTGGCCAGCATATCGACAGGGTTGTTTAGCCCGGCAGCAGCAGATAATAATTCGTGTAGCGATTTAGTTGTGACTGTTTCCAACTCTGCCAATTTGAGACCATTGGCCTCAAGCGCATCGGCAGCTATCACGCCGGGTCCGCCTGCATTGGTAAGGACGGCGACATTTTCACCTGCCGGTAAAGGACACCAGGCCAATGCTTTGGCCCAATCGAACATTTCGTTGGCAGTTGAAGCACGCAGCACACCGGCTTTGCGAAAGGCAGCATTGTAAGCGTCTTCTTGACCGGCTAGGGCACCGGTATGTGAGGCGGCGGCACGTTGGCCTGCTGCTGATCGGCCGACTTTGAGTGCGATGATGGGTTTGTGGGAGGTGATTTGTTGGGCGGATTGGATGAAGAAACGGCCGTTGTCGATTCCCTCCAAATACAGTGTCAGCACCTTTGTGTGCATATCATGCGCCACCGGCAAAAGCACATCCGTCTCGGTTACATCAACCTGATTGCCCAGGCTGACAATACGTGAGAAGCCAAATCCTTGTCCGTGCGCCCAATCAATAATCGCCGCACAAATCGCGCCGGAATGAGAGATAAAGGCGATTTCTCCCGGTGGCGGGCCGGGCGGCGGCAGGAAAGTGGTGTTCAGCGGTAGATGGGTATCGATCAAGCCAATGCAGTTCGGCCCCAGCAGCCGTATGTCATAATCTTGAGCGATGTGCAGACATTCCGCTTCCAACGCTGCCCCTTCTGCGCCGACTTCACGGAAACCGCCAGACGCGATGATCGCAGCGCGGATGCCACGTTCCCCGCAGGCGGTTAATGTGGCGGGCACTAAATGCGCCGCGATTAGCAGCACGGCCAAATCAACCGGATCGGGTACATCGCTGATCGCGCTGTAAACAGGGCACTCAAATAATGTGCCGCCTTTTGGATTGACAAAGTGAACGGCTCCCTGGTAGCCGCAGTGCAGCAGGTTTTTGGCGATGCCGTAACCCAGCTTCGCAGGATTGTGGGAAACGCCAATGACAGCAATGCTTTGGGGAGCGAAAAATGGGTCGAGTGGCGAATCTGTTTGCAAGATCATATCGCATTTTACCAAACTTAATTTTCTTGAACATGTGAGATCTAAGTTGTACGGTTTCTCGCCGATGTGATCATTACTGAGTTAACAGTTGCACAGCAGGAATTAGTACTTTATCAGATCGTAGCCAAGATGATTTCAACAGGCAGGCCGAACATGGATGCATGACGGCCGTCTACCACCCGAAAACTTTGTTCAACCAACAACTTTCGCGCAAAAATAGGGCGGCAATCGGCGTAAGCAGGAAAGGTATCATGGAATAATTCGTATAGCGATGTAATTATGCCGCCATTTTCTTTTGAGAGTGCGACGACACAGAAACGGCCGTTTTCCCTCAATACTCGCTTTGCTTCGGTCAAAATCAGTGGCAGATTTGGTGTATCAAATAGTTCCAGCGTAAAGCTCATAAATACAGCATCGAAAGAGTGATCTGCATAGGGTAATCTGGCTGCATCACCCCAAATTAAAGTGGTGCAATTACTCAGCCCAGTG
>JAGRDI010000378.1:16773-17080 GCA_020432765.1 Anaerolineales bacterium | reverse complement strand
TTTATTTCCGATAATGTCTAATAACTCTGTCAGTTGCATTGCCGTCGATAGTGACCCAGTCTGCAGGTACGCCGCCTGCATTAACTTCGTTGGCACTCACATCCGCCTCAGTTAGAAACATGTCTGCTGGGGCCTCCATTACAACACGCTGCCCATCTAGGGACAACGCTTCCAAGCCAAGGCCTCCAATCATCATTTCGACGACTTGTTCGTGTTCGATACTGGGCATAACAAGGTTCCTCATGTATCCAGAAAATAACAGTTTTCTTGCGGCTGCTCGTTCTTACCCTATCTGATGCCAATATAG
>JAGRDI010000378.1:0-16693 GCA_020432765.1 Anaerolineales bacterium | reverse complement strand
TGTTGTGGACATGCCACTTGGCTGTTCCCAGAGTGATGACCAGTTCGTCCGCGATTTGCCGATTGGTTTTCCCGTCCACAATGAGAGCCAGGATGTTCAACTCCTGCTCGGTCAGTGGTTCTGGCAGCGGCGGCTGAGCGGGCCTTTCGACCTGGCTCAGGAAAGGCCTTGCAGCGTCACCCGCTGATGTCTGTTGCCCTAAAATGGCAGCGACGAGATCGGGCGCGGTCTCTCGAACCTGGGGCAGCAGTTCCAGCACGGGTGGCTCATCGAGAAAGATGCGTATGAAGCCCTCAGGCGCAGCGATTTCCAGGGCTTCGGACAGCCACTTGAGGGCGGTGGGGATGCTGCCAGTTTCTTGATAGCAGCAAGCGAACAGGAGTTTGATTTCCAGGCTGGCGCGGCGGCGTCCTTCATGTTGGGCGGTGTCCAGCAGCGGCTGCAAGATGGATGGCACGCTCTCAGCATTCCCACTCATGAGCAGATAACGCACCAGCGTCAATTCTGCATATTCAAACGAGGCATCAGATCGACTGGCTTGATAGGCATTTGCCCATTGCGCCACCGCCTGCATTTCTGCCAAAAAGAGTTGCATACGTGCTTTATAAGCGGCCGCGACCAAATAAACGCGCTCCACACCATAGCCCTCGATAATCGTATTCACTTCAGCAAAGGCGTTTAAGAATTCAGCCGTATCACCCTGGCAGGCTGCCAAATGGACAAAAAACGCCATACCGGCAATCACATGATCCAACAGCATCCCCTGACGAGACAAGGCCAGCCCTTCATTCAGGTGCTGTTCGGCAGCGGGCAGATCATTTCTCTCCAGCGCAATCCCACCAAGAATTGACAACGCCAAGCCTAGCGGCGGGAAGCGCCGATCTGCGACTAAATCAATCGCCGTGCGGCAGGCTTGCTCGGCAAGTTTTAAGCGTCCCTGGGCAATCAATATTTGGGCGGCTGAACAACGGCCGTTTACCGCCAAATGCAGTACACCGGCCGCCTGCGCTTTGTCACTGGCTTGCAAGAAATTCTTGGCCGCATCGTCAGCCTGCCCTGCAAGTTCATAAGCCACACCCAGGCTGAAATGAGCGCGGGCGTGGGCCATCTGATCGGTGCCGGGCAAGTTTTCCTGGGCAGATGTGATGAGGTCAATGGCCTGTTCCACGTCACCCCGAACAGCGGCGATGGAGCCACGATACACCGCTGCTAACGCGAGCAGGGTCTCGATTTTGGGCGAGGCGGGTTGGGCGGCCAGATGGGTTTCGGCCAGAGCGATACGTTGTAAGGCTTCATCAAAACGGCCGTTCATATACCAAACAAAAGCCGCACTCAAACTCAACCGGGGCCGGTTGGCGAAAACCGGCTCGGGCAGTTTTTCCAGCCAGGATGAATAGAGCACCAGATTGCCGCTCGACCAGATCGTCTCTTGCTGCAAAGCGAGGTCGATCATGTCGGCCATCAGGTCAGGATCGCCGCTGTCCAGGGCGTAGGTCACGGCTTCAAAGATCATGTCGTTGGCAGCGTGCCAGGCAGCCGCCTTTTTGTAGAGTTCAGATGCTTCGGCCTGGCTCAACTCGGTCAGGAGTGAATCAGCAAACAGGTGGTGATACCGGTACCAAACACGTTCGTGATCCAGGGGAACGATGAACATGTTTGTTTGCTCTAACTGCTCAAGGATGTGTTGACTGTTGGGGTTGCCGGTGACGGCTTGACAGAGTTCGGTGTTGAACTGCTTGAGAACGGCCGTTTGCACCAAAAACTGCCGCATGGCTTCATCCTGGCTGTGGAGAACCTCATCGGTGAGGTAATCCAGCACGTAGCGGTGGCTGCCGCTGAATGTGTCCATAAACGCCTGATGGTCGGGCAGGTTTTTCAAGACAAATCCAGCCAGTTGTAACCCGGCGATCCACCCTTCGGTGCGCGCCTCCAAGGCACTGATTTCGGCTGATTCCAGGTCTAGTTTCATCGCCTGCGCGTAAAACTGCGCTGCTTCGTCCAACGAAAAACGCAAATCATGCATGCGGATTTCAATCATCTCACCCCGCGCCCTCAGTCGAGATAGTGGCAGCGGCGGGTCTTCGCGCGAGGTGATGACCAGATGCATGTGGTGCGGCTGATGCTCGACGAGATAGCGCAATGCCTCGTGGATTTCCGGGTGGCTGATGACATGATAATCATCCAGCACCAGCATAAGGTGAGTGTCGAGTGTGGACAGGTCGTTAAGCAGGTCGTTGAGAACGGCCGTTATCGGCGGTGTCTGTGCCATTTCAAACAAGCCCAGCGCACTCCCCCCAATTTCAGGCTCGACCTGCTGCAAGGCGGCGATCACGTAGGACAGAAACCGGATGGGTTCGCTGTCCGCTTCTTCGAGATAGAGCCAGGTGATCCGATTTTTGAAGCTGTCCTCGGCTTGAAGCGTGTGTATCCATTCGGCGGCGAGGCTCGTTTTACCGTATCCGGCCGGGGCAATCATTAAGGTGAGTTTACGCTGGATGCGTTCGTTCAGTCGTTGGATGAGCCGTGATCTGGGGATGGTATCAGGTCGCCGTGGGGGAATATGGAGTTTGGTTTTTAGGAGTGGCGGTGCAATTTGAAGGGTTGCCATCACTGTCTCACTGTTAAAACGAATTGCGGGTGTGCTCTGCAAAACGACACGCTCGATTGAGCACGGCAATGGCCGCCCAAGGAATGTTTTCGATGTTGTCTAAATCACTTGTTGAAAACACAATGGTAATTTTTGTCCTTGTTTTAACACAGTCAATCATAGAATTCAACCATATCCATTTCTCAATTCGTTGATGACAGACAAATGCGGCGAAACAAGTTGCAGAAATAGATAAATCGCGTTCTGGCAAACATAACCCTGTACACAGTTTGTTAGTTGCAATTTCGCCTCAAAAAGTTTACACTGTTACGAATAAATCGTACAAATAACATAACTGAATTGCACGTTGCAGTTTTTATTTCAGAGTAAAAATTGATGAAATTACCAATTGGGTATTTTAGGTTTCACAAAGACGCATTTATGAATTACCAGTTAAATCGTTGGTATTCACTTGGATTTACGCGCAAAGAAGATATTGAAGCGGCGGGAGCAAGTATAAAATCATTTGATGATTATGTGGCTGTATTTACACGCTTAGGAGATACGGCCGTTGCGGAAAATCGACTAAAAAATGGTGCGTTTTATTATCGTGCAGCCGAATTTTTGGTTGAACCTGCCGCCGAAAGCAAATTGCCTCTGTATAATAAGTTTCACGAACTATTTTATCGCGCCTTCGCCGAAGACCAAATTGAGCAGCATAAAGTTGCTTATGCAGGCAGTTACCTGCCAGCCATGCGCTTGCTGCCCAGAAACGCAGAGAATAAAGGCACAATTGTGGCTTTTGGCGGGTTCGATTCTTTTATTGAAGAATTTTATTGTATGTGGATGACATTTGCAGAAGCAGGTTATGAAGTGATTGCTTTTGAAGGCCCCGGACAAGGCGCAGCGTTAAGAACATACGGATTGCCTTTTGGCCATGATTGGGAAAAACCAACAGGTGCTGTCCTAGATCATTTTCATTTAAGTGATGTTACCGGGATGGGTGTTTCTATGGGAGGCTACTGGTGTTTGCGTGCAGCCGCATTTGATAAGCGAATCCAACGAGTCATCGCCATGCCGCCGGTTTATGATTGGATGGAGTTAGCTGGTGGAATCAGCACGGGGCTTGTTAATCAGTTGATGAAATGGCGCAAACTGATGAATTGGATGGTCAAGATGAAAATGACGAATGCGAAATTAAGGCACACGATCAACCAGGCATTATTCATTACCCAAAAAGATCAACCGATCGAAGCAGTTGATTGGATGTTGGGTATGAATAAAGAACACTTGCATTCTGAATTGGTTGATCAGGACGTATTGCTTTTGGGTGGCGAACATGATGCTTTCCAACCCATAAAGCTCGTTTATAAACAAGAAAAAGCGTTAACAAATGCACGATCAGTTGCGACGCGCATCTTTACGCAAGCAGAACATGCCGACCAGCACTGCCAAATGGGCAATCTGGGATTGGCTCTGTCTGTCATGATGGCATGGGTAGGGGAGTTTGAACCGGTATCGGTATGAAAAGAATCAGAATAGATGAGGCTTGAATCTGTCGAAGTCCGGACTTCGACAGATTCAAGGACCTACATACACCTACGGAGGGTAACGCATGTTAGTCATAATCAGCGATCTGCATCTAACCGATGGCACAACCGGCAAAACGATTGCCGCCGATGCTTTTGAACGTTTTCGCAGCAATGTACAGGAATTAGCTTATTTCGCCTCGTTTCGCCAGGGAACCGGCAAATACCAACCTATCGACAGCCTTGATATTGTTTTGTTAGGCGATGTATTGGATTTGATTCGCTCGACCAAATGGAGCGATGAAAACGCGGGGGATCCTGATTATGCGCGGCCCTGGAATGATCTCGAAGATGATGTTGAACTGGCAACCTTAGCCCGTAAAGTAAATCAGATCACGGATGCCATTCTCGTGAAAAATGCAGAAGCGTTAAGCATTTTGCATGGCTTGTCAAATGGCAACCCAATTACGCTGCCACCAGCCACCAACGATGGTGTACCCGACATCATCAGCGCCAAACAACCGGTAGCAACGCGCATCCATTATCTAATCGGCAATCATGATTGGTTTTTATATATTGATGCGCCTGAATTTGAAGCGATTCGCCAAAAGGTAACGGCCGTTATCGGTCTAGCCAATCCCCCCGGCCCCTATCCCCATGATCCAGACGACTCAGACATATTGAGCCAACTTTATGCGGACCACAAAGTTTTCGCACGCCATGGTGACATCTACGACCCCTTTAATTACGATAAACACGCAGGACGTGCGGCGGCAACATTAGGCGATGCCATTGTAGTTGATTTATTGAACCGTTTCCCACAAGCCGTACGCCAACAATTGGGCACTGCCCGCGCCAATGAACCCAATCTGCCCGGCCTGTTTGATGGGCTGGCTGAATTGGCAAATGTACGGCCGTCGCTGCTCGTACCAGTCTGGATTCAAGGCGTCCTAAAACAAAACAACATTCCCTCAGCCATTGGTAACGAAGTCAAACGTATTTGGAATGAAATCGCTGATGAAGCGCTCGAATCCCCGTTTATTCGCGAAAAAGATACCTGGATGCCCTTTGATACAGTTGATTTATTGGAAATGACATTGCGTTTTTCCAGAGTCTTGTCATTCCATTCAATCAGCGAATTGGTGTCCTTGATTCAAGAAAAAGTTTGGGGCGGCGACTCCTCTTTCGCCAAATTTGCGCTCAAGGAACGTGCATTTGAAGAGCAAACGGCTCAATATTTCATTTATGGGCATACGCATCATTATGAAGTTGTGCCATTATATGTGCCCATGATCGATGATAAACCTTTTAAGCAGATGTATTTCAACTCCGGTACCTGGCATCCTCTACACGAAATCACACGCCATAAACCACAAGACCAAAGTTTTATCCAATACAAAGTGATGACAGTGCTTACCTTCTACAAAGGGGACGAACGCAAAGGGCGCCATTACGAAACGTGGACTGGTACCCTTGATGATTAGATGTCACCTCATTTGAAATACGCGGCTAAAAAAAACCTTTTGAAACAGGATAGTATGGTTTTCTTTACAATGCATAATAGTCGAAGCAAGTATCGATTTCCCACAATCTCATAAGGAGGTCATCAGATGTACCGTACATCAAGTTTCTCCACAAGTCTGTTGATGATTGTATGTTTTTTCTTATCGGGGTGTACGGGGAGCCAGGGAGCACAAGGACCATTAGGGCCCGCAGGACCACCGGGCCCTTTAGGACCAATAGGTCCTGCCGGACAAGATGCTACAGCCAGCCAGACATTCATTGGCTCCGCAGAATGTGGCGCATGCCACGAAGACATTTATGCCAGCTTCAACCTCTCAGGGCATTCGCACGCACTTACCAAAATCGATAACGGTGACTCTCCAGAATTACCATATACCGATGCCAACAACCAATTACCTGAACCACCAGAAGGTCAGACATGGAATGACTTAGCCTATATGGTTGGCGGTTATGGTTGGAAAGCACTGTTCATCGCTAAAGATGGTTATATTTTTACAGGTGACGACTCAGCAGCAACCCAATACAATTTTGCCAATGAAGCTGTTGGGGCGACGGCCGATTGGGTACCTTACCATCCGGGCGAGCAAATCCCCTTTGATTGTGGCATCTGCCATACAACGGGATATGCCCCCCAGGGTCATGAAGATAATCTCGATGGCATTAACGGTACTTGGGCGTTGCCGGGTATTCAATGCGAACGCTGTCATGGGCCAGGCAGCCGCCACGCCGAAGATCCCCAGGGCGTGCGAATGGTTGTTGAACGTGCTTCGCAGTTATGTGGTGAATGTCATGTTCATGACAACCCCGCCCTCATTGATGCTAACGACGGCTTTGAGAAACATCAACTTCAGTTTGAAGATTTGTATAATTCCAAGCATTTTGCTCTGGACTGCATCGATTGCCACGATCCGCATGCCAGTGCTATTTTTGCCGATGAGACCGTGAATCCTAACCAGGGTATCCGTCAAGTATGCGAAACTTGTCATTGGCAAAATGAAGCAGTGCAAAATAATCGCAAACATTTGGGGGTGGACTGCATTGACTGCCACATGCCTCCCATGGCCAAATCGGCACAAGGAAATCTAGATTTGTTCATTGCAGATGTGCGCTCACACCAGTTCGCCATCAACACTGATCCAAAAGCAGCGCAGTTTAGTGATGATGGCCTGTTTGTTATGCCATATCTGACATTGGCTTATGCGTGCGGCCACTGCCATAACGACCGTGACGCTTCAATGCTGGATTTGGAAACGCTGGCAGGTGTGGCTGAAGGTTATCATACAAAACCAACACCAACGCCAGAACCCAGTCCAACCCCGGAAACGGCCGTGACACCCACACCTGAATCTTAATTGTCATCAAGGGAAGGATAAAGCCATGCGCAAGATATTAAAGCTTATCAGAAACTTCTTCTTTCCGCCGGCGGGAAGCTCTATCTGGATTCGTGTTTTTCCTTTTGCTCTTTTGGGATTCGTTACATTGCTCATTGGGTACGGCAGCGTGGAAGCTTGGACTTATACCAACTCCCCCGAATTTTGCGGTATGGCCTGCCACACCATGCCTCCCGAATATAATGCCTACTTACGTTCTCCACATGCCCGCGTGCGTTGTGTAGAATGCCATATCGGGCGTGATGCATTCACAACGCAGTTCACACGCAAAGCAGGCGACTTACGTCATGTCGTTCTCAATATCACTAAAAACTATGAATATCCCATCCATACGCGTGCCATGCGTCCGGCGCGGGAATCGTGTGAAACTTGCCATTATCCTGAGAAATTCTCAGACGACAGCCTGCGCGAAATCCAACATTTTGCTGACGAAGACGCGAAAGAAATTGAGCGTATTTTCCTGATCATGAAAACGGGCGGCGGCAGTCAGCGCGAAGATTTGGGTCGCGGCATCCACTGGCATATTGAGAACGAGGTTTGGTATCTGCCCACAGATGAATTGGAACAGGCAATCCCTTATGTACGTGCAATTGACGCCGACGGCAATATTAGCGAGTATTACGACATCGCTTCGGATGTGACCCCTGATGACGTGGCGGGGACTACACTGGAACGTATGGACTGCATTACCTGCCATAATCGTGTTACCCACACGATTCCAACACCTACCGAAGCTGTAGACCAGGCTTTAAGTAAAAACTTATTGGATCGTAATCTGCCAGAGATCCGCGAGCAGGCTATCAAACGCCTACAAGAATCTTACCCTGACGAACAATCCGCTCAGGCAGCTTTTGCTTCGCTGACCACCTTTTATGCAGAAAATTATCCCGTTGAAACAGCCGAACAGAAAACGGCCGTTCAACAGGCAAGCAGCATACTTGGTGACATCTATAACCAGATCGTCTTTCCTGATCAAAAACTGGATTGGGAAACACATGCGGACAATTTGGGCCATAAAAATACTCCTGGCTGTTTTCGCTGTCACGATGGCAAACATCTCACCGGTACAGAAGAAGCTATTCGTCTAGAGTGCAATCTTTGCCACGCTATCCCGGTTGTGTCTGACAATCGGACGTTAGTGACGGAAATTGAACTGGTACGTGGCCCCGAACCTCCTGGCCATACCCACAGTAGTTGGATCACACTGCATGGTGGAGCCATTGATTCATCGTGTGCGGCCTGTCATGTACCCGACGATCCGGAAATGGATTACACGCAGCTGACGGGTAAACCACCACTTGATGGTTCCTTCTGTGGTAATCCAGCCTGCCACGGAGAAGAATGGCAATACTCAGGGTTCGATTCGCCTGCATTGGAACCGGTGCTTGCCCGCCAACTTTACATTTTGGAACATACCAGTCCTTACTTACTAGAGGGTGTACCGCGTACCTATGAAGGTGTTTTTGCGGCAATGTTTAACGGCCGTTGTCTATTTTGCCATGCGGGTCAGGAGGCAGAAGCCGGATTGGATCTGAGCAGTTATGCCTCGTTAATGGTTGGTGGAGAAAATGGTCCCGTCATTCTCCCTGGTGACCCGGCCAACAGCTTACTTATTCAGCGCCAGTCCGAATCACGGGAGCATTTCGGTCAAGTACTAGACGATGAACTGGAAGCATTGAAAGCTTGGATCGCTGCTGGTGCGCCAGAAAACTAGGAGACCAGGCTAAAGTAAAGGGTACTCGGCAGATGCTTCAACCCAGCCCCTGAACATTATTATCGGCCAGTGCCCAGTAACAGTAACCGCACCCGCGTTCATCCCCGCCACATCTACGTGTAAAGGGGATGAGGCAGACCATTGGTTGTCACACAAGCGTGGGCATCAATGTGTTTCGGTTACTTTGTTTAAGCCACGCGGTGCGTCGATGTCATAATCACGCGCATGTGCCAACAGCATGGCAAACATTTGTCCCGGTACAATGGTCGTAATCGGCGACAGCCATTCGGGCACAGATCGCGGCAGCGCCAGGGGAATGCGTGCCAGCGCCAACGTTTGGGCGCTATCACTAATCGCGATTACTTCAGCTTCGCGATCGCGCAATTTCTGGATGAAACCGGTTAATTTATGGAGCATTTTACCTTGAGGTGCAATCACAATTACCGGAAATCCCGGTTCGATCAATGCCATGGGGCCATGCTCAAAATCAGCACTGCTGTACGGTTCGACAATCGTGTAAGTCAGTTCCTTCATCTTTAAAGCCATCTCAAAAGCAGTTGCATAATTAAAGCCACGGCCGATAATCACTGATTGCTCCATATAGCGGTAACGCTGCACGACGGCGGCAATTGGATTGAACATGGTGAGGGTGCTGTCAACGGCCGTTACTATCTCGCCCAATTCTTCCTGCAGCTTTCTATCTTCGGACAAGGCCACACTGAGCATGGCGATAGCAGTCAGTTCGGTCGTATAGGTTTTAGTGGCAGCAACGGCTAGTTCTGTGCCCGCGTGTAAACCAATCACAAAATCACCCTGTGCGGCGAGGTCTGATGCAGTTTCGTTAGTAAGTACGGCCGTTAAGGCTCCCTGCTTTCTCGCTTCGGCCACAACCGAAACAATATCCGGGCTTTTGCCACTTTGACTGATACCGATCACCAACGCATTACCCAATTGTGGTGGTTGGCCATAAATTGAAAACAGGCTTGGTGTCGCCAATGCGACCATCAAACCATTATGTGCGCCCAAAACATATTGTGCATAACGTCCAGCATTATCACTGGTGCCACGTGCCGCGATCACCACATAACTGATATTCCGCTTTTTAATTTCCTGCGCCAGAACTTGAATATTTTCTTTTTCAGATGCTAACAGCAAACTTAAAGCCGCTGGTTGTGCATGAATTTCACGATAGAGATTTGTTTCTTTTAATGACATTGTGCTCCATCAACTTTTGTAAACAATTTGACCGTTCACAAACGTCATGTCAACAGTCAAATCTGGGTTTAATAAAACCAAATCAGCATCAAAACCAGGTGCAATTTGCCCTTTTTTGTGCTTGAGACCTAATAACCGTGCAGGGGTTGTTGTGACGGTTGGCAATGCTTCTGCTAAGGAACAATCGGTATAGTCGATCAGCTTGCGAATCGCTTCATCCATCACGATAACACTGCCAGCAAGTGTGCCGTTAGCCAGATGAGCAGTTGTTCCCGTGACAGTCACTTCGAATTCACCTAATAAATATGTGCCGGATGGCATGCCGATTGCGCCCATTGCATCGGTAACCAGGTTAAGACGGCCGTTTCCCAGCGTTTGCCACACTGTTTTAATCAAAGCCGGATGGACATGGATCCCATCAGGAATCAACCCTACCACGAGGCGATCATCTGCTAACAAAGCACCGGCCAAACCCGGTTCACGATGATGGATTTGCGGCATCGCATTAAACAAATGCGTGCCATAACGCATACCCGCGTCAAACCCAGCTGCAGCTTCATCAAAAGTCGCCATCGAATGACCCGCACTGACGACAACGCCATTTTCGGCCAATTTGGCGACAACCTCCAATGCGCCGTCCAGTTCTGGTGCCAACGTCACTAAACATACACCGCTTTCTGGGCTCCACTCTAATACCCTATCTACTTGTGGGGAACATAGGTAATGCGGATTATGTGCGCCTTTTTTGGCCGGATTTAAGAATGGCCCTTCTAGATGTAAACCCAATGGCCAGGTACCCTTAAAATCGGCGGGGACATTGGCAATCACAGCTTGTGCGGCTTGAATGGTATCAAATGGTGACGTGATGATGGTTGGCAAAAAAGTCGTGACCCCATATTGTGGCAGCCTGGCAGCAGCTTCCCAAATTGAAGCGGGATCAGCCGTGAAATCATGGCCAAAACCACCGTTGCATTGCAAGTCAATAAAACCTGGCACTAAGAGTTTGCCTGTGGCGTCGATCACCTCAGCGGCTCCAATAGGGCCAATGTCTTGGGCTGCAGCAATGGTGACAATACGGCCGTTTTTGATCCCAACCGTGCCGCCATCAATCACCTCATCCGGTGTATAAATTGTTCCGTTTTGAATCAATAACATCATATCTCCGTTGACAAACCAGGCTTGTGATTTTTGCGTGCCAACAAAATTGACCCCCAAGTGGCTGCATTATAGTCAGAGGGAAGAAGCATCATTTTTTCGGCATCCAACATGGTTTGGGCAAGGGGAGACCCTGCGCTTAATTTAGCCAGCGCATGTAAGACCGGGTCTAGAAAAGCCGCGCCGGACTTGGCTACACCCCCACCGAAAACAATATGCTCAACATCATATGCCATGACAAGCCACTGAATGGCACGCGCAATCGTAGTGCTGACATGCTCGATCACGGTTTGTGCGCTTGGGTCACCTTGTTGGGCAGCATTATAGACAGATACGGCCGTTATTTCCTTTTCATCATCAAAATCAGCACAAGCAGCTTGCCATTGACGTGCAATTGCAGGCCCTGCAATAATCGTTTCCAGGCAGCCACGCAGTCCGCAGGCACACATCTCACCTGCGGGGTCGACAATGATGTGCCCAATTTCACCCGCCATGCCATGACTCCCACGATAAAGCTGCCCGTCCAGAATTAATCCTGCTGACACGCCCGTGCCAATACTCAAATAGGCCAGGTTGCTTACCGGTTTTTGCTGCTGGACATATTGGAAAGCACCCAATGCAGCCATACGCACGTCATTTTCTAAATAGACAGGTGCATTTAACCTTTCAGTGAGTACTGTTCCCAAAGGATAATGCTGTAAATTGAGGTTAACGGCCAAATGTACTTCACCCGTTGCCGGGTTAACCAGGCCAGGCACACCCACACCAACAGCAGTAATTTGCCCGGCGGTGACTTGTGCAGCAGTGAGTGCGGCGCATACGGCCGTTTCTATACCTGCCACCAACGCATCCGCATCAGCCGTCTGGGTCGGGAATATTTCACCACTTAACGGCCGTAATTCTTGATCCATCAGTACGACTGCGATTTTTGTTCCGCCAATATCTAAACCAAGCCAGACTGGATTTGCTGCTCGTAAAGACATCTAAATAATTCCCAGCTCGCGCTGCAAAACCATGGCTGTACCACCCAAAATAACAATATCATCACCAAGTGCCGACAAACTTATCGCGGTTTGTGCCGCCATTGTTGGTAAGACCCGTCGTTGAGTTTCTTGGCGTGCAGCGTTTAACAACACATCGCCAAAACGTGTTACCCGTCCAGCGATTACAATATGTCGAATATTCAAGCTGCCGATCAAATTAGCAATCGCTACCCCTAAATACTTACCCGTATTTTCTATTAACTCAATTGTTGCCGGCTCTTTGGCCTCCAGGGCAGCAACAATCGTTTCCCAGGTTACATCAGGTCTAACATTTAAGTCTGATAATGTTGGATTGGCTGCAATTAACTGCGCTTTCTGCAAAATCGTCTGCGTGCCAGCCATTTTTTCTAAACAGCCCACATTTCCACATGCACAAAGCTCCCCCTGTTCAGCGACGACAACGTGTCCAATTTCACCAGCCCCAAAACCATCACCATAGTATGAACGGCCGTCCAGCACAATGCCGGCAGCAATCCCCACACCAACTTTAATTACCACCAAATTTTTGCTCGTAGTTTGACGCCCAAAAGTATATTCAGCTAACGCCGCTGCATGGCAGTCATTGGCAACATAAACAGGCCACCCAGTGCGTGCTTCAATTAGTTCGCGCAGAAGTAAATCTTGCCAGCCCATATTCACAGCACGCATGATAAGCCCTTGCTGTGGATCGACTAAACCGGGCGTACCAATTCCAATCCCCAAAAGCGGCGCAGTTGCGGCTGCAGCCAATGCGTCAATTAATTTGTAGGTTAATGCCAGCGCAGCGGTTCCTTTTTGATTATTTGTGGGAAACTCCAAACGTGTGAGGATGTCACCGCGCAGGTTAACGACGGCACCCCGAAAGACGCGGCTGCTCAAATCAATGCTGATGAGTTGGTTGGCATCGGCGGCGATTGCTAACAACAGCGGTCGTTTGCCTCCCGCCGATGGTCCCTGCCCCGTTTCAACTACAAGTTCAGCATCAATCAAATCAGTCACAATGCCGGATACGGTTGGTCTGGTTAAATGCGTTTGGCGCGCTATATCGGCGCGGCTGATCTCCCCATACTGGTAGATCGTCCTTAATACAAGACGACGATTATGTTTTTTTGACTGCTGCCGGGTTGCTTTTTTCATCACACTTCACTTAGTAAGTTCATTTAACTTACTAAGAGTATAGATGAAAACGAAACGGCCGTCAACAGGCAAAGATTATAGATTTTACGCTTACTTTGCCACGATTCTAGCTTTTCAAACAAGGCGAAAGCCCATCTCTTCCAGGGTATTTCGCAAATGCGGCCGACTGGGTTTGTCCAGCCGATTGGCTATCACGCCAGTATAAGCAGCCCGGTTCAAATTTCGTCCCTGTTTTCCATAATGCGCGGCCAATGCTTCATCATATTGTGCTAATAATGGGCGCGGATCGGCAGTGCTATAAGATTCATAGTGAATAATTAACTCATCGGGCATACGCGGCTTTTGTGGCGGCACTTTTTCTTCCTGAGGCCAACCAAGGCACATACCATAAACCACATACACGCCTGGCGGACAGCCTAATAATTCCGCGGCTTCACGTGGATGATTGCGTATGCCGCCGATCATGACTGCACCCAAGCCGAAAGATTCCGCAACTGTTTCTGCCGACATCCCCACCAAAGCGGCATCGACCGTTGCCACCAGGGTTGTTTCAAGTGTCTTTGCCAGGGAACGGCCGTGCATCTCACAAGCAATCTCCAAACGCGAAATATCAGCACAAAATGCAATAAACACAGGGCAAGTTTCAATATGTTTTTGGTTGCCGGCCAGCACAGCCAACTGCTGCTTCACAGCCTGATCACGTACAACAATTATGCTGTAGGTTTGCATATTGCTGCTGGTCGGCGAACGCCGTGCCGCTTCTAAAATTGTCTGTAACATCTGTTCGGGGATCGGTTTCTCATGGAAAAATCGGACTGTCACACGCTGACTTAAGGTATCAGCAACCGTTGAAGAAAATGGTTTGGTTTCTTGGGTCATCATTATTCCTTTATTTAAAATCTTTGGGGGATTAGGGTGAGCCTAATTAAGGGAGAAAATGCCTATGTCCGCAGACGGCATCATCCGTAAAACGGGTAATTCTTGGCGATAATATGTGTAAAGAATATGCAGCAGTTCACGGGCGTCATCAATTTCTAACAGTGCTTGTTTATCACGCAATGGCAGTTGAATCACGGCCGCAGCCAGGTACAAAAATCGCTGTGGATCATGCGGCAAATCGGATGCATCCATTTCAATGGAGCCGCTGCGCGACATAATTTCCAGGTACTCTTCTACATAGGGAAAAAGCTGTTTTGTTTCACTGGCCAAGCGTGTTTCATGCCCGATATTCAAATTCAACGCTTCGACCTCTCCAACCAGGTATGGTTTATCTTTGAACAAGGAATGAATACGAAAACGCTCACGTCCCAGGGTGATTATGATCATACGACCACTATCGTCTAACTTTTCGACTCGCGTGATCTGGGCAGTTGTGCCTACGGTATAAGGTTCAGCCAGGGGGCCGCGTTCAGCAATGCCATCACGAATAAGCACAACGCCAAACGGCCGTTTCTCGCGTACACACAACTCTACCATCTCCACGTAACGTTCCTCAAATACTTGTAATGGCAATGGCATACCTGGAAATAAAACAATATTCAGTGGAAACAAAGGCAGTTCATACATAGTAGCATTATACAACACCAAAATATACTTGACTGCATTTTGGTCAAAGAAAACAAAAAACCCTCAAAGCGAAAACTCTGAGGGCTTATCATTGGTTAACAGGAATATAGCCTATAACTTAGGACCAGCCGCTTTAATCTCGTCGGTTACGCCATCTTCAAATTGTTTGAAGTTCTTAATAAACATACCGACCAGCTTGGTTGCCTGGGCATCGTAAGCTTCTTTATCTTCCCAGGTCTGGCGCGGGTTTAGAACTCCGTTCGGTATACCCTCAATATGCTTCGGAACTGCCAGACCAAAGAATGGCTCAATCTCAGTCTCCACATCATTTAACTCGCCATTCAAGGCAGCATTTACCATGCGTCGTGTGTAAGCCAGTTTCATACGACTGCCGACACCAAATGAGCCACCAGTCCAACCCGTATTGACCAACCACACATCGGAACCATGCTTATCAATCTTCTCGCCCAACAATTTGGCATATACACCGGGATGCAGCGGCATGAATGGTGCACCAAAGCAGGCTGAGAAGTTCGGTACTGGTTCGGTGATGCCGCGTTCGGTACCAGCAACCTTGGCTGTATATCCGCTCAAGAAATGGTACATCGCCTGCGCTCTGGTCAATTTGCTAATAGGTGGCAGTACGCCAAACGCATCGGCCGTCAGGAACATCACAGTTTTGGGATGCCCGCCGTAACCATCAAGACTGGCATTAGGAATATGTGAAATCGGATAGCTGGCACGGGTGTTTTGTGTAAAAGTTGCATCATTCAGATCAACGCGACGTGTATCATTATCCATCACGACGTTTTCCAGGATGGTACCAAAGAGGCGCGTTGTCTCGTAAATTTCTGGTTCACCTTCAGGATCAAGACGAATAACCTTAGCATAGCAGCCACCTTCAAAATTGAAGACGCCATCTTCGCTCCAACCATGTTCATCATCACCGATTAATGTTCGCGATACGTCATTGCTTAAGGTTGTCTTACCTGTGCCGCTTAATCCAAAGAACAATGCGGTATCTTCTTTGGATTCGCCGTAGTTGGCACTGCAATGCATGCTGAGCACACCGCGCTTCGGAAGGTAATAATTCATGGCGGAGAAGATACTCTTCTTAATCTCGCCACCGTACTCGCTGCCGCCAATTAACACTAAACGCTTGCCAAAGTCGACCAGGACAAAGGTCTGGCTGTTGGTGCCATCGAATTCAGGTTCAGCCTTGAGGCGCGGCATATCGATAACAGTGAACTGCGGCACATGGTTGGCCAGTTTTTCCGGTCGTAGTTCACGGATAAACATATTGCGTGCAAACAAATTATGCCACGCATATTCATTAATGATGCGTACCGGCATCTGATAGTCCGGATCTGCGCCTACATAGCCATCAAAAACAAAGATGTCCCGATTCTGGATGTAGGCCATCATTTTGCGATATAAGAAATCAAAATTTTCCTGAGTAAAGGGACGGTTGACATTGCCCCACCAAATATCATTTTCGCTTGTTGGTTCTTTTACTACAAATTTGTCGTTGGGGGAACGGCCGGTATGGTCACCAGTATGCACAACCAACGGACCAAGGTGCGCTATCGAGCCTTCACGGCGGCGAATGGATTGTTCATAAAGTTGTGGGCCGGTCAGGTTCCAATAAACTGTTGCCGCGTTCTTAATGCCATGATTTTCTACGCCATAGCTACTTACAAAGGCACCATAATTTTGCATTGTTTATCTCCTATTTAGATTGAGTATTCACGTAATTAGTTTACGTGCTACAAAAATAAAAACGATTGTATTTCTATGTTAAACGTCATAAAAATAAATCTTAAAATTCATCTTATTAGATTGTCAAATTGTCA
>JAGRDI010000377.1 GCA_020432765.1 Anaerolineales bacterium | reverse complement strand
GAACTTATTTATGGATAGTTACTAATGCCTCAGTTACCTAAATTCAAAAATGATGAAGAAGTGGCCGTTTGGTTTGATACGCATGACACGGCAGTTTATATGGACAGCATGGAAGAAGTTGAAATCGATTTGCGAATTCCAAAATCGTTACATAATCAAGTTCGAGAATTAGCCTCTGAAGAAGGGGTTTCCATGAACCAATTTGTCATGTTGGCTTTGGCTGAAAAGGTGGCAACTTTGCAAGCGGTAGGTTATTTGGAAGAACGCGCAAAACGGGGCAACCGTGAAAAACTTTTGGCGGTTTTGGCAAAGGCACCTGATGTAGAGCCTGAAGAATATGATAGATTGTGATGATTTAATCTGAATTGGGATGTTGTCTGGATTTTGGTACAATTCGGTCGTAAGTTTGAAACTTGACCACTATAAAAAAACCGCCGAGAGCGCGGAGAACGCAGTAAATAGTTTTGCGTCCTCTGCGTTTTTTGTGGTTAACCTATTTCCCAAGGAGAACTTTTAATGCAAGCGTTATTAGATAAATTAGGAATTGAAGCGGTTAATGCGGGTGCTTCTACCGGGCCAGGTGGTTGGATTGATGATCCCAATGGTAAAACGTTGGTTTCGTATAATCCGACAACGGGCGAACCAATTGCGTCTGTGGTGCAGGCAACGGCCGTTACCTATGATGCCCTCGTCGATAAAGCCACAGAAACCTTCAAAAGCTGGCGAACCGTACCCGCACCCGTACGCGGACAGGTGGTCCGTGACATCGGCGATGCGCTGCGTGAATACAAAGAGCCGTTGGGCGAACTGGTTGCACTCGAAATGGGCAAAATCAAACCGGAAGGCATGGGCGAAGTGCAGGAAATGATCGACATTTGTGACTTTGCCGTCGGTTTGTCGCGCCAACTGTATGGTTTATCGATGCACTCCGAACGTCCCGGCCATCGCATGTATGAACAATGGCATCCGCTGGGGCCGGTTGGCATTATCACTTCATTTAACTTCCCTGTGGCGGTGTGGGCCTGGAATACGGCGCTGGCGGCGGTTTGTGGTGATCCGGTTATCTGGAAACCATCTTCGAGCGTGCCGTTGTGCGCAATTGCTGTGCAGAATATCGCTAATCGTGTCGCCGCCGAGCATGGTTTGGATGGCGTTTTCAACACTATCATCGGCAGCGGTCGTGAAATTGGCGAACGCATGAACAATGACCCGCGCATCCCACTGATCAGCTTCACCGGTTCCGTTTCGATGGGCCGGCATGTCGCTCAAATGACGGCCAAACGCTTAAGCCGCACGATTCTAGAATTGGGTGGCAACAACGGTATTATTGTCACGCCTAATGCCGACCTCAAGATGGCAACACGTGCGATTTTGTTTGGTGCGGTTGGCACGGCAGGTCAACGCTGTACCTCAACCCGCCGCATCATCATGCACAAAGAAATTGCTGAAGATTTGACGGGTCGTTTGATTCGCGCCTACAAGCAAGTAAAAATTGGCGATCCGTTGGCAGAAGATACCTTGATGGGGCCGTTGGTGGATGGAACGGCCGTTAACGACATGATGGCTGCGATTGATAGAGCACAGGAAGAAGGCGGTGAAATTCTTTATGGAGGCCACCGGCTGCCTGACATGGGACCCAACTTTGTTGAGCCGACCATCATCAAAATGCCGCATCAAACACCCCTGGTCTGTGATGAAACCTTTGCGCCCGTTTTGTATTTAATGGAATATGAGACCCTGGATGAAGCGATTGCCATCCACAACGGCGTGCCGCAAGGGCTTTCCAGTGCTATTTTCACCACCAACTTGCTCGAGGCCGAAAACTTCCTGGCAGTGTCCGGTTCAGATTGTGGCATTGCCAATGTTAATATTGGCACCAGTGGTGCAGAGATCGGCGGCGCATTTGGTGGCGAAAAGGAAACCGGCGGTGGTCGTGAATCTGGTTCTGACTCCTGGAAAATCTATATGCGTCGTCAGACCAATACGATCAATTGGTCGACAGAACTACCCTTAGCACAAGGGATTTCGTTCGGCGAATAGGAAAAATTTTCACCACGAATTTTCTTTACAACCGCGCCAGCTGCAATAGTTTGGCGCGGTTTTGTTTTATGTTGTGACTTTCTGCGTTTGGAAAACGGCCGTTTGTCACTGTATACCCCCTCCCAGATATGATTACAATTGCAATTATGCGAATTGCCTGTCATGGATTATGTCTGTTAATTCGTGAAATACTTCGACTTTGCTCAGTACAAGTCTGTGCAATTCGTGACAAAAATTATGATTACTGAACCGATTACCAATAAACCAACTATTTGGGCCGAAGTTGATGCAAACGGCCGTTTAATCATCCCCCCTGATCTTGCCAGCCGTTATGGCTTACAACCCGGCGAGCGTGTGCGCTTGCAGCCTGGCGAAAACGATTTGCGCCTTCATCGTGCTGTTGGCAACCTGGCCAAAATTTATATCGAACCTACCAACCGTTGTAATCTAGACTGCCTGACCTGCATGCGTCATAACTGGGATGTCACCATGGGACGTATGTCAGCGGCTGTTTTTGAACGCATTCTGGCTGGGATTCGTGAGATTGACCCACCACCGACGGTTTTCTTTGGTGGGGTTGGTGAACCGTTGTTTCATCCGCGCACACCGGAAATGGTTGCGGCTGTAAAAGCAGCCGGTGCGCGTGCCGAACTGATCACCAATGGTACCTTGTTGGATGAGAAAAAGGCACGCGCATTAATTGAGGCAGGGCTAGATTTGATCTGGGTTTCATTGGATGGCGCACGACCGGAAAGTTATGCCGATGTACGTTTAGGTGCAGAACTGCCCAATGTGTTGGCGAATATTCGCCGCTTGCGTTCGCTGCGCCGGCCCGGTCATCGCGCCAAACCGGCAATCGGCATCGCTTTTGTGGCGATGCGGCGTAACATCGGCGATCTGCCTGAACTGTTAAATTTGGGTAAACGTTTGGGGGTGAGTCGTTTTCACGTAAGCAATGTGCAGCCGCATACACGCCAAATGCAGCAGGAGATTTTATACACAGCCGCCTTAAATTCGATCACCTTTGTCGAATCTCCCTGGCTGCGGCAGTTGATTTTGCCCAAAATGGACCTCAACGAACACACACGCGAACCATTCTTGCAGGCGTTGGACAGCGGTTATAATGTGCGGCTGGCCGGTCAAAATCTGGGTGGCGCCAATGATGTATGTACCTTTATCGAGAGCGGATCGTTGACGGTGGGGTGGGACGGCCGTGTCACCCCCTGTCCACCACTTTTGTATGACCACACCGTTTACCTGCGTGAATATGAGCGCAAATCACGCCAGCATACAATCGGCAATGTTTTGGAGCATGGTTTGCTGGATTTGTGGCATGATCCGGACTATGTCGCCTATCGTGAGCGTGTGCAAAGTTTTGCCTTTGCACCGTGTACGCCTTGCGGCGGCTGTGAGTTGTTAGAAGAGAATCAGACCGATTGTTTTGATAATCAGGCACCTGCTTGTGGCGCTTGTCTGTGGGCACAAGGTATTGTGCAGTGTCCTTAGTCGCCAGCCGTTTTCAACTTAGCGTTTTGGAGAACGG
>JAGRDI010000376.1 GCA_020432765.1 Anaerolineales bacterium | reverse complement strand
CGCTGTTTATGCTTGACAAATACATAAGTTAACCAAAAGAAGGCTCCAGATGGTACGATAAAGGCAGAATCAGCCCTGATTTCTGTCCAAATCTTAATAACCACCTGGAGGTGCTTACATGTTAACCGAAATTCATCAATTTCAACAATGGCTCCGGCGACGGAGTCCCCATTCCTCAACACATATTCATTATGTGAGTGACCTAAAACTGTTCTTCAACTGGCTCAGTAAACCATGTGCCCAGGTCACACCGCAAGACATCGACGCCTATATTGCCCACAGCCAAGCCCAAGGCCACGCCAGCGCAACCATCAATAGACGTTTGGTTGCGCTGCGCACTTTTTACCGTTATCTCAACTTAATCAACGACGACGCTCCTACCAATCCAGTGTTGCCACAACGCCATTATGTCCGTCGTGGCCGGCGCTTGCCACGAGATGTTGAAGATGCGGATATAACCACTTTCTTTGAGGTCATCACCAAACCACGTGACAAAGCACAGTTTCTGCTCATGTTACGCTGTGGACTCAGGGTCGGCGAAGTGCGTAACCTGAATCTACACGACCTGTACTTGCAACCCCAACCCGGCCATTTGCCACGCCTTTGGCTGCGGGGTAAAGGGGGTGTTGAACGGGTAGCCTATCTTTCAGCACAAGCTCTGGCTGCACTTGAAGCGTGGCTGACCATAAGACCTACAGTCAAGACACAAGCTGTTTTCATAAATTGCCGTGGCCGACGGTTCACTGTCACCGGTATTCAATATATTCTGGCCCAATACTGTCATCATGCCGGTCTGTGGTTGACCTGTCACCAATTGCGCCACACTTTCGCCCGTCATTTGGTCGAGGCGGGTGTGCCGGTGACGACGATCCAACGCCTGCTGGGCCATGCCCGTTTACGCACGACGGAGTTGTATTTGCATATTTCCGACACACAGTTACAGGCAGATTACCGGGCGGCCATGCAGCAATTGGCTGTGCGTTTGACCGTTAGGGGAGGTGAGTAATGGTTTCGTTAATTCATCCAGAACTGTACACATCACTTTCCCAATGGCCACGCGGCAATGTGGGATTTTACATGCGCTTTCGACGTTGGCTGCGTAAGGGTGGCTATGGCGAGGCTGCCCTCAATCTCTATGGTGTGGCTGCCAGATTAGCCTTGAGCCAGATTGACAAACCGTATTGGCTCATCGACCCAGAGAGTGACCTGGCCTTTGTAACGACGGTCATCGAGCAAAACTATGCCAGTGTGGACACGCGTGCAGGTTATCGCAAAGGCCTATTGAAGCTGGCCGAATTTCTGTGTTACACCAATAGACAACCAGCTCCAGATAAGCAGATCAATTGGGCTTACTATCTGGCCGGTATGCCGGAGTGGCTGGCTGCCGATTTGCGCGGTTACATTATGCACTGTAGTCGCAACTGGCAGGCGGCAGATCCGTTTGAAAATATGCAATCAACGGCGGGGCGTCTTACGCGGTTTCCCCGTTGGGCGGTGGCACACACTACTTTAGCCAACGCCGCCGACTTGACGCCGCAGGTATGGTACGCCTATGTCGATGAACGCTTCAAAACTGGCATTAAACCAGCCACACTCAATGGTGATTTAAGTGCGATGCAATTTTTCTTGCGCTATTTGACTCAGGACGGCCGTATCATCTGCGACCGTTTCCTGCTCATCGAACGCTTGCGTGAAGGGCCACGCCTGCCCAAAGATGTGCCGCCAGAACAACTGCGACGGTTGTTTGCGGTCATTGAAACGGAAGCGGCGGCCGACCATGCATCGCGCCGTCGCGCAGGCATGATGGATCGGGCCTGGTTTTTGCTGATGCTGCACAGTGGTTTGCGCACCGGTGAGGTGCGCCGTTTGCTGCAAACAGACCTCGACCTGGCCAATAAACGCGCTCGTATTGTGCAAGCCAAAGGTGCCAAAGACCGGATTGTGTTTTTGAGTGCAGCCACCGTGATCGCGCATGAGGCCTACTTGCCTTTGCGCGGCCCGCTGGCCACAGACCATCTTTTTGTCAGCTATCACAAGCCGCTGTCGCGCACTTATTGTGCCTCGCGTCTGCGTTCGTATGCCCGCAAATATGGTGTCAAAGTCACCCCTCATCAACTACGCCACAGCTGTGCGACTTTGCTTTTGAATGCCGGTGCGCCTATTCTGACCGTACAGACTTTGTTGGGGCACAAACAGATTGATACAACGTTGCATTATGCCCGGCTGTATGATGGCACGGTGGCGACTGATTATTACCGGGCGATGGCAACGGTTGAGCAGCAGTTAACGCCCATGCCGGAGCAGAAACCTGCTAACACCGGCCAACTGGTGGCCTTGGTTGATGCGCTGCAGGCGGGCACGCTTAATGCTCGGCAGCGTGAACTGCTGCATACGCTGCGTACTGGGCTGTTGAATATATCCGCAAAAAGCTGAACAAGGCAAAACCTGGTTGACCGTAGGGCTGATTCTGGGTAGACTGAATTTACCCCAAAGCGAAAGGAGGGGCGGGCAGGTTGCCCTGCCGCTCCTCTTTTCACTGTCTTCTGTGTTTGTTAAGGTGCTGATACACTTGCAATTTATTACGTGGCAAATGCTTTTTCACTTAGTTTTCAGACCAACTTACCGTCCTAGTTGCATACAATCTAGGTTGTTCGGATCCTGGTACATTTCGTAAAAGGTTTCTATATCCATATCCAGAATATTCTCAACTTTGAAGGGATCATATTCATCGCCTAACTCAGACAAACTTGCAGTGGGCCAATAATCCGCAAATTCTGGATTATAAAGCGATAAATCAATCAGTGTAACCTCTTTCAACGAAAAACAAACTTCAAGTGCCTCGTTATCAATTGGTGTTCCTCGGAAAAGGTAAGAAATATTGAGGCCTAACTCAGGATAGTACAATCTCAAGAAATAGTTTGTTGATAATTCTGATAAGCTTCCCGGAACCAAATAAGCCAGAGAGGGTTTACCATAGGTTTGCAAAAAATTAGGGAGAAAGTATTGTTCCCAGTCCCTGACAAACTCTTCCTCACCAAACTGTTGGGACTCATGACTGGCAGATATTTGCACGTATTCGACATTTTCGTCAATCGGATAAAATTGAAGAAAGACATCTACAGGGGAAAAATAATCCTGTTCATAATACCCTAAAACACTATACCCATATTTATCTCCATTGTTTGTAACTCCCCAGTTACCAATACCCCAATTTGTAAACGTATTACCAACACTTACTAAGGAATCCCCTAATCTTATCCCCCACCAACAAGGCAACTTACATTCGTGATCTGCCTTCATCAATTCTTGTAACAACTGTGCTTCTTCATTCCTGTTTAGCGTGGGTTTCGGACTTGGAAAGGGATTTGTCGTTGGAATCAAAGTTTGTAACACAGTTGGTGTTCCTTGATATGGCTCAGATATACTTGTAGATGGTATAGTTGTTGATAATTGACTGGAGGTAATGACTTCTGGAGTAGCAGTCACTGGTAAAAAATCCCTCTCAGTTGTGATTTGTTGGGGCACACAACCTATACACAACCAAACTACAAATAAAATAATCACACAAATACTGCTTGACCGTTGAAGCAGTTTAGGATTAATTAATTTCATGGATATGTTCCTCTGCTAGATTGTTCCATTGAACTTCATTAATTGTTACTAACTGCCAATGCAATCCAGCTCGACATATGATTTGCCATAAACTCATAACGTGCGCTTCCATATGGATCTGCCCTAAAACTATTAAAAGCCCAGTTTGAATACATGTCAGCAAAATCTTCAGAAGGTGATGATGTTCTATTTTGCACCCACGGACCAGACGTATCCTGATATCCTCTTCGAATCGCTCTTTCATAATTGTCGAAGTTTGCATATGAAGTGGATCCAGGTGGTTCCAAACCGACAAATCTTTCACCATTTGACCAAATCCCTTCTAAAGCCAGGTCAATTATCCCCTGACCATAGTTGAGATCATCGGTGGTATTTGGATGCAGGGCATAATTGAAGGCATGGCCTAATTCGTGAGCCGCCCACATTTTGCCCGTGGTTGGGCTGTTAATTGTGACTATTAAATGTTCATTGACAATGATTTGGTTGCGCGAGATAGCTTCGCCCAAGTTGCCAGCTACAACACCTGTTTTGCTAAAGTTTACGGTACCGTTATAAACAGCCAAGAATTGCTCGCTGGCACTGTTGGCTTGACCATGCCCGTACAAATCGAAGGCTATTTCCCAGGCAGCCATTTTGATAGTGGTTATCTCGGCATCTGTCCAGTTATCATGTCCACCTTGGAAACTGACCAGCGGTGCGCAAGCTGACCCGCCATTGTATTCAGCACTGCACCACACGGGTTCATGACCCGATGGGTCGCGCAGAACAATGGGTCGATTGAAAACGTAGCTGTAGCGATTAAAACTTTGCGGATTCATAGGGTCTGGTACAATGGTGTCAGGGCTTATGAATCTGCCTATTTCGGGCAAATACCAACGTGCGTTCATATCTATCAACTTAATGTAAGCGTTGCTCTTGTGACCAGTAAATGCATGGTCAGTAATGTCAGGATTTGTCGATGGGACACGACGAAAATCGCCAAAGGGTCTGAACAGCGTCAAACTGCCTGAGATGTAATTGCCGTTTTTGTCACTCAACGCCCCCACATTGCCGAGATTATCCGTGTACATGTAATAGAGTTTGTTAGATTCTGTGCTGCCGTTGTCAAGAATCTTCTTGACACGCACGCCGACTGTCTGCCCGGCAATTGTGTAGTAGGTACGCTGGATGGTGGTCACTTCATTTGTCGGTGGTGGCGTGGGCGATGCTGTCGCTGTCGGCGGTGGTGTCGCGGTGGGCGTGGGCGAAGAGGTCGCAGTTGGCGGCGGGGTCACATTGGCTTCATACCAGAAGTAGCCGCCGGTGCAATGCAGCCGTTCGTTTTGTTTGTAGCCAGGGCCACAGCCATTGCTGCTGCTCCAACTGCCCACCGAATAGGTGGTGGCCGCTTCGGATGGATAGTCTACACCGTTGAGGATGATTTTGTCCACGCGCAAATTCATGTCGGTTGTGCCGTCGCTGGCCAGACCGCCGTTGACCAGGCGCACTTTGACCTGGTTGGCGTTCAGCGCTGTGCTGTGCTGGTAGGTGAACTGGATGAACTGGCCGGAATGGTAACCGGTGCCGACACCGGTGAAGGTGGCTGCTACCTGGTCGTTGATGAGCAGTTCGGCCGTTTCTTCTCCAGATGTCCCCGCCAGATACACATCAACTGTTGTGCCCGGGTTGGCTGTCGGCGTGGGCGTGGGAGGATTACCACTGCCCCCACAGCCAGTGGTCATATTGCCGGAGATTTCGGCCACACTCAATGCCTTGTCATACAAACAAACCTCATCCAACAAACCGTCAAAAGCACGCGCACCCGCCCCGGCCGGCTGGTTGCCAAAGGCAACATGGGCATTGCCATTGGTGATGCTGCCCGTTTTGGCTGTGCTGGCTGCTTGCACGCCATCTTTATAAATGGTCATGTTGCTGCCATCATAGACCGCAGCAACATGAATCCATTGCCCTTCCGTGACGGTATAATCCGCAGTCTCAAGTGAGGTCGTCGTCGTTCCGGTGCGCAAACGGAAGCGCAGTTGGCTGCCGAAGGAGATATTCACTAACACCCCATTTTGCTATCCAGATTTTGGGGTCAGCACACAATTTAATCAGACTAAATTTCTTTCTCCTTGCCAAATAAACTTTATCCAATAAACAATCATTACAAATGAACTTAACATTATGAAGCCAAGAAGCCATAACATTTTTTGATTTCCGTCAATCTCTTCATTTCGATAAAGATTAATCAGATAAATTATTAACAATCCAAACAGAATTAAGATTGTTCCTGTGTGAAACAAGTACAAGTTATTATCTAAACCCTCTTGCAACATTATTTCAAAAACATTTCTTGCAAAAAAGCCTAAATAAATTATTGGCCACATAGTGAGAATTAGTAAAAAAATTCTTAAGATTATTTTCATTATTTCCTCTATCAGATTCACATTTCTTGTTTAGAAAGTTTGTGCCATTAACGCAATATTCCTGAACCTGGAGTATAAATTGGAACAAAATCCTCGTAATCAAAACTATCGTGTCGTGCTGCTGACCCCAAATACTCATAGTCTGCTGGGATTCGTTCATAGATATATTGCCATAAAGCTTGCCAGGCCGCCTCATTGCCAATTGATAATTCACCAGCAAGCTTATCGGATGGGCGGATGATTACACTATTTTGATCAAATTGAAGTCCATCGCCAATTGATAATGCAACTGCCGTAAACATGTATTGCATAGAGATTGTATTCTCTGAATTGATGGAAATACTTTTTCTGGCTGCCAATCCAATACCTAAGGCTTCAAGACCCAGTCCTTCTCCTATTTCGGCACCAAAAGGGCCTTCAAATTTTGGATCACTAAAACTAAACTCTTTACTAAACCCACCGCCAATGCTAATAAGATAAGCAGAAGCATCAAGTTCCAAGAAAACATCTCCGTATGCTAAATTCGAATCTTCAAAGGCAAAGTGGATGGGACCTAAAGCAACTTCGCTAAAAGTATATGCCGGAGATGAACCCAATGGACCAAAACTTAAATCTTTACCCTCTTTATAGTTTTCCATTGCCGTTAACCAAGGAGCTTGATGGTTATTTTCACAACTGCTACTAGAAAAACCACATGCAACAAAGTGCCCCGTTGGGTCGCTGTAATTGAGTGGTGAATTTAAACTATAGGTGTATCGATTTAGTTGCTGTGGGTTCATGGGGTCGGGGACGAGGGTATCTGCGCTGAGGAAACGCCCAGCCTCCGGCAAATAGAAACGTGCCCGCATATAGATCAGCCCGATATCGTCGTTGTGACGATGACCTGTGAAGGCACGGTCAGTGATGTCGGGATTCGTGGAGGGCGTGCGTCGATATTCGCCAAAGGGTCTGAACAAGGTCAAACTGCCGGAAATGTAATTACCATTCTCGTCACTCAACGCTCCTACATTACCAAGATGGTCGGTGTACATGTAGTACAGCTTATCAGATTCGGTGTCGCCATTGGTTAGAATCTTCTTGACCCGCACGCCCACCGCCTGTCCAGCAATCGAATAATAGGTACGCTGGATTTTGGTGACTTCATTGGTTGGCGGCGGCGTGGGCGACGCGGTCGCTGTCGCGGTGGGTGTATTGGTTGGCGTGGCTGATGGCGTTGCGGTCACATTGGCCATGTACCAGAAGTGACCGTTGCAGTACAGGTATTCCGTCTCCCAAAATCCGGGATTGTTACAATGGGTGGAGTAGGTGGTGGGGGCTTCTGTTTGGTAGATGGCCCCATCAATGCTGATATGGC
>JAGRDI010000375.1:2000-9186 GCA_020432765.1 Anaerolineales bacterium | reverse complement strand
AAAGATGAAGCAGATCAGGTTGAAGAACGATTACGTGGTTTAGGGTATCTCTAAGTAAAACGATGAACCCCTTAATTTCCCCTATGTTGCCTTCTGATTGGAATGATGTGCAAGCTATATACTTGGAAGGTATTGAAACTGGACAGGCGACTTTTGAAACGGCCGTTCCCAACTGGCAAACCTTTGATGCAAGCAAACGCCTTGACTGCCGTCTTGCAGCCAAAATCGGGGAGCAGTTAGTCGGCTGGGCAGTTCTCAGCCCTGTAAGCAAGCGACCCGTTTATGCCGGCGTGGCCGAGGTAAGTGTTTATGTAGCCGCCGCAGCACGTGGACAGGGCATTGGCAAAATGTTGTTGCAAGCGCTTGTCTCGGCTTCTGAAGAGGCCGGCATTTGGACATTAACCGCCAGTATCTTCCCTGAAAATGAAGTCAGTATTGCCATCCATAAAAATTGTGGTTTTCGTGTTTTGGGACGACGTGAGCGCATCGCCCAACATCATGGTGTCTGGCGGGACACCATACTTATGGAACGTCGCAGTCTGGTTGTGGGAGTTGGCTGACCACAACCAGATGACAATAACTAATTTAGGGAGGAACGAATTTTTCCGTTAGATCCAATTCATTCCTGCTTCAATTCGCTGTAGCCAACAAAAAGCAGCCAAAATTTATGGATAATCTTCAAAAGGCACACCCTTTTCTTAAATGGGCAGGCGGCAAGCGCAAACTAATGCCACAGATCGATGCTTATTTGCCAGCTGCGTTGAAAAACGGCCGTCTCCAGCGTTATATCGAACCTTTTGTAGGCAGCGGCGCTTTGTTTTTTTATATTGCTCAAACGTATCCACTTAAAGAATATTTCATAAATGATGTCAACTCAGAATTGATAATGGCATATAAAACAATTCAATCTGAGGTTGAAAGTCTGATCGACTGTCTAACAGCCATAGAGTCTAGCTATTTACCTCTAGATGAAACTGCGCGTAAAGCGTTTTATTACAAAACGCGGGCACAATTCAATCAACTCGGCGCTGAGCTTGATTTAGCGAGTTTCCAACCACAATGGGTCACGCGCACGGCACAGCTCATTTTCTTGAATCGGACTTGTTATAATGGTTTATTTCGAGTGAATTCAAAGGGAGGGTTTAATGTGCCTTTTGGGCGTTACAAGAATCCGACAATTTGTCATGCAGACAATTTGCGGGTGGTCGCGCGGGTGTTACAAGGGGTTTGGATTGAAAACGGCCGTTACGAAACCTTTTCTCAACACGTAAACGACCAAACCTTCGTCTACTTCGATCCCCCTTATCGTCCACTGAGTCAAACAGCCAATTTCACTGCCTATACCAATAACACCTTTGGTGACGTCGAACAGCTAAAACTCGCAGATTTTTACCATCAGTTAAATAGTGTAGGTGCAAAACTCATGCTCAGCAACTCCGACCCCCAAAACATCGATCCTGCTGACACTTTTTTTGAAGGCGCTTATGCAAATTTCCGCATTGAACGCATCCAAGCCTCACGCCGTATAAACAGTCGCGCAAACAAGCGTGGCATTGTCAATGAATTATTGATCATGAATTACTGAATCAAATGACCGGAATCGGACCTTCGAATCTTCTGATCGTCGCTGGTAAACTTACTCGTTATGGATAGATTACGACGCTTGCCGTCGTCCGTATGGCATTTATTGCTGGTCACTTTGTTGGGTGTGCCACTTATCTCGCCGCTGTTGCACTGGACGGCCGTTGCTTGCACACACGATGGCCATCTGCACGTTCATCGTATTGCGGCTATGCGGTACGCTTGGGAAAATGGTCTCTTTTTCTCGCGCTGGCTGCCTGATCTCGCCTTTGGTTATGGCTATCCATTCTTCATTTACCGTGAACCGGCGCCACTTTACGCGGCTTTATTGCCGCATCTAGCCGGGATACCATTGCCAGCCGCATCTAACTTGTTTTATGCCCTGTGTATTTTGGCGGCAGGCTGGTTTATGTATTTGTGGGTGCGCGATGTGTTAGGGCCACACGCCGGCATCTTGGCCGCTGCTGCTTATATGGCAGCACCCTATGTACTCCTGGATACCCTTGTGCGGGGCAATGCCCCGGAGTCATTGGCGCTGCCGCTGTTTCCATTTTTATTATGGATGGGGCGGCGGTGGTTGTTGAGAGGTACGGCCGTTGCGTTCCTGCTCACAACTTTCGGTCTGGCCTTGCTTTCACTTAGCCACAACATTTCTACCCTGATTTTCATACCTACCTTGCTTGTTTATTTATTGGTTGTCGCCTGGCTGCATGGTTTGGCGTGGCGCATTAGTTTGGGTCGTATATCTCTGGCCGTACTCTTAGGCTTGGGTATGACCTTCTTCTACACGGCAGGCGCTTTATTGGAAATGGATCAGGTGACATTGCAACAATCGACTACCACACGTAATAATGACTTTCACTTCAACTTCGCATCTTTATCTGAAATCGTAGCGCCAGTTACACCTGAAGACCCTAATTTATTGAATCCCCCTCTGCCGATCCGGTTGGGGTGGGTGCCAGTTTCCCTGGCGATTTTGGGCATAACAAGTTTGTTATGGCGGCGGGAGCTGCGCGGGGAAAGAAGTATGCAGGGAGTAAAGAGTAAGGTTGAGTTGCAGTTGTGGGAACAGAAAGGGCATATTGTTTTAATGGCCGTGGCAGCGGCCGTTTACCTTTTTATGGCCTTACCAATCTCCTTGCCTTTGTGGGAAAACATACCACTCATCGACTTTGTGCAATTCCCCTGGCGTTTCATCGGCCGCGCCGCGCTGCCCATCGCCTTTCTCGCTGCCGCCCCCTTCGCCTGCACACCACGTCCAAAATTCCGCAATCCGCGATCTGCATTTCGTATTCTCTATTATGTCGCCCTCTTCTTCCTGATTTTGGAGGCTATCCCTGCCCTCTACCCACGCTATTGTGATGAACAACTTTTCCCAAGTATCTTGACTGTGCACAACTATGAACGTGCCACTGGTTTAGTTGGTGTTGATCCGGAGGGCAGCTACTTCCCGCGCACGGTCGAGAAAAGACCTGATGGCTCGCCGCTTGAGGCCGATTATCAAAGCGGCGGCACTCCGCAGCGCTTTGATTTGACTGTGCTGCCTGAGGACGCAACGGCCGTTCCCGTATACAACAACCTGGCTGCAACCATCACCCTCGACAGTCCAGAACCTTTCACTGCCCGTTATCTGAGCTTTGCCTTTCCTGGTTGGATCGCCAGCGTTGATGGTGAACAAGTTGCCATCACGCCTGGTGACCCGGATGGTTTGATCACTTTCCCTGTGGCTGCTGGTAGCCATACCATTACAGTGCGTTGGGCCTTGACGCCGTTGCGTATAGGTCTTACGTTTCTGAGTCTCGCTGCTCTTGTTATGGTTTTGTTTGTAACCTGGCGGCTGTGGCGCCGGCCTGAAACTGTACCGAACGATTCGACAAGCTCAGTGCTGGATATTTCCAGTTGCTGCCCATTGTCCCCAAACGATCTACTTGTTCTACTGCTCCTTGGAATTATGTTGATCGGCGTAAAAGTTATGCTTGACCACATTGAAACGCCTTTACGCAGAACAACACCTCCACCAGTCGTACAATCTGAAACGCTGCAGGCGGCTGAATTGCGATTTGATGGCTTTAATTTGAGCAGCGATCAGGTTGCGGCTGGTGAAACTTTCGATATTGATTTGGCCTGGACGGCCGTTGCTCCCGCAACTCGCGAATACCAATCCAACATCTGGCTGGCTGACCCTGCCGGATTGTTGTGGAGCGACAAAGAGACCCAGCGCCCCCGTATCTATGAAGATGCGCCGCCAACCTGGGAATGGCAGCCAGATCAATGGGCATGGGACAGCCGTGAAATAGCTGTTTTGCCCGGCACACCAGCGGGAATCTACGACATTGTGCTTACCCAATTTGATTTAGAGACATTGCAGCCGTTGACTTTAATGGATGCTCAGGGAGTAAGTTTGGGGCCGACCACGACCATCGGACAAATCACAGTCACCTGGCCGTCTGACCATGTGGATGTAACGCCGCAATATTCATTAGATTTGGCTTTGCCAGAGAGTGGATTGCGTCTGTTGGGCTTTAATCAGGATCGCGCAGCGGCCGTTCCTGGTGAAGAACTTCTGTTAACCCTTTTCTGGGAACGGTTGGGCGCTGATTTTTCGGAAAATATCACAGTACATTTGCTGGATGCGAATGACGCTACAAAACAAACTTGGACATGGCCGCTTGTTACAAGCAGTATTGATATTTCAGATTGGCCGCAGGAACAACCCTTGCGCAGCCAGCATTTGCTGCGACTGCCGGCCACATTGGACAGTGGCAGCTATCAGTTTGTACTGGCGGATGATATTTTGTTGGGTGAGTTAACAATTGATGCGCCGGATCGAGTTTTTGAAGCGCCTGTAGTGGCAACGGTCGTATCCATCCCTTTCGGTGATCAAATCGAATTCAGTGGTTACACCCTACAACAACAAGACTTTGCTGTTCAACTCGATCTTGTTTGGCAAGCTTTAAGCGAAATCCCTACCAGTTATCGGGTCTTCGTGCATGTGGTTGATGAAAACGGCCAAATACTAGCTCAATCCGATGGCGAACCGGCTAATTGGACACGCCCTACAACAGGTTGGGCCTCTGGAGAATACATTGTTGATTCACATCAAATTCTGCTTCCAAACACACTATCGAATAGAGGTTTAGAAATCTACATTGGCCTTTATGACCCACAAACTGGTCAGCGCTTATCTACGGGGCAAGCAGATTTTGTTATCTTAGACAATCAGCAGCAATAATTCAAAATTTGATTTGGGATATCAAAACACAGATACGGCGCAGGAAGTAAGCTAAGTTTTCATTTTCACTTTACGAATAGTTGCAGTCGCGTAGAATATGGAGATGGTAACACAAAAAACATTTACACGTCCGCAAGCCTTTGCAGCTTTACGTGCGATAGTAAAATCCTTGAGCACTGCCTGGGATTTAGATTCGATACTCGATTTAATTGTTCACAAAACAACAGAAGTGATGCATGTTGATAGCTGTACGATTTATTTGCTCGACCCAGATGGGGAAACATTGCGTTTGCAAGCTTCAACGGGTTTGTCTAAACGCGCATTAGGGCGTTCGACTTTGCGCATGGGTGAAGGCATGACGGGCTATGCAGTAGCGCGTAATCGTGCGGTATTTGCTGCCGATGCACAGCACGATCCCTTGTACAAATTAGTGGACGAGGCCGAAGAAACTCGCTACCAATCGCTATTGGCTGTACCGTTGGTGATTGAAAATCAACCTATTGGTGCCATGAACGTACAAACGGTGGCTATGCATTTGTATACGCCGGATGAAGTAGAAGTGCTTACACTGATCGGTGATTTGGCTGCGGGTACGTTGGTGCGTGCACAGTTGCATGATAAGCAGGCGCGCCAAATCGAAGAGCTGCGAACGTTGGCAGAAGTGAGTGAAGCTGTGACTTCGCCACAATATTTACATGATATTTTGGATATTGTGTCGGAGATGGCCGCACAGGTGATGGAAGCGGCGATTGTTATAATTTATTTATTGGATGAGTCAGGCCAGTTTTTGGAACGGCACACTGGACCGCTGCGTCCACATATTGCACGCCGCCAAATCCCAATTGCTGGTGGTACGTTAGCGCAGGTTGTTGTTTTGGGCCAGTCGATTTATGTGGCTGATGTGCGCGTTGAAGCAGTGCATGAGGAGCGTGAGCTTGCGGTGCAAGAAAACCTGGTTGCTTTGTTGGCGGTGCCGCTGCGGGTGCGTGATCGGGTAATTGGGGTCTTGAATTGTTACACGGCCGTTGCCCACGAATTCACAACCGAACAAGAAACACTCTTGACAACCCTGGCCAATCAAACCGCATTAGCGATAGAAAATGCACAATTGGTTACGAATACGGCCGTTGTCCGCGAAATGCACCATCGTATCAAAAACAACTTGCAAACCGTGGCCATGCTCATGCAAATGCAAATTGCCGAAGTGGATCGCTTGGATGCCCGCCAGGTGCTTGAAACCAGCATTCAGCGCGTGCGTAGTATTGCAGCCGTACATGAAGCGCTTTCCGAAAAAAGCTTTCGTATGGTAGATGTGAAGGACGTTCTAGAGCGTATTATCAAGGCAACGGCGGTTAACATGGTCGCACCCCAAAAGGAAATCACAATTCGGGTATTGGGTGAGGCTTTGCAATTGCCCAGTCGCAGCGCAACCTCTTTAGCTTTGGTTGTGAATGAGTTGGTACAAAATGCGCTGGAACATGCTTTTGTCGGTCGCGAGAATGGCAAAATCAGCATTTCTTTGGGACATTCACCCGTAGAATATATTATTCTTGTAAGGGATGATGGAGTTGGATTGCCGCTGGATTTACATCCGAATTTGGGTTTAGAAATTGCTGAAACGCTCGTTTGCGAAGATATGCGTGGACGCATTAAGTTTAATCGACTGGAATCAGGAACGGAGATCAGCATACGTATTCCACGTTCGGTTGAGCGAGATTTGTAATATGCGCATTTTAATTGCAGATGATGAAGCCATCATTCGGATGGGTTTAAAGAAGATGTTGGGGGATTTGGGGCATGAAGTGTTAACGGCCGTAAACGGCCGTGAAGCCCTCAAAATGGCTGAGCGTTACCAACCCGATTTAGCCATTCTAGACATCAAAATGCCTTATACGGATGGCTTGCAAGCGGCACAAACGCTGGAACGCAAACAGCCTATGCCCGTATTAATCTTGACTGCCTTTAGCGAACAAGAGTTGATTGAAAAAGCAAGCGATTTATCGATTCATGGCTATTTACTCAAGCCGGTAAAACCTGAAGAGCTTGCCGCCGCAATTGCGGTCGCCAGCAAGCGCTTTGCAGAATCGCAGGCGCTGGAAATTGAAAACAGTCGCCTGGAACAAAAAATGAAAGACCGCAAAATTATTGAGCGTGCCAAAGGGAAATTGATGCAGAAGGGCTTAACTGAAGAAGAAGCTTACCGGTACGTACAGAACCAGGCACGCAGCAATCGTATGAGTTTGCTCGAAGCGGCCGAAATCATTATCAAATGGGCAGAATAACCTGGACTTGTCGGGTTTAGACAGCGAGTGGAATGTGAGCAAATTGCTCATAAAACCTGACAACTCTCCCTTGTAAATGGAGCGTGGGCAG
>JAGRDI010000375.1:0-1890 GCA_020432765.1 Anaerolineales bacterium | reverse complement strand
AGTGTCCAGTAAAGTATTATTTTGTGGAGCAAAAAAGGCGCATCATTTAAACGAAGCGCCTTTTGTTTTTTAGATTGTATTGGCTTTCTAAGCCAATACGTTTTTTTCTTGAATCTCAGGAATGGGTGCACTTTCAAGACGGGTAAAAATCAGACCGTCTTCGCCTTCATCAATGCGCACACGGTCGTTGGCTTTGAATTCGCCTCTGAGCATACTCACTGACAATGGGCTTTCTACATAGCGTTGAATCGCACGTTTCATTGGGCGTGCGCCGTAATCTTTGTCATACCCTTGTTTAGCCAGCCAGGCACGCGCCGCATCGGTAATCTCCAACGAGAGGTTGCCTTGTTCTGACAAGCGTTTTTGGACATCGTGTAACTGCAAGCCGACGATTTCTAACATATCTTCTTCGCTCAGCGGCTCAAATATGATGATTTCGTCAATGCGGTTGATAAATTCCGGGCGGAAGGTTTTCTTTAGGGCTTCATCAATACGGCGATGGTTGACCGCTTCATCAGAATCATGACCTCCGCTGAAGCCTAATGCGCCGGAACTTTTGACAAATGATGTGCCCACGTTGCTCGTCATGACGATAACGGTATGGCGGAAATTAACGACACGTCCCTGACCATCGGTGAGACGGCCGTCATCCAACAATTGCAGCAGAGAATTCCACACATCGGGATGTGCTTTTTCGATCTCATCAAAAAGCACGACAGAATACGGCCGTCTACGTACTTGCTCGGTTAATTGGCCGCCTTGTTCATAACCAACATACCCGGGCGGTGCGCCAAACAAACGACTGACCGTATGTTGTTCGCGATATTCGCTCATGTCCACACGCACCAGCGCTTCTTCGTCATCAAACAAGAATTCAGCCAGGCCTTTAGCCAATTCTGTCTTACCAACCCCCGAACTGCCCAAGAAAATGAAAGAACCTAACGGCCGTCTTGGGTCACTTAATCCTGACCGGCTGCGGCGGATAGCATCTGATAAAACTTCAACCGCTTTTTTCTGACCGACAATGCGTTCATGCAGCCGCTCTTCCATATTGAGTAATTTTTGAGCTTCAGTTTCAAGCATTTGTGTCACTGGAATACCAGTCCAATTGGCGATCACTTCGGCGATATCCTCAGCATCGACGACTTCAGACAACTCTTGCTCAGCTTGCCAGCCTGCATAACTGCTCTCAAATTCAGTCTCCAAACGCAAGCGGTCGGAACGAATCTGAGCGGCACGTTCGTAATCACGCACGGTGTGGGCTTCTTCCTCTTCAATCTTCAAGCGTTCAATCGATTGTTTGGTTTCTTTTAGCTGCGAGGGTAAGGTATGTAAAGCCACACGTAATTTTGCGGCAGCCTCATCCATCAAGTCAATCGCTTTATCGGGCAGCTTCCGGTCGGTTACATATCGCTCTGATAATCTGGCGGCTGCATCCAGCGCTTCATTCGCATAGGTGACGTTGTGATGGGTTTCGTAACGGTCGCGTAAACCGTATAACATTTCGATGGTTTCTTCAACAGAGGGTTCATCGACAAACACAGGCGCAAAACGACGTTCTAATGCGCTGTCCCTTTCGATATATTGACGATACTCATCCAATGTCGTAGCGCCAACACATTGAAGTTCACCGCGTGCCAGGGCTGGTTTGAGCATATTGCTGGCATCCATGGCGCCTTGTGCCGAACCAGCCCCAACCACAGTGTGCAGTTCGTCAATGAAGAGGATGACTTCTCCTTTGGCGCGTTCGATTTCTTCCATCACAGCTTTGAGGCGTTCTTCAAATTCGCCCCGGAAGCGGCTGCCAGCGATCATAGCCCCTAAATCAAGGGATAGTACCCGTTTGTTGAGCAGATTTTCGGGCACGTCACTACTGTTGATTTTTTGGGC
>JAGRDI010000374.1 GCA_020432765.1 Anaerolineales bacterium | reverse complement strand
CCAACCGATTCACCTTCACGTGTATTGGCTTTGGCAGCATCAAAATCATTACCCCAGGGATAGAGACGGCCGTCGTCATAACGCGCCGCCACTTCCCATTGATCTTCATGCGGCAAATTGATTTGGATGTCATCGCCCAACTTGTCATTCAGCCATTGGCAAAAGGCCATCGCCTGGTACCAGCTCACACGCTCACGCGGATGGTTGGCATAGGGGAAGGTTTGCTCGCTGATTTCACGCAGCTTGTTGGTGGTTCCATACGCTTTTTCCGCAGGCGGCATATCCCGCCACCAACGTGGATCATCGAAATCATCCGCCTGCACAAAACAGTCAAACTGTGCGAATGTCACCGGGTAGCGCGACAATTGGTACGGTTCTGTAATCTCAAACGTTTTGCTGCCAAACTTGTAACTCCCTTTGGACACCATCGCGCCCCACCGAATATCCGGCAGTTCCAGCCCATCTTCCCGAAAATAAGTACCCACGCCTTCTCGTGGATCACCAAGCTGCGCCAATGTGCGCCCTGCCTGCGCCCGCAGCACAGCCTTTGTGGGTTGGGCCGGATCGGTGATCAATGCTGCCAGTCTGTCTGCAACGGCCGATCTTAACGCTTCATTCTCCCCCTGCCATTCCAAAACTGAGGTACCCGCTACCTCTGCCGCTGCCATTTGCACTTCTGCAGGCAGATTTTTGTTGCGGTCAGCGGCGTTGTCATCAATGCCGGCCAAACGCTGCAAAAAGGTCACAGCCATATCTGGCTGCGTTACACTCAAATAGCCCGCTACTAGCAGCGCGGGTTCACGCCACCACGAATCCAAAATTGGGCCATTTTCCAAAAAGGCAGCAATTGCATCCAAATCACGCAGCACTTCGGCAAAGTAACGGGCAGCCAAAAACTCTTGAAATGATAAATGGATAAAACGATAGCTGCGATTGCGTTCTTCCAGCAGGGTGCCGCGCAGCCGTGTTAATTCTATTAATGGTTGTGCCAGCGGCGCGTAGCGGGTCGAATTTTGTAAAATCTTTTCCAAACCGTCTTCGTTGATCTCACGCCCTTGCTGTTCACCGCGTTGGTGCATGTGGAAAGCCAGATATTGAACCAGCGCCCGTTGTTCGTTGACGCTGCCACCGATCTGCTCCGCCAGCCGGAAGGCTACACGGTCACTGGGATGCGGGGGGTGCAAAATCGCATCCACGGTTTCCTTGTACAAGGCGGCACGTTGGTCGGGTAAGCGTCGGTTTTTGGCATGTACAATGATCAGCATGCGCACCAGCAGTGGTGACGTTACCAACGGTTCGGCGCGATCACCTAGACGACGGCGGCGCTCGGCTTCCAATTGGGTGATGCCGTCTAGCAGGTCGTCCCGCTTTTCACGCTGCTCCTGAGTACCATCACCATACAAGGCTGCATAGGCCTGCTCGACAAGCGCCGCAATTTCATTTGCATTGAGCGGCTGCACTTGCACCTCAGCAAAATCTTTTCCCAATGTCGTCTTGCCAGTAAAGGCGGCCGTGCGGCAGGTCACAACCAGGCGCAAATGCGAGCAGCTGTCCGCTAACTGCTCAATCGCACCGCGCACCTCGACACGTCGTTTCTCATTTGGCACTTCATCGAGTCCATCAAGCAGCAGCAGTGCCGGATGCCCCGCACGCAGCAGCCGCGTAAAAAAGTCGTCTGGCAGTTGAAAATCGGTATATTGCATGCCCAAATGGTGTGAAATGAAAGTCGAGAGTTTGATTTTGTCGGGTGGCACGGGCTTCTTCTCGGATGCATACAACTCATCCAAATAGGTGGCATATTCGCTCAAGGGGATCAAGATAGGCAGCGGCAGTTTTTGCTTGGAAGGCCAATGCAATTTCGCTGCGGCAAAGGCACGACTTTCTGCTTGCCGCCACGCTTCCGTCAACGCCCAGGCAATATGCAGCAGCACCGTCGATTTACCACAGCCAGGGCCACCTGTAATCACCAGGCGTTCGCCGACAGCCAGCAGATCGTTCAAACGAATGTCCTGCGGGCGGCGATTGTGGGTCGCTAACAACGGAGCATCTTCCTCTGAGCTATCGCGTCTATATGCCACAGCCTGTAAGGGCACATAAACTTGATCGAGTGGCATTTCAACCACCGGGCGACCGGCCAAGTCGATACCACGCAGGGTGATGGTACGCGTTTGTTTGTTCAGCCACTCGATGTAGGCGTTGATCTCTTCTTGCAAACGAGCGCGTTTGAACTCATCAGATGGCTCCTGACGGCCGTAATAATAATTGGTGATGTTGACTGTGTTTTCATTGCCGACAAGTAAAGCTGAACCCTCTTTTATACGCTTCACTTGCACGGAAAAATGATAAACCGATTGGCCGTCATCAAGAAGCCGCCCGGCTTGCACGCCACGACGCTCAGGCGGTACGGCGGAAAGAGTTTGCACCAAGGTACGCACTGATTCCAATAGGTCTGTTTGCACTTCCATTTGGCGTAACCAGCGATGCGGTTCGATGATGCGATTTAGCTCCTCATCTTCCATCGCCGCCA
>JAGRDI010000373.1 GCA_020432765.1 Anaerolineales bacterium | reverse complement strand
CAATGGCTGTCACCTTATCGGCCGGGGCGGGCAGCGTTTGGCCCCATAATGTGTCCATCTTGTCGCCATAAATACGGCCGGCACTGGCCAGCAGTTTTGACGGCTCAACCAGATGCGGCGCACCAACATGGTGTACATACAACTGTGCCCCCTGCTGCGCCAGCCAACCGGCCGCGCCCGCATGATCGAGGTGAATATGGGTCAGCAGCACATGTTTCACATCAGAAATTTTAACCCCATGGGCAGCCAACTGGCCACGTAAATTTTCTTGTGTCGAAGCCGGGCCCGATTCGACTAAAACCGGACCTTGCGGCGCTGCGATTAAATAAGAAGCGATGGTTTCAGGAATACCTTGAAAGTTGAGATCAAGCGTGTAGATGTTCATAGGCGTATTTTATCCTGAACATGTCTATAATAACACACGATTTTTTCTTTTTTCGTGGCATATTTTTCAACAATGGGTTTGTTTGTCATCTGACCAATTGCTACAATCAGTTTATGATATTTGTATGGCAGGTGGGCATAACGGCCGTGATCAGCATAACTGTTGTCTTTTATTTACGCGGCCGTCGCCGGCAGCAGACAACGACGCGCATGCCGCTGATTTTATTTCTAGCCGGTCTAACTTTGCTCGCTGTGGCACTGGTGTCGCCGCTGCATCAACTTGCCGGACAATATTTCTTTGCGCGTGTGACCCAACATCTGCTGCTGATTGCCTGGATTCCCAGCTTGATTCTGTCCTCCAATCCACTGCCGACATTGCAACAAGGGCTGCCAGCATCCTGGCAATCACGTTGGGAGGTACGGCCGTCGCTCCATCCCAAAATCCAACAAACGATCCATATCATGACTGCACCGGGTGCGGCTTTGCTTTTGTTTGCCTCGGTTTTTTGGCTCTGGTATGACCCGGTTTTACATGCGCTTAGTGTTCAATATACGTGGATACGGCCGTTTGAAATCTTCACCCTTCTGTCTGCTGCCGGCCTCTATTGGTGGCATATCACTGGCGCTGCACCGCACCACCATCAACCCATGCCATGGGTAATTCGCATCATTTACGTGCTCATTGGCGTGATCATCATCAAATTGGTCGGGTTAATCGTCATGTTCAGCGAAACGATTATTTTTCTCTATCCGGCGCCCTTCCACATGCCAGGTTTAGACATTGACGGCCAGCGCCTAGGCGGTATGATCTTTTGGATTATTGGTGGCAGCGTCTTTATCACCACTGCCATTGTTTTATTTTCGCGCTGGCTTGCTGAAGAAGAAAACAAACCCAGCCTGCCTGAATCCACGTGGGCAAGTGAAGAAGCAATGCGTGCACCTGGTTGGGAAAAATAAAAGAGCGGCAAAGTTGCAAGGTCTCTTACTTTGCGGCTCTGCTGCTTTGCAGCTAAAACTTATGCAGGAATCAATTAAACCCAAAATCGCGAATACAGCCTGGATTGCGGCGTCGGCAACGGTACGCGGTGATGTGATGTTGGGTGAGGATGTCAGTATTTGGTTTGGGGCGGTCATTCGGGGCGATGAAGCGCCGGTTGTGATCGGTGATCGCAGTAATATTCAGGATACGGCCGTCTTACACGTTTCGGCCGGTTTTCCCTGCATCATTGGCAAAGAGGTTACAGTAGGACATGCGGCCGTTGTGCATGGCTGCGCGGTACATGATGGAGCGTTGATCGGTATTCATGCGACTGTGTTAGATGGGGCTGTTATTGGGGAAGGAGCGTTGGTAGGCGCTGGGGCGGTAGTGCCACCAGGCATGATTGTTCCGGCGGGTATGTTGGTTTTGGGTGTGCCCGCTAAAGTAATTGGACCACTAAACGCAGCCCAAAAAGCGGCCGGAAAACGTGCCGTCAGCCACTATATGAAGCGCAAAGAAGAATACCGGAGTGGTAAATATTGATGTTTTTTAATGGCCTTTGGTTGGTAATAGATTTTATTGCGGATTGCGTATCCAGAAGGATATCCGTAATACGCAATACGCAATCCACAATACGGCCGTCAAGGAGCATTTATCCTTGACACATTACGACATCAGCAGTTTGCAAAACGGCCGTATCAAACAAGTCGTTAAATTGAATAACCGACGACAACGCGATGCTCAACAAATCACTGTCGTTGAAGGTTTGCGCGAAATTGAACGGGCGCTTGATGCAGGGATCATGCCAATAGACGCATTCATTTGTCCAGACCTGCTAGATGCCTACGGTCAAACACTTGTCAGCAGGTTGAAAAACAACCCACAAATACAGCTTTGTACGGTAACAACGGCCGTTTTCGCCAAAATAGCGTATCGTGAAGCCAGTGGCGGCATCATACTCGTCATCCCATATAGCTCAAACAGCCTCGATGATTTGCCACTGAGTGATAAACCATTCCTGGTAGTCATTGATGGCGCCGAAAAACCGGGTAATTTGGGTGCGATTCTGCGCACAGCCGATGGCGCAGGTATTGATGGCCTGATCATCACCGACACCCCAGGTCAAGGGACCGACATCCACAATCCTAATGTTATCCGTGCCAGTCTGGGTACACGTTTTACGGTGCCGATTGCTGCCGTAAAACCAGAACAGGCGATTGATTGGCTGCATGAGCAGGGGATTTCCATTTTAGCGACGACTCCAGCAGCTGATTTATTGTATACGGCCGTTGACCTTACCGAACCTGTCGCGATTGTCATGGGCAGTGAAGCTTACGGACTAGACACAACCTGGCTCACCGCAGCCAACCAACATGTCCGAATCCCTATGCACGGTAAAGCAGACAGTCTGAATCTATCCACAGCGACTGCCTTGTTGTTGTACGAATGTGTGCGCCAACGGGGGGAAATATCCGGGAATCATAAGATTTTTGAAGCTACCTTATGAGATTTGGCAGCAGCGGCCGAATCAGCGATAATAGGAGCCTTCCCAATTGTACTTAAACAATTTCAGAGTGAAATATCTATTTTGCTCAACAATTCAATCAATATTCTGCACAGATCGCAGAAATCATCGCTTCTTCCTCCATGCTCTCTGTGTTCTCTGTGGTAAATATTCAAGGAGAAAAACTTATGTCGAAAGTAGTAAAAGTTGCTGTCACAGGTGCCGCCGGTCAAATCGGTTATGCCTTACTGCCACGTTTGGCCAATGGTGAAGTTTTTGGCCCTGATACCAAAGTTGATCTACATTTATTAGAAGTCACGCCCGTTTTACCTGCATTGGAAGGTGTTGTCATGGAAATGAATGACTGCGCCTTCCCATTGCTCAATAACATCGTTGTTACCGATGATCCAAATGTTGCATTTGATGGCGTTAATTGGGCATTGATGGTTGGTTCGCGTCCACGCAGCGCGGGTATGGAACGTGGTGAGCTTATCCAGGTTAATGGCCCTATTTTTGTGGGTCAAGGTAACGCGCTGAACAACGCGGCTGCTGATGTACGCATTGTGGTTGTGGGTAATCCGGCCAATACCAACTGCCTCATCGCGATGAATAACAGCGATGTGCCTGCAAAACGGTTCAGCGCCTTAACACGCCTCGACCAAAATCGGGCTTATGCGCAGTTGGCAGAAAAAGCAGGTATGACTGTGAATGATGTCAGCAATGTCACTATTTGGGGTAATCACAGCGCAACTCAGTATCCGGACGCTGAAAATGCTAAAATTAATGGCAGACCAGTCTTTGACGTGATCGATGACCATGATTGGCTGCGCGGCGATTTCATTTCCACTGTTCAGAAACGTGGTGCGGCCATTATCAATGCCCGTGGCAAGTCTTCTGCCATGTCAGCAGCCAGCGCAACACTCGATCAGGTGCGCAGCTTTATGCACAAAACCGAAGCAGGTAATTGGTTCTCAGCGGCCGTTGCTTCTGATGGCAGTTATGGCATTGACAAAGGCTTGATTTTCTCCTTCCCGTTGGTTAGTGATGGTGCAGGCGATTATGAAATTGTGCAAGGATTGCCTTTCAGTGAGTTTGCCCAAGATAAAGTCCACAAAACCCACAACGAATTACGTGACGAAAAAGCATTTGTCGCTGACTTGTTGAAATAAAAAACTTACAGACTTGTCAGGCTGCGCCCACAAATTGATCATAAAACCTGACAAGTCTAGTCGTTTACCAAACTTATTTTGCCGGTTGTTTAGTATTTTCCCTGTAATGGTGGCAAACAATTTCCAAGTGCTTTCAAAAAATTTAGTTGTCCTGTATCCAATACCAGATAGTACGGTGCGTGTCATACCAATAAATGGAATCTTTTGATTTTCGAGTCGATTTTGCTGCCGCTGTGACTGCACCACGGCCGCTGCCGAAA
>JAGRDI010000372.1:18282-19274 GCA_020432765.1 Anaerolineales bacterium | reverse complement strand
ATGACGAAATTTACAAGCCGCATGTTGATGCTGGGCTTAAAAAAGCAGGCAAGTCGACAGCAGATTTTGATATTGCACCGACTGTTTCCGTTGTGCTGACAGATAATCTGGATATTGGCTATAACATGTTACGGCCGATGTTGGCACTTTACATTGGCGGCATGGGCGCCAAAGGCAAAAATTTTTACAACGATCTCGCTGTGCGTTATGGGTATGCAGATGCTGCTGCAAAAATCCAGGAGCTTTATCTATCACGACGTCAAGGTGAAGCGATGATGGCTGTGCCTAATGAACTAATCGACGATGTTGCCCTGGTCGGCACACGCGCTCGCATCAAAGAACACCTACAATTGTGGCTCGACAGCCCAGTCACTACGTTAAATATGACGGTGTTCGACAACAAAACATTGCAAACGATGGTAGAGCTCATCGCGGAACTTACCTGATTTCCTATGCAAAGCTGGAAAACAATAAAGCGCGACACCATCCTAAACTTCAATAAATTTCTGTCGATTGAAGCACATACAGTCGAACTGCCAAACGGCCGTATCATTGACAATTGGCCCTGGGTTGTGACGCCTGATTTTGTGAATGTGGTTGCGGTGGATGAGAACGGCCGTTTTCTCATTTTCCGCCAAACCAAATATGCCATTGACGGCGCAAGTTTCGCTCCCATCGGGGGTTACCTTGAACCCGGTGAAGAACCGCTGCAAGCGGCACAGCGCGAATTGTTGGAAGAAACAGGGTATACAGCTAACAATTGGCACTATTTGGGCAGTTATGCCGTCGATGGCAATCGTGGTGTTGGAAAGGCTCATTTTTTCCTCGCCCAGAATGCACAGCCAACAACTGAGATTAATGCAGACGATCTCGAAGAGCAAGAATTACTGTTTCTCACACACGAAGAAGTATCCGCAGCTTTAACATCTGGATATTTCAAAGTGCTACCTTGGGCAGCAATAATAGCCTTAGTAAGCATCCGCAGATAAGTT
>JAGRDI010000372.1:14991-18219 GCA_020432765.1 Anaerolineales bacterium | reverse complement strand
AAGTTATTTTTAGACGATCACTTAGTATTGCATCAAATTCCAGCTTCATAATTCAAATGTTTAAATGTTTAAATGAACATGTGATAAACTCTATCTTGATCAATGGATATTCAAGACATCATAGACGCTATTCAGAAATCATACGTCCGCATTAGCAACCATGCTGATGAAGAACCAGCCTTTGATCACCTGATTTATAATGAGATTTCCTTTTCTGTAATTTACATGGATCGATTGGCGTACAAGGAAACCGAGAGAATGATTCCGTTCGAAGAATGCCCTATTTGTGAGGGTAAATTGGTACAGAAAAAAGTCGAAAAACTCCTGAGATAAGGACGCCACACAGCAGTTATCAGAGTTGAAGCAAAAGTTTGCCTACATTGTGGTGAACGATACTATTCGGAAGAAACGATCAAGTTGTTTGAACAAATTCGCTTTAAATTAAAACAACAAGATGTGGCTGATTTTGAACCGCTTGGACAATCTTTCCAAATTGCCTGGAACCAACTTTAATGGACACCACCCATACCCGAGAGTCTATACCGGTCGTCAAACGAGATGAATATGATGCTGCCTGGCAGGCTAAACGCGAGGCCGTCTCAATTGAGGGACAGGAGACGCTGTATGTCGAGTTGATTACGGCGTTGGAACGCAAACGGCCGTTGAGCGGACAAAAATACAACCGCACCATGCGCAAATTCGTCAAACGCGGCCTGCCCTGGCTGAATAAAAGTCAGGTGATTGACGTGTACGAACGCCTCTGTGCGGCTGGTTTGATGACATTCGATCCAGACTTGCGCATTCACTTGCAGATGAAGCCCACCCGCAGTCAAGCAGGCGTAACCGTCGTGACTGTCTTGACCAAACCATATCCCTGCCCCGGCAAATGTATCTTCTGTCCTACCGATGTGCGCATGCCCAAAAGTTATTTGCACGATGAACCAGGGGCACAACGGGCAGAACGGCATGGTTTTGATCCATATGAACAAACGGCCGTTCGTATTCGCGCCCTCGAACAGATTGGCCATCCCGCTGAAAAAATCGAACTGCTGATACTGGGCGGCACCTGGTCAAGCTATACACGGGATTATCAGGAATGGTTTGTCAAACGCTGCTTTGATGCCATGAATGACGAAGAATCCACTACGCTGCTTGAAGCCCAAGAAAAAAACGCCGTCGGGCCGCACCGCAATGTCGGCCTGGTCGTAGAAACGCGCCAGGATCGCATTGATGTGGACGAACTGCGCTGGCTGCGTTATTTGGGTGTGACCAAGGTACAGGTCGGCATTCAAAGTATGGATGATCATATTTTAGCGATCAACGCACGCGGCCATGATGTGCAGGCCACTCGCGATGCTTTCCGACTGCTGCGTTTAGCCGGGTTTAAGATTCATGGTCATTGGATGGCCAATTTATTGGGTGCGACCGTAGAAAGTGATGTTGAGGATTACGGCCGTCTCTGGTCAGACATCGCCATTCGTCCCGATGAACTCAAACTCTACCCATGTATGTTGGTCAAAAACGCTGAACTGCATGATTATTGGCTGCGCGGCGAATATACACCTTACACCGAAGATGAGGTCAAATATGTGCTCATGGCTTGTATGACCCAAACGCCGCGTTGGGTGCGCCTCAACCGTGTCATTCGCGATTTTCCCACAACCAATGTGGTCGAGGGCAACAAAAAAGCTAATATGCGCCAGATCGCGCAGCGGGCCATGGAAAAAGAAGGGCTGCGCCAACAAGATATCCGTTACCGCGAAATCCGCCGCGAACAGGTCACACTGGCAGATTTAGAACTGCGTGTGGACAGTTATCAAACTGATGCCACAACCGAACATTTCCTCAGCTTTGAAACGGCCGATGAGCGTATCGCCGGTTTTTTGCGCCTCTCCTTGCCTAATTGTGACACGCGACATCCATTGCCAGAACTGGAAGATCATGCCATGATCCGCGAAGTACATGTTTATGGGCCGGCGCTTAACTTGGGCGATGACAGCCAGGGAGAAGCGCAGCATATGGGTTTAGGCACCAAACTGGTCCTACAAGCCAAAGCAATGGCGCGTGCGGCAGGGTATGGGCATATCGCCGTCATCAGCGCCATTGGCACACGCAACTATTACACCAAACATGGCTTCCAACTAAACGGTCTATATATGACCTGTCCTATTTCTGACTAGATGTTGTTGACATTTTCCAGAATTCAGTGTTGACGGCCGTTGCTCTCAAGCTGTATAATGAACACAAAATAGCTAGACAGACTAGCCAGGAGAAATCATGGGGCAAGTGTGGCAATTACAAGAAGCAAAAAACAAATTCAGCAGAGTTGTGCAACAAGCTGTAGATAGCGGGCCACAAGTTATAACGCGCCGTGGCACAGAAGTAGTGATTATTCTTTCAATGGACGAATACCGCCAACTGCTTGTCAAAAAGCAAAAACTATCCACATTTTTCCGCGAATCACCATTAGCCGCTATCGAAATCGATCTGGAAAGAGATAAAAGCCCAGTGCGTGCGGATATAGTTCTATGAGATATTTGCTAGACACATGTGTTGTCTCTGAATTAATTGCAAAACAACCAAATGAGCATGTGGTGCAGTGGATCGATAAGCTTGACGACAATCAACTCTTTCTTAGCGTGATAACAATTGGTGAAATCAAGAAGGGCATCGCCAAATTACCTGATTCTGCTCGCAAAGCTCAGCTTTCTGATTGGCTGGATAACGCCTTGTTGCCGCGTTTTGGGAGACGCATTTTTCCGATTAACACAGATGTCATGCGAATCTGGGGGACACTAATGGCAAACTTAGAACGCCAGGGACGGCCGTTGCCGGCCATTGATTCCTTGATTGCAGCCACTGCCTTGCATGGTAAATTACAGCTTGTTACCCGTAATGAGGAAGATTTTAAGGCCACGGCCGTTGCCCTGATAAACCCCTGGACACCTCTCCCATAAAACACCAGCGCCCGACCAGTGGGAATTGGTCGGGCGCTTTTTATCGGTTCAGGAGAAATAAAATTGCGGCGCAGGACACCGCAAAAATTAAAAACTAAGCATATTCTTCAATCGGTATACACGCACAGAACAGATTGCGATCCCCATAAACATTGTCAACACGACCGACAAAGGGCCAGAATTTGTTTTCTTTAATCCACGGAGCTGGGAAGGCTGCTTGTTCACGCGAATACGGCCGTTCCCAATCATCTGCCATCACTTCCTCAGCCGT
>JAGRDI010000372.1:6105-14940 GCA_020432765.1 Anaerolineales bacterium | reverse complement strand
ATTGCGCGAATCTCTTCACGAATCGCAATCATCGCGTCACAGAAGCGGTCTAATTCTTGCTTAGATTCGCTCTCCGTTGGTTCGATCATCAATGTGCCCGGCACCGGGAAAGACATCGTCGGTGCATGGAAACCGTAATCCATCAGACGTTTGGCAACATCGTCAACCGTGGCAAATTCCTTGAGATGGCGCAGTTCAATGATGCACTCATGCGCGACACGGTTGTTAATACCACGATAAAGCACCGGGAAATGGGGTTCCAGACGGTGGGCGATGTAATTGGCATTCAAAATCGCTATTTGTGTCGCCACTTGCAAACCCCAATCGCCGAGCATCGCAATGTATGCATAAGAGATCGGCAAAATGCTGGCACTCCCCCATGGAGCCGACGAGACAACTCCTAAAGCTTGCTCGCCGCCCACGCCGGGAACAAGCGGGTGGTTTGGCAAATAGGGTGCCAAATGTTCAGCAACCCCAATCGGCCCCATGCCCGGCCCTCCTCCGCCATGTGGAATGGCAAAGGTCTTGTGCAGGTTCAAATGGCAAACATCTGCACCAATCCAACCCGGAGAAGTGTAGCCAACCTGAGCATTCATATTGGCTCCATCCATGTAGACCTGGCCGCCATTATCATGCACAATCTGGCAAATCTCTTTGATGCTTTCTTCAAAAACGCCATGTGTCGAGGGATAGGTGATCATCGTTGCCGCCAGATTGTCGGCATGTTTTTGTGCTTTGGCACGCATATCGTCGACATCAATATTGCCGTTTTCATCACACGCCACCACGACCACTTTCATGCCGGCCAAAGCGGCGCTGGCGGGATTGGTGCCATGTGCTGAACTAGGAATTAGGCAAATATCGCGATGGTCATCGCCACGCGCATGATGATAGGCACGAATAGCGAGCATACCGGTATATTCGCCGGCCGCACCAGAATTGGGCTGCAGGGAAACGGCCGTAAACCCAGTAATTTCTGCCAACCAAGCCTCCAGTCGTTTGAATAGTTCCTGGTAACCACCGGTTTGATCCAACGGTGCGAACGGATGGATGCGGTTAAATTCTGGCATCGTGATCAGGAGCAGTTCGGCCGTTGCATTTAGCTTCATCGTACAAGAACCAAGCGGAATCATCGAATGCGCCAATGAAAGGTCACGATTTTGCAGGCGGTGGATATAACGCAGCATTTCCGTCTCCGAAAAATAGCTGTTAAAAACAGGATGGGTCAAGAAATCAGATGTACGTTGATGGATGCCATCATAGCCAATATCGACTAAATCAGCCAAAGCTTTAGGATCATATTCACCGGGTTCAGCACCAAATATGACAAAGAGTCTGTTTAAGTGCGCCGTGGTTGAAGCTTCATCAAACGAAACACCCACCGCGCCATCGTCATAATAACGCAAATTAATACGATCAGCCTCAGCAGCGACACGAATTTCAGCTTGTGAGCGGGGTCCGCCGCCGATTTTGACGGTATCGAATACTGGAGTGCTGTTAATTTCGTAACCCAAATCTTGTAGAACATTGGCCAAAACGGCCGTTATCAAGCGTACACGTTGTGCAATGCGGCGCAAACCCTCGGGGCCATGATACACTGCATACATCGAAGCCATAATCGCCAATAACACCTGCGCCGTACAAATATTGCTGGTAGCTTTGTCGCGGCGGATATGCTGCTCACGGGTTTGCAGCGCCAGGCGATAGGCGGGTTTTCCAGTCGAATCCACCGAAACACCGATGAGGCGACCGGGCATGATGCGCTTGTGATCATCCTTGGTTGCCATGAAAGCGGCATGTGGACCGCCATAACCCATCGGCACACCAAAACGCTGGCTGTTGCCCACAACCACATCCGCACCAAATTCCCCAGGTGGCCGCAGCACTGTTAAAGCCAATAGATCGGTCGCAACAGATACAAGGGCATCCGCAGCATGCGCCTTCTCGATGAAGGGACCATAGTCGATGATATCACCATTTGTCGCTGGATATTGCAACAGTACGCCAAAGGGGGGCACACTAAAATCATAGGTTTCATGATCGCCAACGACGACTTCGATGTCTAATGGTTTAGCCCGCGTTTGCACAACAGCAATGGTCTGCGGATGACACAGTTCCGATACAAAAAAGATCATTGATTTGTTTTTGCGTGACCGGGCGCGTAAGCAAAGCGTCATTGCTTCGGCAGCGGCCGTACCTTCATCCAACATGGAGGCATTGGCAATTTCCATCCCGGTCAGATCGGACACCATCGTCTGGAAATTAATCAACGCTTCCAGGCGACCCTGTGCTATTTCGGCCTGATAGGGCGTGTATTGGGTATACCAACCCGGGTTTTCCAGAATATTTCGCTGAATAACCGGCGGAGTGAGCGTGCCATAATAACCCATGCCAATAAAAGTGCGAAAGACTTCATTTTGATCACCTAATTCGCGCAGTTCTTTCAAAACGGCCGATTCGCTGCGCGGCGGTTCCAGGTTCAAATGTCCATCCAGACGAATGCTTTGCGGGATAGCTTCGTCAACCAAAGCTTTTAAGGATGGTAAACCTAATGCATGTAACATAGCGGTGACATCATGACTACGCGGCCCAATATGGCGTTTGACAAAGCGGTCGGCGGGCATTAACAAATCGCGGTTGTTTAAGCCACGGCCGTTATCACTATGCCCGTTATGTGACTCGATAATATCTTGCCAGTTTGTTGTGGAAAAAGTGGAATCGCTCATTAGCCGCGCTCTTCAATCGAAGCCTTGTAAGCGGCTGGATCAAGCAAATCGTCGATCTCAGACGCATCAGTTATTTTTATTTGAACCATCCACGCTTTGCCATAAGGATCTTCATTAACGGATTCAGGACCGTCAATCAAATCTTCGTTGACAGCAATAACCTCGCCGGAAAGCGGCATGTATAAATCTGCGGCCGCTTTAACAGACTCCACAACGCCAAATGTTTCACCGGCTGCAAAGCTGTCGCCTGCGGAAGGTAATTCAAGATACACAATGTCGGAAAGGGAATCTTGGGCGTGGTCTGTCACGCCAACCGTGGCCATATCACCATCGATGCGTACCCACTCATCGTCACTCGTATACAATAAATCTTGGGGAATATTCATGGTTTTCTCCTGATAATGACGTATTCTGTACAGCTTTTTACCTGCTGGTAATCAACTACAACAATAAGCTTATTTAATTTGGTTGTTAGATGAAATTGCCAATGCTACCCTGAGATCAAAAAAGGACGCACGACAATAGAGTATTGCCAGCGTCCTCTGTCGTTAACCTGAGAGTTTCACCACGCTTAGCGGCTTGCCCCTTCGGTGCAATTTCCCACAATAATCAGAAATTGCTCTCCAGAAATCACCTGTCCATTCGGTCCTTTTGCCTGAGAGATTCACCAGAATTCAACCCTGGTTTGCCCCTTCGGCGACACCGCACAAATTATTGCACTGGGTATGCTCTCCCGAACGGCCGTTTTATTTGCTAAATTTAACTGTATACAGATAGTGTATACCATAAATCTAGTTTTGGAATGGCCATTAATTGTAAAGCTTTGCTACAGTTCATGCAATAGATAATTCCGGCAATTTTTCGCCTACAATCAGAGTAATATCGCAGGTAGGCGATAAATATCGGCGAGACTTTCAACGAGAATGCCCCCCATGCCATGCTGCAGCGGCAGTTCGATATCAACTGCCATGCGATCACCAATCGAGACAGCCTCACTCAACGCGATTCCATGCGCGGTACATACCATTTGAAACGGCCGTATGTCTGGTTTTGATACATCAGAAATATCAAGTCCGATGACAGGGGCGAAGTAATCAGCGACACCTAATGCATTCAAAGTGCGAACCCCGATTATTGTTGCATTATTGGTAACGGCCGCAATTAAATATTTATTTGAGAGTCGTTTCATGGTCGCAATAAGCTTTTCGTCACGTAGCAGATACGCTTCAGGTTGAAACAATGCCGCCCTCCACTGCGCATTTATCGCAATCGGTACCCCTAACTGCACAAAAGCATTACCCAAGGAAAGTGAACGCCCTCCATGTTGCTGGGCATAATCCGTGCGTATTTGGGTTACGGCCGTTTCTGCCTCAGCAACTGTTACATTCAAATGCTCAGCCAAGCGTGTGATTAACAACTCATGCTGGTTATCATAATAGGGCCGGCTATCATAAAGGGTCAGGTCAATATCAAAAACCAATGTGCGAATTGTGGCAGGTAAATAAATAATCTGCATATCAATCCACCAAAGAAATATCAGCGTGATTCAAATGTTGGGTAACTAAAGCCAACAGGCGTGAGCGCAGCTCGACCGCCTGGCCAAAACGCGCTTTGGCAATCATCTCTATTTCAACATGCTGACCAATAAATCCATCCGGTGTAATAATTTGCCACGGTTCCAACAGGTTTGGCAGCAATAACATCGCTTCCTCACCTAAAGGCTGCAAGACACTTAAAGCATCTGTGAGATCGGTTGTGTTAATCTTTAGGATGATGTGAGCGATTGAAAAGCGACCACGGCTGAAATTACGAATGACGCGAATTTCACCATTAGGAATGGTATACAGTTCGCCCGTTGGCGCACGCAGCATAGTGGTGCGCAAGTTGACATGCTCTACGACCCCTTGCACTTCCTGTGGAATGTGCAATTCTATCTTCTCACCAACATCGAATGAGTCTTCAAACAAATAGGTAACGCCCGTGAAAAAATCTCTGACCAGCGGCATCAAACCCAAACCAAAAGCGGCAGCAAACAGGGTAGCCACCCATACCAGATTCTCCGTAGGAAATAGGATCTTCAGGGAAATCAACACAGCCACAGCATAAACGCCAAAGGTAAGAAAGCTAAATACCAGCCGCTGCATCGTGTCCACACGCTCGCTGCGTATTGCGCGGCCGGTATTAGCATTCTTACGTGCCGCTCGCACCAAAAACGCCGAAATTCGATGTGCCAAACGCAAGATAAGCCAGGCAATGGCAAAGGTAAGCAAAATTTGTAAGAGAGCACTCCACCAAGCATCTGTCGTGAGCAATGTTTCCAAAGTTGGGATCATAGAAAGTATCTCCATAAATGTATCATCTCAATATTATGACGGTTTACAGATTTCTCCAATCTTGAAAATTGGACAAATCTTGAAGTATGATTTATTCTCAACAGTTATGTCTCTAAATCAAGCCACAATTAGTGCAAATGGTGTTTTACGTCCCACCCACGTAGAGGTCGATCTCAATCGACTAACCAAGAATTACCATGCAATAGCAGCGGCCGTTGCCCCTGCAAAAATCATGACCATCCTCAAAGCCAACGCTTATGGTCACGGGCTTGTAGAAGTAGCCCAACATGTTGTCAAACTTGGTGCCGCATATTTGGGTGTGGCCTATTTAGAAGAAGGCATTCTGCTGCGCGAACAAGGTATCACTGCTCCAATTTTGGTCTTGGGCGGCATTATCGGCAATCAAGTCCCCCAATTCCTCAAACATGGCTTAACGCTCACCGCCTCATCTGTCGAAAAATTGGAGCAAATCAATACAACTGCTCAAGAGTTAGGTGTCAAAGCGCGTGTACATCTCAAAATCGACACCGGCATGGAACGTATCGGCGTGCATTATTATAATGCCAACCAATTATTAGAAGCCGCACTTGCCTGTGACCACTGCCTCGTCGAAGGTATCTATTCCCATTTTGCCAACGCAGATGCCAGCGATTTAACCTCAGCCCAAGAGCAGTTAAAGCGCTTCAACCAGGTACTTGCGTTCTATCGACAACATAATATAGCCCGCCCGCCGCTTTGCCACATGGCAAATTCAGGTGCGATCTTGCAATTACCAAATAGTCATTTTGATATGGTTCGTGCCGGCATTTTATTTTATGGGGTTTATCCGTCTGACGAAGTCGCCCACACTATCAAAGTGAAACCAGCGCTTTCCTGGAAATCCCGGGTCGTCTACTTTAAAGTCGTGCAGCCGGGTCATGCCGTGAGCTATGGATCTACCTGGAAAAGTGAGGTGATGACCCGGGTCGTCACAGTGCCGGTGGGGTATGGAGATGGCTATTTTCGCGGCATGTCGGATAAAGCTCAGGTCATTATTCGTGGCAAACGGTATCCGGTCATCGGCCGTATCTGCATGGATCAACTTATGGTTAATATCAGTTGGGAAACCGCCTATAACAATGATGAAGTCATCCTCATCGGTGACACTGAATCAGGCACACGCATCACAGCCGAAGACCTGGCAAAATGGGCCAACACTATCCCCTACGAAATCTTGACCAACATCAACACACGCGTACCACGCATCTATTGCACCCAAGAATGAGCCCGATGTATACTTAAAGTGAAAACAGTTACACAGAGTACCACGGAGCAGGCACGGACTTGTCCTGAGCAAAGTCGAAGGAGGTTCACGGAGAGATTTTAGGGAGTTAGCCTTAAGGACGGAGTTGTTTTCCTAATAGCCTTATAAATATGTATAGTGTGGCCACATCACTACAAAGCCTCCTATTTCTCCGCGCAACTCCTTTTGTTCTCTGTGCCCCTCCGTGTTCCTTTTATTACATACATAGTTATCAGCAACCAACAAATCGAGGTTACACACATGAAATACAGAATAGAAAAAGATACAATGGGAGAAATTCAGGTTCCCGACGAGAAATATTGGGGCGCCCAAACACAGCGCAGCTTAGAAAATTTCAAGATTGGCGGACAAAAGATGCCCATTGAGATTATCTACGCCTTTGCAATCCTGAAAAAAGCAGCTGCACTCACCAACAATGATTTAACCGATTTTTCAGATGAAAAAACCCAAGCTATTACCCAGGCTTGTGATGAAGTCTTAGCTGGCAAACTTGATGACCAGTTTCCGCTGGTTGTGTGGCAGACGGGTTCTGGTACACAGAGCAATATGAACGTCAACGAGGTCATTGCGAATCGCGCTACCGAGATATTGGGAGCCAACTTTCGCGAAGAGAAACTGGTGAAAGCAAATGATGATGTGAATAAAAGCCAAAGCTCTAATGACACCTATCCCACGGCAATGCATATCGCCACCTACAGTAAAATCGTGGCCGAGACATTGCCCAAAATCCGGCTGTTACAAGGCACTTTGGCTGCAAAAGCAGAAGCATTTAAGGCTATCGTCAAGACTGGTCGCACACACCTCATGGACGCCACACCATTAACCTTAGGACAAGAGTTCAGCGGCTATGCGATGCAGCTTGAGCGCAGCATTGAAACAGTTGAAAATGGCTTAAAACATTTACAAGAATTGGCTTTGGGGGGAACGGCCGTTGGCACCGGACTCAATACACCAGCAGGCTATTCGGAAGCAGTTGCCGCCAAGATCGCCGAATTAACAGGACATCCCTTCATCACCGCTGAAAATAAATTTGAAGCCCTCAGCGCCCATGATGCGATGGTCGAGATCAGCGGTTGTTTGAAGCGGGTTGCGGTCAGCTTAATGCACATCGCCAACAATATCCGTCTATTAGCCAGTGGGCCACGTACTGGCATCGGTGAGATTGTCTTACCAGCCAATGAACCGGGCAGTTCCATCATGCCGGGCAAGGTAAACCCCACACAATGTGAGGCGCTTTCGATGGTTTGTGCACAGGTGATTGGCAATGATACGGCCGTATCTGTTGCTGGCACCCATGGACATTTCCAACTAAACGTCTTCAAACCTGTCATGGCCTTTAATGTTTTGATGAGTGCCCAATTGATTGGCGATGCCTGCCAAAGCTTTAACGACAACTGCGCCGTAGGCATTGAACCCAACACAGCACGCATTGAAGAGCTGGTCAACAAAAGCTTGATGCTGGTTACGGCACTCAACACGCGCATCGGCTACTACAAAGCAGCCGAAATCGCGCAAACTGCCCACAAAGAGGGCACGACACTAAAAGAGGCGACTTTGCAGCTTGGTTATCTCACTGCAGAAGAGTTTGATGAGACCGTCGTGCCGGCCAAAATGGTAGGAGTTGTCGAGTAACATGATTTGCAGGGTTTGTGCCACAGATTAGCACGGATATACACGGATTAACATTATTACAGAATACGAAAAACTGGGATTCAATGCTTTGGCAATATTGAATCCCGGTTTTTATTTGGGAAGCTGTCGGTGTAAACGGCCGTTGCGACTTCCGGCAACCTGGCATATACACGCGGATATGCAAGTCGTTTTACGGGCACATGCCGTGCAATACCGGAACAAAAGGCGAGATGTTGGGTCAGAAGCTGTTTATCAAACAGTTTGGTGGCAACCGTATGGCGTACCAGGGCCAGCGTTGCTTCAAGTGGGGATAGCGGCTGAATTTCAACTTTGCTGTTCTGTACAGTGGGTGTAGTGAGGAGGTAAACGGCCGTTAGCGGCAGCCTTTGCGGAGAGGCTAGCGGCCACTGCTGTGCCGCCGACAGCTTCAACTGTGGAAAATTGGGCAGGCACGTCGTGCCCTCCTCTCCGACCTCCAGTGGCAGCACATCGTCTGCCACAAACTGCCAGTTGTCTCCGTGCAAAAATGCTGCCAGGGTTGACTTCCCCCAGCCCGACTCCCCCACAAACGCGACTACCTGTCCGCTAATGGCAACGGCGCTCGCGTGTAGACAAAATACCCCTTGCAATGCCAAAGCCAATGACAAGGCTGGCCCCAGCACTGCCTCCGTCACCCAAGCATGCGTCAACGCCTCCTGCGGCCACACGCCGATACCGGAACCATCCCGTGCAATGAAAAACTTCCCGACAGCGGCGATGTGCAACCAGTAGCCAGCAGGCACAGTCATAAGGGTGGTCGTGCGCCATTGTTCACCGATCCAGCCAGGCTCGTCGTAGATAG
>JAGRDI010000372.1:0-5956 GCA_020432765.1 Anaerolineales bacterium | reverse complement strand
GCCTCTTGACGCTGCGTGGGCGGCAGCGCACGGATTTCGATCACTTATTTCTTTGCCTGGAAGTGTCGCGACCGTCTCGTGGATCGCGTCCTCCTCTTGGAGCAAATCCAGTTTGTGAATTGCCGCTATCGGCCGTTCCAGGAGAACCGCCCAGAGTCACATCCCGAATATCTCCCAGATTTTCTAAAGTAGGGGGCTGATAGGGCAGCTTTCTGCTGCGCGTGGTTTTTTCTGTTATGGGCTGGTCATTTGATGCAGATTTGTCTTCAGTTGGCATAAGGTTACTCCACTCCTTTTGGTTGATTGTTTGACTACGTGACCGCCACAACTCAAAGGCGACACAGTTCCAGACGATGATCAATTCAATACTGCTCAGCTCATACAGCCGTGCTTTCAGGTCATCAACAGTTTGTAAGGGAATTAAATCTGATGTGACAAATTTTTGCCACCCGGCATCCGCTTTTCCCAGAAGCTGCCACACATGATCCAGTTCAAGCTCGGCAACACCGCGCTGGAAGAGCGGCGTGAAGCTGCTTTCGTGTGTGCGCAGGCGCACGCTCTCAGGCAGCAGATGGCGCAACGCAGTTCTGGCAATGTGTTTGAACAACCTGCCTTGATAGAGTTGATGGGCAGGAATGGCCAGAGCAAATTCCAAAAGGCGACGATCGCGATAAGGGTGGCGTATATCGACGCCGAAGTGGACTGCGTTGGTGGCCGTCGCAATAGCCGCGCGTGCATTACGTGCGTTGTAGAGGCTGCGAAATTGGGCTGGTCTACGCACGGCAGCGGGTACAGGAAGTGAGCTGACCGCATTTTGACGCAAGCGCCTGTTGGCCGTGGTTGTCAGCCAGGGACGTTGGGGCGGCTGCGGTGGACGAATTTTGTGGCCGCCGGGAAGCCGGTTCAAGATTTCGCGCCCAAGCCGGCGCAGACCGGGATCTGTGCGAGCAATGTACCAATCTTCGCCGCGTGCATGATAGCGCCAAAGTCGGAGCGTCTCCCCAACGCGCCTCTCCCGTAGCAAATCAAACAGCCAATATTCGGCACTACTATATAGATTATCCCCAAAGAGGCCGGTTAGCAACGGCCGACCAGAAGCTGCCTGATAGGCGCGTTCGTTCAGACGCTCGTAGGGATCGCAGGTTGGGTGGTTGGGGTTCACCGGCCAGGTTTCGAAGCCGGACAGCGGCCAGGCGTCATCCCCATAGATGAGCAGTGGCTCGGTGTGGAGATGGGCGTTGCAGGCATCGATGAAAACGCGCTCATCTGGCCCTTTGAGATCAGCATACACCCAGGAGATCGTCGTGAGCGGGGCGGCCGTCATGCCCGCAGCAACGGCCGCTACTGATGTGGAATCCATGCCCCCACTCATCAAGACAGCAGGAGGCGTAACAGCCCGCAGCCGGCTGCGCACGCTCGCTTGCAGCAGCGCCAGAAAATGGGCCGCATAAGCCTCATCAGTCCGATAGCATATTTCTGCTGGCGGGGTGTACTCCCAATAACGACGTTCTTGCACACCCGCTTTGCCGATCGTCAGCAGCATGCCTGGTTGAATCTCCTTGATGGCGGCGAACATCGTACGGCCGTCGTGGCGTTCCTGGGCTGCGAAGTAGTTGGCGAGCGTGTCTTCATCCAAAGCGGTTGGCACGGCCGTATGGGCTAGAAGCGCCTGTTCCTCCGAAGCGACGAGGACAAAGCCACGGCCGCGATGGTAATAGAGCGTCCGGTCGCCCACCGGGTCGCGCGCGCATATAGTTTGGTTCCGCTGACTGTCGTCGATCACCACGGCAAATGGCCCCAACAGATGAGTGAGACAGTCTGTGCCCCAGCGCTGGTAGGCTTGCAGCACAAGCGCGGCATCGGATATAGTGCGTGCCTCTGCTGCGTTGTGGCCTAGAGCAGCCAGCAATGTGGGCCGGTTATCAAGACGACCGTCAAAAGCAATTGTGATTGATCCCCGCGTCAACGGCTGTCGTTCACCCACTTCTTCCGGCGTCGTCCAAAAATGCTGATGACCGATGGCCAGCGACGGCCGTGACCACGTGCGGCATCCATTTACACCACGATGCGCCAACCGTCCCATCATTCTCTGCAGTACGACCGGGTCGATTGGCGCATCATCTTGACTAGTAATTAGCGCAATTCCACTCAAGCTACATCATCACTCATTATGCGCAGCGGCCACACCAGGGTGCAGCGCAAAGTTGAACGTGCCTACACGCGGAGCAGCCTCCACCGGCGAGACCCCACCACAGCTGTTGACCGCCAACACCACGTAGGCGTGATTCGCCGATGCCGCCAACGTGTGGCTGGTTCCATCCACCACCGTGCAGTCGGCGCTGTCCACACAAGCGCCAGCAGGGGTGAAGTAGAAACTGTGTGCAGGGCTGCGCCACACTTCATAATGGGCGACATCCGCACCAGTGGTGGCCGCCATATCTTCCCAACTCAGCGTGATGTCGCCGCTGTCCTGTGTGATGGACACGTTGGTGGGGGTCGGCGCAGGGGCACAGCTTGTATCGTCGGTCAACGCCAGGGCCGGGTCGCCCAGCAGCGTGTAGCCTAGCTGCACATCCAATAAACCGGGCGTTGTGTTCTCGACGGCGTTTTTAGCCAGCAGTAAAGCGTCGCCAAAGGTCGTACCTGGTTCAACCAGATGAGCCATAAACGCCTGCCCCAACCGGTTTTCGTGATCGGCTTCGGTCAAGGTAGCGGCACCAAGGACGACAGCCGCCCCGCTGTCGCCCAGCATGAACTGTTGGCCAAGTGTGTCGTATGCCGGGTGGACATGGTAGGTGTTCCAACAGCCCCATTGGGTCACGGCCGTTGGTTGTCCCACATTGGCTAAATTCCCGGCATCATCGGCATTGAACAAACCCAACCATGTCCACCGGCTGGGACCGGAATGGCCCACATAGCTCGTCAGGCCAACGCCACCGTTGATGCTGTCGATGAGCGCGCTGCGTGCGTCCGCGACCGGCATCTCGTCCAGATACGCCGTCTCCACCTGCCACTGCGCGGGGAGATAGTCGGCAAAGCCGCTGCTCATCTCTGTGTAGGAGCGTTCGGCCTGGATGTCGGCGGCGAACACAGCCGTTTCCTTGTAATCGGCTGCGGCATACGTCAATGTTTTATCGATCAACGCCATCAGCTCGGCGCTGCTGCGCACGGGGAAGCGGCCCAGTTTCATATCGGGCACATAATCACCGTCAACGTCCACGTAGAGGGGGTCAACCGGCGCGAAACCGACGATCGGTCCGGTACTCATGTAGGGGGAAGGGATGAAGCTGATCGATCCCAGCCCCAGGTTGTCGTCATAATCATATGTGTCACCACCCACCAGCAAGACATATTCGACACCCATGCTGGCTGCGGCCGTTTGTAGATACGCTTTGATAGCCGCCGGGTCGAAGACGCCAGCGCTGTATTGGTCGAAGATGTCGGCCACATCGACTACCTTCACGCTAAGGCCGTTGTTTTGATGGAAGGCGACCAGCGGAGCCAGGCCGTCGCTGAAATCGGCGTGGGCGATGATTAGATAGTCGGCCGTGCCGCTGGTAATGTCGATAGTCGGCCGTGCCGGGCGCAGCGCCGGGGTTAGCAGATGGTTTTCGCTGTAGACCAGGTAGGTAGCCGCGTCGCCGCTGCCGGCAAACGCTGCACTGTAGCTGCCGGCTGCGCCTGTGACGGTCACATCGGTGAGGCGGGTGGGAGTGCCAGCCGCGTCCACGCGGTAGACGACGATCGCCGCGCCGGGCAGCCCGTCCACCTGGAAGGCGGTTTCAGTGGCGTTGAAGGTCAACTGGCCATCTGCTTTGGCGACAAACGCACGCGGGTAGGTGGCACCATAGCTGTCGACGCCGACCACATCCCACAACACACCCAGATCGTCGGGCAGGGTGATGGTCAGTGTATTGGCCCCTTCTGCGAGCAGACCCTCCGCCAGCGCCACGTCGAGTGTGTAGGTTTCGACGCCGTCGAAGGTGATATCGGCAACGGCCGTACTGCCCACGTCGACCAGCACATGGTGATCGGGCGTCTCCGGCAGGGCGCTGAGACCCAACAAGGCGACTTGCAAGGAGGCCGGAACTGTGCCAGCAACATAGTTGTCGACGGGGATGGTGAAGCTCTTGCTGGCCGGGTTGTTGTAGGCGACGAGTCGGCTGTCGTACCAGGGGCTGTCGCCATGCGAGGCGACATCATATTTGTTGTCGTCGCCCAGACTGAGCGTTTCCATGTAATAGGCTGCCGGTGTGCCGCCACCACCAGGTGGGGTGCTATCTTCGCTCGCACGTGCAGCCAGTGACGCGTCCAGGTGCAGTGTGTAGATATTTTCTTTGCTGTAGAGCGTGTCGATTGCTTGCCCGTAGAATTCGATGAAGCTGTCCGTCCCAAAAACGCCCCCGCTCCCGCTCACGCGAATGGGCACAGGGGTGGTTCCCTGGGCGATAGCAATGTCGGCGAGGCTGCTGCCGCTGAGGTCTAAACCGGCGGCGAGCAGGGCGGCGTGGGTGACGCGATAGAGGCCGGTCTGGCTGACACCCAGCGTGAGCAATGGGCCGCTGCTATCATTGGCTGCATTTTGAACGCGTGTCTGGGCAACATCAAACCCTGCTGCATGGCGTTCTGCTGTTTTGGCGTTGTGTTCGGCGTTGATGGCGGCCCAATCGATGGGGGTTTCGATGGATTGACGGCCGTATGCCTGCCCCAGCGCAAACGGCCCACGCCGCTTTGTTTTGCCGAAAACATCTACATCTTCGATATAAAAAACGTCGCCGCTGAATTCAGCGCTGTAGCTGTAATCAACCGCCCGCAGACTGCTCATTTCGGGCGAGAGGATGAGGTTAGTGTTGATTTGCTGCAAGCCATCTGCGTCTTCGACGTACAGGTTGAAGCCCATATTGGCCGTCTCGGTGGCGGTTTGCCAGGTGAACTGAACCTGTTCGCCCGCGTGCTCCGCCTGGAAGAAGTTCAAGGTCACCGGCACAAACGCCTGCTCGCCGCCGGTGAAATCGGAAAAACTGATCACGGTGTCGCTGAACTGGTTGTTGGTTTCATCGACTTGATTTAACAATGTCCATGATCCATCCCATTTGGCGCCATAGATGTTGTTTTCCGTGCCTTCAACATCGTCCTGCACGTAGTGGAAGGTGGGCGTAGCAGAAAAGTTGGAGATACCACTTTGCTCGACGGTCCAGTAACGGGTGAGGTAGTCAGTGGGGCTGTCGTTCTCAGGGTGTACAGCATCGACGACACAGACAGAGACATAGGCGCCGGAGGCGAAATCGCCGCTGCTGAAGGTGAGATCGACGGGGGAGTATTCGGCCGTGCCGTTGTCGTCGCCGATGGGAAAGGTGAAGGGAGAACCAGTGCTGGTATATTCTTTGCGCAGTTCGCCTTCGCCGGTTGTGCCTGTGCATGTGGCGACGACCATCTTGGATGCATCTAGGCTGCCGGCAACGGAAGCGGCGTCGCCCAGCGTCAGATGGTGGTCAGCGAGGTCGAAGCGGCCGTCCGTGAGTGCCATAACCCCTTCTACACTGAAATCACCGTTCAGGATTAGGCCGCTGCTGTTATTGAGCGTCAGGTTGTTAAAAACGGCCGTACCGCTGCCACCCACGGTTTGCGCACTGCTGCCATTAAAAGTAACAGTGGAAGAATCTCCCGTGAATGTGCCGGTGATCGTAAAATTACCCACGACAGAAAAATCATGCGTGTTGGCATCCACATCCGCGACTCCCGGAATATCGACATTGCCAAACTGCGTGCTGCCTGTGCCGGAGAGGGCATGGCCGCCAGCTGTTTCGAAAGTCGTCATGCGGCTGGCAGACTGTGTGAAGCTGCCATTATTGGTAAAATCCCGATTTATTTCAATATTGCCGCTTGTGTTAGTCACACTTGCGCCTGAATTGATAACAAGGTCATAAAATCGTTTGGTACTGCCTCCGCCTATAGA
>JAGRDI010000371.1 GCA_020432765.1 Anaerolineales bacterium | reverse complement strand
ATGAATGAAAATGGAGCGCAGACTGGCAGTCTGCAGACTGCCAGTCTGTCAATGAACGCAAGCAAGCTGTCCACGCTCCATTTACAAGGGAGAAAGAAGATTCACATGATAGTAGAAGCAAAACATGCATTTACGATTAATACGATCGTCGCGTTTGTATTTGGGATTGGCTTACTGCTGGTTCCAGCAACCATTGGGGCGATTTATGGCATCGAAAACAGCGCAAGCAGTGATCTCATGGCTCGTTATTTCGGGTTGACTTTGATTGGTATTGGGCTGTTGACCTGGCTGTTTAGGAGTATCACCGATATGGCGGCAGTCAAAGCAGTGATTCTTGCCTTGCTGATTTCCGACGTGTTGGGCATTATCGTTTCGCTTTATGCCGTTTTGTCCGGCACAATGAACCAGATCGGCTGGTCCGCAGTCATCATTTACGTTTTGCTGGCGATAGATTACGCTTATTTCTATTTCAAAAAGTAAAGCGCATTTCGCCAGGCTGTTCCAGCGCAAATTGCACCGTTTGTATATCCACATCAACACGCTCTGTTTCCGGCGTGGCGTAATAGATAATCGCGGTTAACTGATACGGATTGATTGTCTCTGCATCGCGCAAATGCATGGTCAGGCTGAAATTGGGGGAGAGGTTCTCGATCACGTTTAAGGAACCAGCCGGTTCAGCTTTGCCGTTGGTGATATTGATTTCGATAGACGGCCGTTCCAAAAAAGGCGTCAGCTCCAATCCAACTGCCATGCGGCGTAAATCATCATATACAAATAACCCGATCTGCTTGATGCGCACATCTTCGCGTGATTTCGGGTTTTGCAGCGGATTGTCAAAAAATTGTATATCCATACCGTCTCTCTGCTCGCGGCCGGTCTCCTGACCGTGCCGTATTCAGTCTATTTACCTTTACCCTCAAACTCTTGCAGCCTTTCCAAAACCTGCACCAAAGCAACCTGCCATTCGTGCGTGCCCATTTCACGCGGCAGCCAAATCGCACTCTTGCTCACGCGCACCTCATTGCCCAAAAAGCGTTGCAAATGAAAACGATCCGTGCCCTTGAACTCTGGCATGCGAATCTTCACCTGACCAGATTCCGTGATTACCGCCAAAACACCCGCTTTGCGTGCCAATGATTTTACCCGAATCTGATATAACAAATTATGCACCGGGTCCGGAATCGGACCGAATCTATCCGCCAACTCCTCAGCCATTTCATCAATTTCAATCAATGTGTAGAGCGTAGCCATTCGTCGATAGAGTCGTAAACGCAGGCTGCCATCAGGCACATAATCCGTGGGCACATAAGCAGCCAGCGGCAAATCAATCATCGGGTCTTCAGCGCCCTCAACCGGTGGCTTCTCACCGCGCTCTGCTGCCTTCTGGCGTTTAACCGCATCTGCCAACATGCGCGTATACAAATCAAAACCCACATCGGCAATGTGACCGCTCTGCTGCGCCCCCAAAATATCGCCTGCGCCACGGATTTCGAGATCGCGCATCGCGATCGTGTAACCAGCACCCAATTGGGTCTCGCTGGCCAGCACTTCCAAACGGGCTTGCGCATCGGCGGTCAACGTGCGCCACGGTGCGTGGAATAAATAGGCATACGCACGGCGTGTGCTGCGCCCTACCCGGCCGCGCAGTTGGTATAATTGTGACAGTCCAAATTGTTCCGCTCGATCGACAATTAATGTATTTGCATTGGGGAAGTCGAGACCACTTTCGATGATGGTTGTGGAGATCAAAATATCGATCTTGCCATCAGCAAACTGCTTCATGATCTTTTCGAGTTTACGTTCACCCATCTGCCCATGCCCAACCATGACGGATGCCTCTGGTACCAGTTTCTCAATGCGCTTGCGTATAATGTTGATGCTTTGCACTCGATTATGGACGATAAACACCTGTCCGCCGCGATCTAATTCACGCAAGATGGCACGATGCAAACGGGAATCTTCCATCTCGCCTACATAGGTTTGCACCGGCAGCCTTTCGGCGGGTGCTGTACCGATGATACTGACATCACGTACGCCGCTCAGACTCAAATGCAATGTGCGAGGAATCGGTGTGGCTGTCATGGTGAGTACATCCACCTCAGTGCGCCAACGCTTCAACTTCTCTTTATGCGCCACGCCAAAACGTTGTTCCTCGTCAATAATCACCAAACCCAAATCCTTGAAGGAGACATCATCAGACAATAAACGATGGGTGCCAATGACGATATCGATACGTCCCGCACGCAGCCCTTTGTTAATGCGTGCCTGTTGGGCAGATGTACGAAAACGGGAAAGCATTTCGACTTCAACCGGGAACGCGGCCAGACGCTCTTTGAATGTATTGTAATGCTGCTGCGCCAAAATGGTTGTGGGCACAAGAATGGCAACCTGACGGCTGTCTTGGACGGCTTTGAAACTCGCACGTAGGGCAACTTCGGTTTTGCCATAACCCACATCACCACAAATCAGTCGATCCATGGGACGCGGCCGTTCCATATCTGCCTTGACTTCAGCGATCACGCGCAGTTGATCTTCGGTCTCTTGATGTGAAAAGCTGGCTTCTAATTCAGATTGCCAAACGGTGTCAGGCGGGAAAGCATGGCCATCGATGGTTTCCCGCACGGCATACAGCTCGAGCAGTTCACCCGCCATCTCTTCGGCAGCCTGACGCGCACGCACTTTGGCTTTCGTCCACGATTTTTCACCGAGACGATGCATTTGCGGCGGGCGTTCATCGGGACCGATCCATTTGCCAAGACGATCGGCATGATGCACAGGCACATAGAGTGTATCTGTATTGGCGTAGCGCACGAGCAAATACTCACGCTCCATGCCGCCGATAAAACGGGAAACAAGCCCTTCAAAACGACCGATTCCATATTCCAGATGCACAATAAAATCACCGGCTTGAATATCGGCAAAAGTGGCTTCGGGGGCGGCAGCACGCGGCTTTAAATGCCGTCGTGGCGCAGGCCGGTTCCAGCCAAAAACTTCGGCATCGGTGAGCAAATCGATCAGAATGACATTATCTGAACGCCGCACCAGCGAAAAACCTTCGGCGAGACTGCCATTGACAAAGATTACACTGCCCCTTGACGGCGGTGTGTCTATTTTTTCAACCAATAATTTTTGAGCAGTGGACGGAATCAAGGTCGAAGTTGGCTGATCACGTTTTTCCTCCAACCATAATTCGGCCAAACGCGGTGCTTGACGGCTCAACACAACAATACGTTCATCTTCTTTGATGGCTTGTTTAAGGTGGGTTAGAAACGGCCGAACTTGTCCGCCAAAACGTGCACCTGGCTCAAAAGCCCCGGCCAACTCAGACGGTGCAGCCAAATGCAGCTGATCTGGCGCTGCATCCCCATCCCCTAAGATAAGCGGCTGCCACCATCCCAGTTCGTCACGCAGTGTAGACCATTCGACCAACGGATTAGGATAATCGGGGGGCATGATCGGTTGTTCGTTAGCGATTTGGTCAGCATGGTTTTGGAGTTCAGCAACGGCCGTTACCAACTCTGGCCAATCATCAATCATCACCAAACCCGTGCGCGGCAAATAATCGAGCAGTGTCGCCGGGCGGGCATACAACAAAGGCAGATAAAATTCGAGATTCGCAAAAACTGAGCCAGAACGTAACGCCGTCAAATCATCGCGCCAGGAAGGCAAACTGTTTTCTGTAGGCAGCGCTTCTTCTGCCCACACCGCCTCAACAAACTCCCTTGCCACGCCGGGCAGCGCCTCGCGAGCAGGTGTCACCACAACCCGATCCACATCATTGGTTGCTAGTTTTAAGGTGCGTTGGGTATCTGGATCAAAATAACGCAGCGTGTCGATTTCATCGCCAAACAGTTCGATGCGTACCGGATATTTTTCACCAACAGGGAAAATATCCAAAATGCCGCCACGACGACTAAATTGCCCCGCCGCCTCAACCACGCTGACTGGTTCATAGCCAATCTCTTGCCAATTTGCCAGGCTTTTTTCCAAATCCAGGGTTTGATTGAGACGCAACACACGTGTCGCGGTCAAAAAGCGGCGCTGAGGTAATGTTTTTTGCATAAACGCCCGCGCCGAGGTAACGATGAGCGGCGGTCTTTCTACTGCTGGAATAAGCGGATGTTCGCCAGCGAGCAGTTGCGACAACACCTGCAAACGGCCAGCACGCGTGCGTTCGCTCCAAGGCCCGCGATCATAGGGCAATGGCGTGGGTTCGGGGAATCGCATTAAGTTACGATCTGCCGGCAGCCAGGTTTCGAGGGCTTGCTGCCACGCGACGGCCGTATCGACCCGGCCTGTCAACAAAATAATCGGACCGCGCTGTTGGCGATATAATTGCGCGACCACAACAGCGCGTGCCCCTTTTGGCAAAATGAGCGCCGGTATTTCGCTGCCTGCGGCAACGGCTGCTGCCAATTGCGTATAAGCTGGTAAATCAGCGATTAGGTCGAGAATGCCTGAAATGTTCATGATGAGTCAAATAGTCAGTTAGTCATCCATTTTGCGGTTAAATTTGTTCATGGCATTGTCGATGCCTTCATAGACAAATGATTCTGTGGCGGCAACGGCCGTTTCCAATAACTCTTGCACAATTGGCTCTTCATCTTTACCAAAATCCTGCAACACATATGCGGCCGGTGGCATTTTGCCGGGTGGTCGACCAATCCCCAAACGCAAACGTGGAAAATCCTGACCTAAATGTTGAATCAGTGAGCGCATGCCATTGTGCCCGCCCGCGCCCCCCTTTTTCCGTAAACGCAATGTACCTAAGGGAATATCTAATTCATCATAGATAACCAATATATTTTCAACGGGAATTTTGTAATAATGCGCCAATGGACCAACAGACATACCACTGTCGTTCATATAGGTTTGTGGTTTGGCTAAGATTACGGGATTATTGTCGATACGGCCGTTGCCGATGATCGCTTTATTTTGTATCTTGCCCAAACTAATCTGAAATGTCGCTGCAAGCTTATCGAGCGCCAAAAACCCGATATTATGCCGATTGACACGATATTTACGGCCAGGGTTACCCAGCCCCACAATCAAAAATCGCTGGACAGCTTCCTGCGGCTGCAATAGGTCAGTTTCATTGTTTGTGTTCATCTCGTCTTTGTCTTGCTTCAACCAACGCTGCAGCCAATCCATCACTCAGCCAAGTCCCATTCATACAAATTCCACAACAAAGAAGGCTCTGAAGCATCTAATTTAAGCTTAAGCAGTTCAGATCGAGCCGCTGCCACCTTCACATTTGTGAACAGCGGAATGATAGGCAGTTCTTGGGTAAAAATGCGCAGCGCCTCTTGGTGATTCTCTACAAAATCAGCGCCACCAGGCATTGCACTTAATGCCGCTTGACAAGCCGCATCATATTCTGCATTTGACCAACCGGTTACATTGACATTTGACCAGCCACCAAAATCAAATTCTGTTGGGCCGGTAATATTGTCACTCAGGAATAAGCCACAATCGGGCATGGTGCGGCTGATCCAGGCAAACTCGGCCAAGTCAAAGCGACGACCAAATACCCGGCCTAACGGCCCATCCGCAAACCAGGTGCCAGCCGGCAGTTCGTAGCGATCCACCGGAATACCACAATCAGCCATATTTTCGGCAAAAATCTCGGTGATACGTAAACGCAAGTCACTTTCATTATTGGTGCCCAAGGTAATTGTCATCGGCACTCCGCTGGCCACGTCCTGACGACGGCCGTCGCCAGCAAAATCCAAATAACCAGCTTGATCTAACAATGCATTGGCAGCCGCTGGGTCATATGGCCACAAGGTTGCATCATCAGGAAACAACGGATGGGACTGCGGTACATAAGCATGCATAATCTCTGCTTCCCCAGCCGTTAATTCGTCCACCATACGCTGCCGATCGGTACACATGGTCATTGCTTGACGCACCTGTGGGTTACCAAACCAATCTGGTCGATTGTCGGCATATTCCATCACAGGCATAACGCCAAAGGAAATTTGTTCAAATACATTACCCGGCTGTTTCAAGGTGTCTAATGACTGAATTTGTGCCAAGGTTTCCAAATCCTGCACGCCAACCACATCATTTGAAATCACATCACAGGGTGCAGATACAAAATCAGCCAGTTCACCAAAGCGCACATCAATGCGTGCCAAGTGTGGTAAGCCCTCAGCTGCACGATAATAATGGGGATTGGCTACCAATGTGATTACACCATCAGCCCAAGAATCAACGACAAAAGGGCCGCTGCTCAGCGGCATGCGCCTAACTTCATCCATTGTCAATAATGTTGACAATGGCGTTTGACCGAGTTGGTGCTTGGGTAGTGGCTGCCAAACATTTGTGAAGTAGGTCTGGTCATCGACATAGCCCGGAATACCAATCCATTGTACAGTTAAATCGTCGATGGCTGTATAGGAGGCGGTATGGTTGGTTTTACTCTTCGGGCCAGGTGTATCGGGATTAGCAGCCAATTCATAGCTAAAGACAGAATCTGTGGCGCTAACGGCCGTACCATCCGACCAAACCAACGGCTTAAACGTGAATTCAGCTACAAGCTGCTGCATTTGCAACGGTTCGCCGCGAAAAACAACATTTGCGCCGGTCGCATCAATAACTGCCACATCTTCAATTAAGGTAACAATTGTGCCGGTTGCATCAATGACTTTATCACCCGTTTGCACAGTCACAGTTTGAGTATACGCATCGCCAGCAGACAAATCAGGGAGTTTTTCCAAACCTTGCGCCTGATAAGTGTAATCAGTGTTTGTATATAGATTTTCGTGGATGGCATGGCGCAAAGCAACGGCCGTTGTTGAGTTATCGCCATATAAATACAAATCAGCCGGTTCAGTGGCCATGCATAACGTGATGGCGTGCTTGGGCTGCGGCGTAGGTGAGGGAACGGCCGTTGGAGCGGGTGTTCGGGTAGCAACGGCCGTGTTTGTCTCGCTTTCAGTTGACGAGGAAGACCCAGTTTGTGGCCCATTTTCAGCCGTGTTCAGCACCACAGTTGGTGTCGGAACATCTTGCTGATCGCGTTGACAGGCAGCACAAACTATGATTAAAAAGCAGATACATCCAATAAAACGAGTTCTAGTTCGCAAAGGTATTATGTCCATATATAAAATACAAATTTTTCGGCTTCAAGCAAAAATCAACTCGCGAGTCTAACACAAAGTAATTCGTATGGCGAATCAAAGGATTGACAAATCTGACTATTTTGTGAGAATCACTAAATTCCAGAACAAGGTAGCTGATCAATAGTGTTATATTCTGTGAATCCCGTAATACATTCTGTAACCGGACACATGTAAAGTGTTCACGATGCTTATTTCAGAAAATTGCTGCTGCACTTTTGTTCGTTTTTTTCTGTTTGATGGAGTAATTATGATTACAAAGAAAAGTTTATTTTTCCTCTTAGGTTTCGGTTTATCCCTCTTGATTCTGGCCACGGCTTGTGGCCCATCTATCGATCCAACAAACAATAACACAACAACAGGTGAAACTGAAACGGCCGTAACAAATAACGACCAAACAGAATCCAACACCAATCAACCCACAGCTGAAACCAACACAACCCAAAACGCAGCCCCTCAGATAGAAGTTGTTGACAGCGCGATCGATGCACGCGGGATCCAAGTCGGATTTACGGCTGATGGTCATGCTTACCGCGGTAATCCCGACGCTCCCGTCGTCCTTGAAGAGTTTTCAGATTTTCAATGCCCTTTCTGTAGCCGCTTCTCGGCTCAAACCCTGCCTTCCCTGGTGGAAAATCAGATCAAAAATGGCGAACTTCTTCTTGTTTATTATGATTTCCCGCTCGACAACCTCCACCCGCAAGCCCGTGCAGCCGCCAATGCAGCCCGTTGTGCTGGTGAACAAGGTCCCATCGCTTATTGGGACATCCACGACCTGATTTATGCCAATACCCAAGAATGGGGTAATAACAATGCCAATCAATTTTTTGCTAAATATGGTGAAGAACTAGGCTTGGATATGGGAGCTTTCAGCAGCTGCCTTGAAAACAATAAATATGCAGAACAAGTACAGGCTGATGTCGATTTTGGGAGTTCACGCGGGATTCGCAGCACACCCTCATTTTTTGTGAATGGGCAATCACTAGTGGGTGCACAGCCACTGTCGATATTTAACCAGGCAATTGCCGCTGTCCAACAAGGTGAAAGCATTGCTCAAGAAGCACCTGAATCCACACCTCAAGAAGCACCCAAATTAGACGATTATTTAGTTCCTCCACCACAAGTACCAGAAAGAGTTGAATTGACCACCGATAATGCTGCAATGGTTTTAGGCGACCCGAATGCTCCTGTCACTATTGTTGAATTTACCGATTTTCAATGTCCTTATTGCCAAAGATTCTCGCTAGAAACCATGCCGAAGATTCTCGAAAACATGATCGAGAGCGGCGAAGTCTATTTCATTCTTAAAGACCTGCCTTTAGAAAGCATCCACCCAGAAGCGCGTGCGGCAGCAAATGCCGCCCGTTGTGCAGGCGAACAAGATGCGTATTTAGAAATGCATGATGCGCTCTTTAACAGCCAATCAACATGGAGCGGAAACGGAAACGATAGTGCGAGAGAAAGTTTTGCTGTACTGGCCACAGAGCTAGATTTAGATACAGATGCTTTTGCAGCCTGTCTTGATAGTAATCAATATGATGCGGCTGTCGAATTAAATATCATAGAAGCTTTTGACCTTGAGGCGCAATCGACACCGTATTTCTTCGTCAATGGTTTACCAGTAAGTGGCGCGCAGCCATATGAATTGTTTGAATATGCGGTTTCTTTGGCCAAAGAGGGAGAGTTGCAAGCTGCATACGGCCGTCCTGAACCCAATATCAGTGAAGCGTATAGCATTGGCGATCCCAATGCACCTGTGCAAATCATCGAGTTTACCGATTACCAATGCCCATTCTGCAGCCGTTACTATTCACAAAGCTACAAGCAAATAAAAGAAAAATATGTGGATACAGGTCAGGTTTACTATGTTTTCAAAGATTTCCCCTTGACCAATATTCATCCACAGGCCGCGAAAGCGGCTGAAGCAGCACGCTGTGCAGGTGATCAAGACAGCTATCTCGAAATGCACGATATGCTTTTTGAAAAACAAGCCGAATGGAATAATCAACCCACTGCTAACCAGTTATTTATCAACTATGCAACTGATCTCGGTCTGGATAGTGCCTCCTTCCAACAATGTTTAGACAGCGGTCAACACACAGCTGTTGTCAATGCAGATTTAGAAGAAGGTTCGGGTTTAGGTGTCAGCGGAACACCAGCCTTTTTTATCAACAATCATTCCATAAATGGCGCTTTACCCTATGCCCTCTTTGAAGAGGCTATCGAAAGATTTCTGACAGCATCTTCTAGCACATAATATCCACTAGCGCTTGCAAAACAACGCATTATTGTTTTGCAAGCGCCTAATTCAAAATGCGAATTCATCTTGACCAGGTTGTTGTTGATTTAGCCAGTGACAACAACCATTTAATTGCGGAATGGGAAAGGCTTTTTGAAGGCTGGTTAACAACATCTAATCCCTCCCCCCCTGCAATTATACGCCTCACTCTTCAAGCATGTAGACAGTTACCAGCTTTACCGCCAGACCCACCTTTTTTTCGTGATAATTTATTATCGGATGGCAGCGGAATTTTATCCGTATATCGCCAACCACAAAACCATGTGCTTTTACACTTCCTGGATGGGGCGTTGGTTGGTGTTCCATTAGACCCACTGGCAGACAATAAAAACCCAGAAGCACACGGGAAGGTCACAGCGCAAGCTTTACAAAACGGCCGTTTTGAAGATGTCACATTCACAAGCCTGGCACCTTTATTACGACGGCAAGGTTATTTTTTGGTGCATGCATTTGCAGCTGCCAGAAACGGCCGTTGTGTATTAATCGTTGGTGCAACACGCAGCGGCAAAACAACAACTGGTCTCAATTTGCTTTTAAACGGCTGGGATTTATTGTCTAATGATGTGGTTATGCTGCGCCACCAGGCAGAAGGCATTTATGCGTATCCAACACCAGGCGATGTCGGCATTCGGCGACATACATTTAACCTACTACCACAATTAGCCACATGTCTGCCGTCAGAATATCCAACTGATCAAGCCATAAACATATCTGGACAACAACTAATAAACGGCCGTTGGGCAAAACCATGCATCGTCAATGCAATATTTCTGCCAAAAATCATCACAGGCAACCATAGCAAAGTTATTCCTTTACCACGGGCAGTTTGTTTGGCTCATCTTATGCAAGAAAGTATAGATCGGTGGGACGAACCATGTCTACAAGCACATATCAATATTTTGCAGCATCTATGTAAACAGGTGAATACATTTTCACTAAATCTTGGTCAAGATATGGCTCAAGTCCCCAAATTAATTAGCACATATAGTAGATAGCTCGCTTTACCCCCCATAAAACCGATAACCGACACCCCTTTGTGATTGAATATAAAGTTCATTTGCTGGATTTTTCCCTAGTTTATGGCGCAGACGATAGACACAAACCCGTAAGCGATCCTCAAACGCGCGTTCTCGCGGCCACATACGCTGCAGAATATAGGGGGTTTTGACAGTTTTTCCGGCATCACGCATGAGGATATATAACAATTTTGTCTCTGTAGGCGTTAATGAAATACCTTTGTCCTCAATGTGGATCCGCTTTTTATGGAAATCAACGCGTAAACGTTCATCAATTTCTGTCACCGGTTCAAGTGTATAAGCAAAATCGCCAATACGTTTTAGTACACGCCGTACACGGGCAACTAATTCGCTGGGGTCAAAAGGCTTTCTGATATAATCTTCAGCGTGTTGCTCTATCGCCTGAATGACAACATTTGAATTTGTGATCGCAGAAAGAATGATGACCGGCAAATCTGTAAATTCATGAATGGCTCCACAAAAATTGAGACCATTCGTGCCATGTGGCAACATGATATCAACAATGGCAAGATGGGGAAAACCACTTTTTTCAATTATTTGAAAGGCCTCTTCCACATGAACGGCCGTTTCAACCATAAAACCAGCACTCTCTAAAGCTTTTCGGACTATGGTTTGGATCAAAAAATCATCTTCTAACACGAGAATTCGGCCGACATTCTCTTCGGTGGGAATGTTATCCACAAAACCTCCTCAACTTCTCAAAGAATCAACAAACGATTTACAACTATTTGCAACTCATTTCATTTCATGTCATTTTATACAAACAAAGTTTCAAAATAGATTAAGAATTTGTGGACTCCTGGTAACCTTTAAAATAGTATAAAACTTTTTTATAATTTTGAAATAATAATTCACACCAAATTCCCACCCAAACAACCTAAAATCAGGTATAGTTTGCCAGAAATCAGGCACAGAAATCAGGTAAAACAGCTGCTGGAAGGAAAAGGAATGATGCAAAAAAACACAAATCTGCGATTAATATTTTTATTAGTTGGCCTCGTGCTTGGTGCAACGGCCGTTTTCACACAACAACTGCAAACAAGCAGCAATCTAGTCAAAGCGCAAAACGCCGTCGAATTGACGCCCACACCCTCAATAACACCAACGGCCAGCTCGACACCCACAGCTACATTTACCCCCACACCAACAGCAACAAATACCGTAACAGCTACAATTACGCCCACCCCAATCATTTCGCCAACAACAGCGACTTCGTCACCTACACCTACTATTACGGCAACAATTACAATGACGCCGACAGCGACCGTGTCGCCCACGCCCACAAATACACCGCCACCAACTTCCACAACAAACCTATATTTGCCTATTGTAACGTTTCAAACCGAACCGCCATCCTCATTACTCGTGCCCATACATGTATCGGCAACACCTCCCATTGATTTTGAAGCTGCACGAGCAGATGCACAAGCACAAGGCCTAGACATTGCGTTCAACAAAATCGGCTTCCATGTAGGCTTAGGCGGTAATACACAAGGATTGGATGCCTGGATGGAAGAATTAGATGCTGCGGGTGTTCCCTTCTTTCTAAAAAGCGCCAACAATGCTGAACCCCTCTACGAAGCACAACAAATCATGCAAACCAGCGGCGTGCCACATACATTAGTCTACCGCGATGCCAGGCCCGCCCTTGACATTCCAGCCTATCATCTGGAGCCATCTGTTGCCGCCGCACAAAGTTGGCAATTAAATCGGGACGCTTTTCCGCCAGAACTCGATCCAAGTTTAGTATGGATAGAAACAACCAATGAACCCAATAAAAACGAGGCTGAATGGTTAGCAGAGTTCGCTTTGGCAACAGCACAAATGGCAGTTGCAGATGGCTTCAAATATGCTGCATTTGGTTGGTCGGGTGGAGAGCCAGAACTTGCAGATTGGGAATCGCCGGCGATGTTAGCCTTTTTACAATACGCAGGTGAACATCCCGATCAAGTTGCACTGTCTTTACACGAATACAGTTTTGATACCGATGAAATTGGATATATCTACCCTTGGCTAGTCGGCCGTTTCCAAATGATCTTCGAAATATGTGATGAAAATAATATCCCACGACCAACTGTGCTAATCACCGAATGGGGCTGGGAATTTGATCATGTACCCACACCTCAAGCTGCCATGGAAGATATCAATTGGGCGGCTTGGATGTATGCGGCTTATCCACAAGTCAAGGGAGCCGGGATTTGGTATCTTGGCTATGGTGAAGAGTTTGGCAATATTCATAACGAAGCACAAAAATTGATTGCACCTGTCAAGGATTATAGTCTAAGCAACTACTTTATCCTCGATCCACAAGACCAACCAGTTGACACATCGCTGTTGGCACCATTGCCACCTACACGCATTAGAATTGAGCGTCTCAAATAAGCTTTTTTCAATATCAAGCATAAACTCAAAATGCTCCTGCTTGGAAAACGAACAGGAGCATTTTTGTTTTTACAATCAGAGCCAAAGGGGGTTGACATATATACATTTATCGTCTATAATACCCGTATTACCCACTTAACCGGGTAATATAAATAAAGAGCATGAATACCCTTAAACAAATGATCGCACAAGGTTCATACAAAAGGAAATAAAGATGCCAGCACCAAATCAAGATATCATCATCAACCCGCAATCAGACTTTGTACGCATTGAATTACAGCCTGCCCAAAATGCATTTCACAGCCTGGTTTTGCTCACTAGAACTGAACATTACTCAGGCCTGGGAGAGTGGGTGAGTAAGACGGCCGCTGCACTCACCCCTGCTGAAAAACAAACCCACAATTTAGTTATGCTAGGGTTACATTATGCAGTCGCACCTCAAAAAAATTGGAGCAGCTTTCCTGTATACATTGACCATCTTGCGCAAATGAATCCTTTTGCGTTGCGCGATAAAATGTTAAACGAATATATTTCCTTCCCATATTGTCTACCAGAAGATGATCAACCCGTTTTAGAAACGGTCGATCCACAAACCATCTTACAAAATGTCGACACCTACCTGTCGTTTTTACGTGGTCGTTTTGGCGCAGGTATGGTTGATATTGAAATGGAAACCCAAGCATACAGCTACGCAGTTAATCCCACAGCCATGCAACTCTTGATTGTGTCACATCTACGCCACATGTGGGAGAAATATCTGCGCAGCGAATGGGAACGAGTACGCCCAATGCTGCAGAATGCGGTGCGTGCTTTTCAACAAATTGATTACAGTCAGATGAGTAACCAGGCAGCCGCTGAATTCATTGCTGGTCAACCATTAGGTGAAAAACATTGGCAGCATATTTTGGAAACGGCCGTTCAAATCCTGTTTGTACCCTCTGCCCATGTTGGTCCTTATCTAGGCAAATTCAATCAAGACACCCAACCTGGCATCATCTTTGGCGCTCGTTTACCAGAAGGTACCCAAATCGATGCTCCGGAGCTAAGTCGTGCTGAAATCGTGGTGCGCTTAGGTGCGCTTGCCGATGACACACGGCTGCGCATTCTCAAATCAATTGGAGAAACGGGTGAACAACGCTCACAAGATGTCATGTACAATCTTGAATTAAGTCAATCGGCAGCTTCACGGCATTTGAAACAGTTGACTGCTAATGGTTATCTAAATGAACGTCGTTGTGAAGGAGCCAAATGTTATCAACTGCACCCTGAGCGTATTCGCGAAACTTTGGAGGCTGTAACACTTTATTTAACAGCCAAATAAAGTGTGATTGACGCATAAAGTCACACGCTAGAATTATTGAAATTTTAACGGGTTTTAGCAGCATTTATTGGAGGTTTTAACATGCTTAACTGGCGCGATGTTGAAGTAGAAATTGAACGTAGACATTCTGAAATAGAAAAGGCATCTGCCCACCGCAGACGTTTGGATGCCTTATTGGGGCCGGAAATGCGTATTGCACACCGAAATCGGTTCCGCAATTATATTGGCCAAAAATTCGTTACCTGGGGCTACCGCCTGCAAGTACAAACTCAGGAATTGGCACAAAGCAGAGATTTCGCCACCACCTTGATGGCCGATGCAGGAATCACAAATCCTGAATCACGTACACGACCATGTTAGTTTTAGGAAACACGAAGACACAAAGAATACAAAGTTTTTTAGTGTTCTTTGTGTCTTTGTGATAATTAATAATCTACAGGAATCGGTTCGGGGCGGGGGTCAAAAGCCTCATCAATGTACAGCCAAATAATGCGTGCATAGTGGAAAACAATGGGTGTGATCAAGATAAGTGCAACGGCCGTTATGAGCATAAATAATCCAATCGGAATATGCAACATATACAAAACCGCCAGTAACGGTAACACAATTACAAGCGACATCACATAGCCAACAAACATCGACATCGCCCAATAACCTTCCTCACGTTCGAAATGAATGCCGCACACAGCACAATCCTCACCCATGCGAAAGGGTTTAACAAAAGTACGGCCGTGTAAACAGTGCGGACACCGTAATCTGAGTAAAGCCCAAAGTCGTTTCAACATACGGCAAACAGTATCAAATCAGGCGAAACGTGTCAAACAAAATTCACCAAGCTCAACCTTAAAACAAACCGATCCTATTTGAAAAACCCCTCTCCATATGTTATTATTCCGCCACTCTCACGCTCCGAAGTCTTATTGTCTCATTTTAATGACAATGAACGGAGGATTTTTAACATGGCAAACATTCAATCTGCCAAGAAACGTATTCGGCAAACTGTACGACGCACAGAACGTAACCGCAATTACAAAGCTGCGGCTCGCACACACATCAAAAACGTCCGTAAGCTTATCGCTGAGGGTAAAATTGATGAAGCAGAAGCGGCTGCAAACCAGGCTTATAAGACGCTCGACAAGGCGGCTCGCAAGCAAATTTTGCACCCACGTAATGCTGCCCGTCGTAAAGGACGCCTAATGGCTACGTTAGCCGCTGCACGCGCGCAAGCTGACGCTGGTTAATTCGTTTCAAAATAAAGCGCAACAAAAAACGCGACCTGTAGAGGTCGCGTTTTTTGTTCATAGTGCCACAATTGTGCCACAATTAAAAATTGTCAATAGACATTATCGGAAATAAGA
>JAGRDI010000370.1:964-4953 GCA_020432765.1 Anaerolineales bacterium | reverse complement strand
ACGAGAGTGTGTAAGTAACGCTTTCGCCGGGAGCTAAGTACGGCAGTTCACCTTTTTCGCGGGCTGCAGCCTGGCCCAAAATGCCGTTGCAATTTGCCGGTTCAATACCGACCACATATGCGCCTTCACCCATCATTTTCCATTCCAACAAGTAAGGCAGTTGCGCGATGTCATAGCTCCAGCGCAAACCCAAACCCAGTTCTGGATTGTGGAATTTGATACTGACACGGCCGTTTACATCCACATTTGGCTGGTGGATAAAAACCTGTTCCTGATAGTCACCTGTTGGCTCTTGAAAAATATGCCACTGCGCCGCACCTTGCTCAGCCACAGCATCTCGTGGTGTTGATGTGTGTGCATCCAGAATCAATTTTGATTCTGAACTAACCAGTGGAAAACCTAAATTGAAATGGTATAAAATCATATGCGGGTGTGGACTAAAGCCTTCATTACAGACTTCATCCTCAATGCGAATCCGGTTTGAACCCAGCCGGGTGGTTATGCGACGACGCAAGACCAGATTTTCGCCAAACAGCGCAGCCTGACGCACCTCGCCGCTGATTTCTAGCTCATATTCACCGCCGTCCCAGTAGGTTCGATAGTTGAGTTGGGTGGCAGGTAAGTTGCCGATACGGCCGTGTAATCCCAAAGGGTTGCCATCAGCATCTTGCGACGACACAGCAAACTGATCCAGGCCGCAAGTCGCCAACAAACCGCCCTGGAACGAGCGCAGCCAGCCAATCCCCTGGGCTTCATAATAAGCCGGATGCACATCACCATTTGGCGAACGCCAACACAATGACGCGCCTTTGTAAAAACAACTGGAAATGTCTAAAGCCCGATCCGCCAGGACTTGAAAACGCAAACCGCTGCCTGTCCACACATCCAATACCCGGCTGCCTCGCGAACGGCCGTCGCCGGCTTCCAATAAGCGAATCCCAGCCAATTGCTCTATATGTCCCACATGTCGTAACAATTCCCGTTTTTGCCATTGCCGATTGTAAAGTGTTGCCATCTCTATTTACCTCAAGCACCCATTTTGCAGCAAAATATTTCGCTTACATGATAACAATTAGCAGGTGACAAAACAAACGAAACAAGTTATGATGTAGACATAAAGCTTTCGCTTTTCAGTAGAAGTACAAAAAATCAATACACACTCACAGGTCACCGTAAGCAGTATTGACAGACTTCACCCAATTCATTTATCTGGAGGGATAAATTAATGCAGAAGTTGACACTCATCTCCATATTTCTCGTATTCATTTTCCTCGCACCGCTGCAACTAATCGCCGCTCAAGAAACAACAGACCAATTCAACTTAAAGATAGTGAATGTCGAAACTGAACCGGATGCCATTCGGGTAGGTGAAGAGACACAGTTTATCGTTAGCTACGCCAACAGTGGCCCCCTGCCGGTACCACCTAACAGCGCCAATATTTTCCTGGCCGTAGTTGATCTGAATGCAGATGAAAACAAAGTCCTTGAGATTTGTATACCTGCCGATTTCAAAGAAGACGAAATACCAGTTACAGCAAATAATACAGACCCACAAAAGTTCATTTTCCCTGATTGCAAATTCACACCAACAGAAGTTGGTGCGTTAAGCATACAAGCCGGTTTTGTACCCCCTGAAATAGAAAAGAGTGCGATTGTAGAGGCTTTAGCTGCTGAGGATTTCAACTTGCCCATTACTGGCAATACGAATCAAGATTTACCCACATCGCTCACTGTTAATGTTCAACCGTATGAAAGCAACTTACCCGACGATCTGGCGCGTGTATTTGCCGGTCTGGGCATTTTCTTCGCCATCATGGCTATTGTCGCCGTGGGCACTGAAGTAGTCATCGACACCTTCAAAGTTGCCTTGGGTTTCAAAAGCAAGGTCACGGCCACCGAAGGCCTGGAGAAGATGGAAAAATATATGCCCGGTCAGTTGGCATCCCTCGGCGTCAGTCCCGAACAACTCGCCCAATTTAAAACCACAGCGGCAGACATGCGTGCCACCTTAAGCAGTTACCTTAAACCAGTTGAAGATTTGACCGCAGCTAAATCCTCCATTCAGGCAGGTGAATTCAAAGATGCGTACACAAAAATTGTTAACCTCACGCCAGAAATCAAAACGGCCGTTGACAAAAAAACAGCACAAGGCAAACTAGAAGCCGAAGAAAAAATTGCTGAAGCCCGAGCCCAAATGATAACTTTAGTGGATGTAATCTTCACAAAAGTCAATCAAGTTTTTAAGATTCAGCCAACCAAGCTTGCTCCCCTACAAGAAAGCCTTAAAGCTCAAATCAACGCGTGGGGTACAGACAGTGAAAATGCAGAAGACCTCGACGTATTTCTGGATAAAGTTTTCAAGGAAATTCGCAGTTTTGAAGAAATCGAATGGTCGGCGGAATTAGACGAACAAGAGAGTTGGCTGGAAAATCAGTTAGATACTTTCAAGCTCGGCAGCAAACAACTCTTGTATCAATATAACCAACAAGTTGCACCGCTTTTAGTGGGCATTGGTTTTGCGCGAGGCGATGTCAACTCGATACAAGATCAAATTGCCGAACGCTTATCCTGGATCGAAACCAATGCCCGCACCGCATCGGAAACATACGTCCAAAGTGTACGCAATGTGATCAATGCCGTGGAGCAGCGCCGCTTCCAAACCCAAAGTCCAGCGCGAAAGCTGTGGCGTGCCTTGCGCTCTTGGGAATGGGGAATCTTTTGGCCTGAAGGTCGCAAAGAAAAGACCATTTCCTATATCTTGTTTGCAATACTCCTTGTTATGACTTTAAGCTTTATTTGGATAGTGCCTGGTGTGGGCGGTAACAATAGAGGTGGCATTTTCGTTGGTATATATATTGTCATCCTCATTGGAAGCGGGATTGCATTCTGGAAATTAAAACGTAACCAAGTTAAGCTGTCTATTCATGGTTTATATGGTGTATTCGCCTTATCTGTATTGCTTGCTCTGTTGGCATGGATCATCATATGGTTTATACAACCTTCCAACAAAAACGTAGGCTTATTTGGTGATCTAACATATCAAGGGATAACTTTAAGTTGGTTAGGATGGACTTTCATCGCTTTCAGCATTTTCTTTGTTACTATTATCTTCTTGGGAGAGTTTTTGGGCCGCTATGCCTTCCAGGAATTGGCTAAAAAACAGAAGGCAGATGTTGCGCCTACCTGGGCAACATACACCACACTCATCAAAATTGAAACATTATGGAATTTACTCCATAAAGGTTTTGACGTTAGTAGGGTTGACCCCGATCGTTTTGATAAGCCAAATTCGGTCAAATATTACGAAGAACAGACTAATTTAATCACCACAGATGATAACAGTGAAAATTTCAAGCTTGATGAAGAAAATGTAGGACAATTTATCCTTTGGCGCACAGATCAACAGCGGGATGAGGAAGCATCACGGTTACGCTGGCTGCGTGCAATTTCCTTCTTTATTGGGTTAGCCATAGCCTACCTCCTAAATATCGATGCGATTGCGCTGCTCGGCGAAGCTTTCCCAGGAGTCGCCGGTTTCAACTACATGATTATTACTGGCGAAACGCTGCATGGGTGGAAAGATTTCCTCAATCCTGACCGTGCGATCACAGCCGGCATCATCTTAACTGGTTTTGCCGCCGCCGCCGGTTCAACATTCTGGCATGATCGTCTTGATCAACTGCAAGCCACAAAGAAAGGAGCCGAAACGGCCGTTGACCTGCTCAAACAAGCGCAAGGTGATGTCAAATAGTGCGTAGTGCGTAGACCACAAAAACTACGTTCTACGCATTACGCACTACGGTCACAAATTCTCAAAGAGCCATTATACATTTCGTCAGCAACGGCCGTTTCTGCCATAATACCCACATGCAACGTTACCTCATCCTGCTGCGCCTGCGCCCCGAATTTAGAAAACTATGGCTGGCGTCTGTCATCAGCTTTGCCGGTGATTGGTTCAACACCATCGCCACCGTTATCCTCGTCAACCG
>JAGRDI010000370.1:0-899 GCA_020432765.1 Anaerolineales bacterium | reverse complement strand
TTAAGCCCCATCGCCGGCGTCATTGCCGACCGCTTTAACCGCAAACACGTGCTCATCGTCACCGATATATTGCGCTTTTTCATCGTGTTAGGCTTTCTGTTTATCAATAGCACCGAAGATGCCTGGGCGATTTATTTGCTCACCATTGCCCAGTTTATCGTATCAGCCTTCTTTGATCCCGCACGCGCTGCCATCTTGCCCAGTTTGGTAAGCGGCGATGATGAATTACTCAATGCCAACACGCTTTCTGGCATCACCTGGTCAGCAATGTTAGCGTTGGGAGCCGCAGTTGGTGGCATCGTGGCTGGTGTCTTTGGTGTAACCGCCGCGATTATTATTGATGCCTTTTCCTTCTTGCTTTCCGCCTGGTTTATCTGGCACATCCATGCAGTCACACGCGCAGAGCCATCCGGCGATCCAACCAGCGGCTGGCAAGATATGATCGCCGGGTTTCAGTATGTACTGCAACGTCCACGTACCGGTTTGACAGCCTGCGTGAAGGCATTGACGCAATTTGGTAATGCCGACATCATGATTGCTGTCTATGCCGCGCAGGTATTCCATTTCGGTAAAGACGGCGCGATCACATTGGGCTTGCTGTATGCTGCCGCAGGGGTGGGTGCTGTGATTGGCCCGATTATCGCCAACCTGTTCACGGACGGCACGATCCGGAAATTGCAAAATGGCATCAGCATTGGCTTTGTTGTGGTGGCGGTCGGATGGCTTTTGTTTGGCTTGGCACCGATTTTGCCATTGGCGATGTTGGCAATTATGCTGCGCTATATGGGCGGCTCAATCAATTGGACCTACAGCACAGTCGTTTTGCAGCTGCGTGTGCCCAATCAATTTTTGGGGCGCGTCTTTGCCTTTGATTTTGCTCTGTTCACATTGGCGATGGC
>JAGRDI010000369.1 GCA_020432765.1 Anaerolineales bacterium | reverse complement strand
CACACTGCAATAAGCAATAAAACAGCTGCTGCTAACCATACCCACCATGAAATCAGATAAGCATTTACATATCGAAAAAATACTGCCCACAAACAGATTTCGAGGATCGCAATACCGATTAAAATATAGCGATGATTCGAAAGGAAATGAAAAACAGCATCTGGCCATTCAGCAGGATTTTTGATGACATTGATTACTTGTCCAATGACATCCCCAAAAATCTGGGCATTGCCGGAAAGCGAAATATTTTGTTCGATGTGATCCCCATCTGCCTCGTACTCTTTACGTTTACTCATTTAGCTATGCTGCATTAATCTGATTGTTATTGTTTGGGAACTTATCAGGGACTAATCTATAACTTGTTTTTAATCTGGCCGATCACATTTCCATGAATGCTGGCATTATCTGTTAACGTGATATTTTGGTTAATAAAATCACCTGCTGCATTGTCAGCTTGTAATGCTTTCTGTAAAGAGGCTGCAAAATCTGGGTTATCTTCAAAAAACTCGGTCAATAATAGTTTCAAGGTTTGCTGACGACCCTGGGCTGTTGGACGGTCTGCCAGACGATCTAGTGTCTGAGAAACATAATCATCAGTTAGTACTTCCCTTTGCAACATTTGATAGGTTGTTGCGGCTAATTTTTGCTCAGACTGCTTTACATGTGGATAGTCGGTTGTTTGCGGTCGCGAGAAAACTGTGGGCCGTAGTTGAAAACAGCGCATATGTAAGGCTGGCATTTGTTCATGTCGAATACAATAAGTGATTAACTCGCGTGCTTTGGCTTGCCGAGTGTCTCCAGAAAGGTTTTCATATTCAACATTGAGATCAAAACAGAGATTTTGCAATTCGTCTTTGTTGAAATGTTCTGCAAGTTTGCGATAAAAATCACGCTTATCAGCTAACGTGCAGAAATATGAACTGACTAGCGCAACAGTTTGAGTTGCTAATGAAGTGTTGTCCATAATTTATTCTCCAGAGTGAATTGATTGAGAACAGGGTTGTGATGCAGTATTCTATAAGTGAGGAAAAGCCCTTATTTGCAAACCATTATAGAAAAAATAGATCTAAATGTACAGAACCAAAATCGAATAGTGTGTCCGCAGCTTTTGTTGATGTCTGCAGAAGCTCAGGCTGTGTCTCCTGTTACCTTGTAAAGCAGGAAACATAGGGGATAAGTTGCAGGAAATGTAAAAGGTCTGGCATTTTGCCAGACCTTTTACTATGTGGATATGCTTGCAGATATTGGCCAATATTTACTAAGGAAGCGCCCACATATAAATGAGGGATAAAAAGACGCTTCTGCAAAGCAACATTCGATCCAAATCGTTATGTTAATTATGAATGTTGCCTAACTAATCAGCCCACCCGATTTCAAGGGCATGGCACATACCGCGAGATAGCCAACCATCATTTGTATTGGGTGCAGGGTTGACAATTTGCAGCATGAGTGGGTCTGCATCGGGGCCGCTGTAATAAAGCACATGCACATAAACTGAGGGGAATGTGATGTCGATGCCTTCGATCCAGCCGCTGTCCTGCCAGCCTTCTTCTGCATACCAGGATGCCAGATGGCGGCCACCCGTTTCCTGAGCCACATACAGACCGCGTTTGGCTACATCACCGCTGACATCAAAGTTAAAGCGCAAGCAGGAATCAAGCCGCGGCTCTTTCGTTGCTGTTGGCGTGAGTTCTGGAGTGGCCGTAGCAGACACGGCCGTTGCTGTGGGTGTAATCGGTGTTTCTGTAATAACGGCTGTGGCAGTGGCTGTGGCAGTTGATTCTGGTGTTTCCATTATTTCACCCGTTGGCGTCGCTGTGACTTCAGGAGTCGTTGCCGGTTCAGTGGGCGTGGGCGATGGCGTTTCTGTGACTTCTTGTGTTGGGGTTACCGTGGGAGTTTCCGTAAATATCATCGTTGGCGTAGCAGTCGGTTGGATAACTGTATCACAGACTTTAATCCAAAAACCAGCACTGTCGGCAGCAAAAACCTTTAACTCACCAGCTTCAGTTACAACAAATTCGCCTTCAAATACCAAACCCTGATTAATGGTATGGATGACATCATCATCTAAATAAAATTGATTGATGCGGTCATCGACATCATCATCTATACCTTTATATTCGACCACACAACCGGCTGGCACAGAGCCAAAACTTTCCCAATTGTGGTAATCGGCTGGTGGTACTGATTCACTGCCAGAGAATGACCAGACACGTTCACCTGCAACGGCCGTATATTCTGGGCCAGCTTCAAATTCAAAACGGAACGGGTCGAGTCTTTTAATGATGAAATTGCTGTCTGGATCAATTTGATAGGTGCCTGCTTCACCCAAATAGGATATTGAAGCTGGCGTTGCTGCTCCAGCTGCGGCTTGACTTTGCGAAAATAATACAGTGACAACAATGAGTGCGACCATTACGAAAGTTACGGCTATTCGTTTCATTTATTCCTCGTACTTGTATGTGACACGCCAGATTACTATCTTCCGATGAAGATGTGGCGGCATGCACACTATAAATTTGATTTACTTCGCGCTAATTAATACGAATTTAATATTGCCATAACAGGTTGTTGAAATACATGAATAGGGCGTGAATACTCTGGTGAAACCTGCGTAAATGACCTGTAAAGTTGTTTACAAAAGGGAAATAAATCGGCTATTTTTGAGAGGAATTTAACAAAAAACGGCCGTTTCCAACATCAGTGGAAACGGCCGTAAGTTTTTCTGTAAGGGTTTCTATTCAAGTGTATCGATAGAGGATCATATGTCGTGTATCTCCATCTTGACTGTTTGCATTTGGCGGCGTGTATGTCTCAAAGCCTGCCTGCTCATAGACGCGGATAGCACTCATATTGCCTTCTCTCACACCCAAAATGATTTGAGTAACGGCCGTTGTCTTGAAAGCCTCGGCAGTTGTTGCTTTTAATAAGCCCAACCCAACTCGTTTGCCACTATAAGCCGCTTTAACATACACTTGAATAATAATGCCTGACGAAGCAGTTTTTAGTTCACTATCTGGAATAAGCGGCACAAATCCACAAATACCAATCAAATCTTTTTGATCCAAATTAGTTTGGTCAATTGCCCCCATTACAAACCTATCGTCAATAGGCTGCTCCAATGCTTTCTCAAACATAAGTTTTGGCAGCTTGCGTTGTTCTTCATAAGTAGAACCGAAATTTTCAGGATACGCCTTAAGGCATTCCAGCCTGATGGCCCTATACTCAGCTGCATCAGTGTGATCTAGCCTGCGAAAAGTGATAAGTGGATTATGCATAACCATAAAATAAATTGACCCATGTCTGAAATCAACGAGACCGCCTTGGCGGTCTCGTTGATGTTAACTTATTTTGACTTTATCTTTGATGGCGTAGTTTCCACTGCCATCCATTGCTTATACAAATTGAAACCCTATGGCCAGGCAACTTCCAATGCATGACATGCCCCACGCGTTAACCAGCCATATTCTGAATCTGGAGCCGGGTTCAGCATTTTCATAACAACTGGTGTAGCACCAGGGCCACTATAGAATAGAACCTGGACATATACAGATGGATAAGAAATATCAATATCTTTAATCCAGCCGCTGTCTTGCCAGCCTTCCTCTGCGTACCAGGAGGCCAATTCTCGACCACCTACTTCCTGCACAACAAATAACCCACGTTGAGCGACATCACCACCTATATCAAAATTGATGCGTAGGCAGGAATTTTCACGTGGTTCTTTCGTGGGCGTAGGTGTGACAGTCTCGGTCACACAAGGGAATGTTGGACAACCGCCGGTCTCAGCAGTAGCTGAAGGAGTTGGCGTGATTGTCCCCGTTGACGTAGCGGTTGGTGTGGCAGTATTGGTGCCGGTTGGTGTGGGCGTGAGTGTGCCGGTTGGTGTGGACGTGAGCGTGCCAGTAGCCGTAGGTGTAGATGTTTGAGTGCTGGTTGGCGTGGCAGTGCTGGTGGCTGGTGTGGCGGTGTTGGTGGGTGTACTGGTTGGGGTCTCATCTGGTGGGGTGGCAGTATCGGTTGGTGTAGGTGTATTTTGTTGTTCACATATATTAACCCAACCGCCGATGCTGTCGATCGCATCTAAGATGAGTTCACCGTCTGTCGGTACAGTAAATGAACCTCCAATTACCAGACCTTGTTCGATGGTATGGACAACTTCATCACCTATATAAAATTGGTTAATCCGGTCATCTATATCATCATCAATCCCAACATATTCAACCAGACAGCCGGCCGAAACGAAGCCAAGGCTTTCCTGCTCATGATAAACAGCCGGCGGTGCTCCGGTAGCATCAGGCGAGGACCAGACACGTTGTCCATTTTCGGCTGTGTAAACTGGCCCGGGCACAAACATAAACCAAAACCCTTGGGCTCCTTTGACGATAAAATTGTTACCCGAATCGACAGTGAAAGTGGTTTCTCCTTCAGCTTGACCTAAATAGGTCAAAGTTGGTAAATCAGCTGAAACAGATTCAGTTTGTTGATCAGTTTGGCGTAAAGACAGGGACCATAGAATTAGTATGGCAAGTATGACAGCAAATGAGGCGAAACGTTTCATGTTATTCTCCTTAACTACCAGAGGAATCTGGCATTTTTAATAGCATTATAAGCACTTGTAACATTTTAACAACTAAATTGTAATTTAATATGAAACAGAATACACTTTTTCACACAAATTTCGTAACTTTCTTAAATTTGCTTGAATAACTGATTTGCCTCTATTTGACCTTGTTTCCTGTATGCAAGAAAAACAGTAAATGACCATTGCAATCGGGGAATAATTTTATCTTATGATAATGAAGATGAACCTTTAGATGTTGGCGTTGGTAAAGGTGGTGGTATGGGAGATGAATTATTATCGCTGCCATCTTCGAAAACGGGATTGGTGGTTGCATTTGGATCAGGTGTAGGTAGTTCTGGCATATTTTCTGGCCAACCAACTTCCAACGCATGGCAAACACCTCGTGATAGCCAGCCGTATTTTGTGCCGGGTGCCGGGTTGAGGATGTGCATTTTTATGGGTTCACCACCGAAATCTGATACAAAAAATACTTCTACAAAAACTGAGGGATATGTGATGTCTATATCTTGAATCCAACCACTGTCTTGCCAGCCTTCTTCAGCGTGCCATGATGCTAACAAACGGCCGCCAACTTCTTTTACGACGAAAGTGCCTGGGTGGGCATGGTCGCCGCTAATCTCAAAATTGATGCGTAGGCAAGCGTTTTTGCGCGGTTCTTTAGTGGGAGTTGGAGTCACATCTGGAATACCTTCTGTCGCTGTGGGTTCGGGGGTGGGCGACTGTGTGGCGGTTACAGTGGCTGATGGCTCTGGTGTATTAGCTGTTGCTGTAATTGTTGGGGTTGCAGAGCTTTCAACGGTTGCTGTTACGGTTGCTTCACTTGTTGGTGTGGGTGATTGCGTTGCTGTAGGCGTGTTTGTTGCCAGTGGGGTTGATGTAGGTGACGCTGTCATCGTGGGTTCTGGCGATTCTGTTGCTGTAGGTTCGGGGGTGGGTGTGTCTTGAGATTCACATGCCGATAGGTAACCGCCGACGCTGTCCTCTGCATAAAATCTTAACTGTCCGTCGGCTGGTACTGAAAATTGACCGCTGAAAACCATACCTTCTGTAACGGTGTGTACAATTGTATCGCCTAGATAAAAGTGATTGATACGGCCGTCAACATCATCATCAACACCTATATACTCAACTGCACAGCCGGTTGTAACTGCACCCAATTCGACCCAGGCATGAAATTCCGCCGGCGGAGCCGCATTGGTATTCATTGATTGCCACACGCGTTCCCCAGCGGCGGCCGTATAAGTCGGTCCCGGCACAAAATCAAAACGAAACTCATCGGCCCGTTTGACAATAAAATTTTTGCCTTCTTCTACTGTATACGTCGCTACACCTTCACCTAAATAGGTTAATGAAGGTAGATCAGCGGCTGCAGAGCCTGCAGATTCAGTTTGGCGTAAGGTTTGTGACCATAAAAGAGCTATGGTAAGAATCACAAAAAAAGTAGCGAAGCGTTTCATGTTATTCTCCTTAAGAATAGAAAAATTCTGGCAACGTGATGTATTACCAGAATCATAAACAATATTTTACCACTTAATAAGTTGAACTATGTGAACAGGCACTCCATTTTTCACGCTTTTTTTGCGTCAAGTGGAAATTTGATTGATTACAAATCCTGTAATGTCATATTTCTCCGTATTTGATACCTAAGCTATAATAGAGTCAGGATTATCAAAACCCCTTCCCTGAATAATTCTGGGGAGCTGCGTTTGACAATAATCTGTCCTTTATGATTAGCGACAAGATTTAAATTCATTGCCAAAAAGAGGTGACTTATGAGTAAACAAAATGATCATTTTGGCGCACGCGCAAAACTGCCCGGCACCGATGTTTATTATTATCAACTGGACAAATTAACACAATTTGGTGATATTTCTCGCCTACCTTTTTCAATAAAGGTATTACTAGAAGCATTGCTGCGTTCTTGTGATGGTTATGAAGTTATGCCCGCAGATGTGATTAAATTAGCTGGTTGGCAGGCTGCCAATCCGGCAAAAAACGAACTGCCATTTAAACCTGGCCGTGTGATCTTGCAAGATTTCACAGGTGTACCCGCCGTTGTAGATTTAGCTGCACTGCGTTCGGCAATGGCGCGTTTAGGAGGTGATCCGAAGAAGATCAATCCGCAAGTGCCTGTTGACCTGATCATCGATCATTCTGTGCAGGTAGATCGGTTTGGTTCTGCGTTTGCGCTCATGTATAACGCCGAACGTGAGTTTCAGCGCAATCGTGAGCGTTATGAATTCCTAAAATGGGGTCGTGATGCTTTTGAGAATTTCCGTGTTGTACCGCCAGCTACTGGCATTGTGCATCAGGTTAACCTTGAATATTTAGGTCAGGTAGTGATGACCAAAGAAGAAGGTGAAGATGTAGTCGCTTTCCCGGATAGTCTCGTTGGGACGGATTCACACACGACCATGATCAATGGTTTGGGTGTTGTTGGTTGGGGTGTGGGTGGCATTGAAGCCGAAGCTGTCATGCTTGGTCAGGCGATTTATATGCTCACGCCTGAAGTTGTGGGCGTCAAGTTGAGTGGCAGTTTGCCAGAAGGTGCGACTGCAACTGATCTGGTCTTAGTTGTTACCCAAATGCTGCGCAAGGAAGGGGTTGTTGGCAAATTCGTGGAATTTTTCGGCCCTGGACTCAGTAACATGACTTTGGCTGATCGGGCTACAATTGCCAATATGTGTCCTGAGTATGGTGCTACAGTTGGCTTTTTCCCCGTGGATGCAGAAACATTAGATTACATGCGCAGCACTGGCCGTTCCGCTGAACAAATCGACTTGGTTGAGAAATATACAAGGGCCCAAGGCTTATTCCGCACGGATGATATGCAAGACCCGGTCTATACGCAAATGTTGACGTTGGATTTGGCGACGGTCGTTCCGAGTTTAGCCGGTCCGAAACGCCCGCAAGACCGCATTGCGCTCTCCGACATGAAAGCTGCCTACCAAAAAACATTGTTAGCTCCGGTTGGGCCGCAAGGGATTGGCTTGCAGGCAAGTGAATTGGATAGAACGGCCGTTGTCTCCAATGGCCAAAATGTAGAAATCGGACATGGTGCAGTTGTCATTGCCGCCATCACAAGCTGCACAAACACCTCCAATCCCAGCGTCATGCTTGCTGCAGGTCTTGTCGCCAAAAAGGCGGTTGAAGCTGGCCTGTCTGTGCCCCCGTATGTCAAAACTAGTTTGGCACCCGGATCGCGTGTCGTAGAAACATATCTTGAACAATCAGACCTAATGCCCTATTTGGAAGCCTTGGGATTCCATATTATTGGCTTTGGCTGTACTACCTGCATCGGCAATTCAGGACCCTTACCTGGTCCAGTTGCCAAAGCAATTCAGGAAGGCGATCTCGTTGTTTCCTCTGTCTTGAGTGGGAATCGCAACTTTGAAGGCCGTGTTCATGCGCTCACCAAGACTAATTACCTGGCCTCACCGCCATTAGTTGTTGCTTATGCTTTAGCTGGCAGTACCGACGTCGATTTGCTTAATGACCCCATTGGAAAATCACGGGATGGTCAAGAAGTTTATTTGAAAGATATTTGGCCTACTAATGCCGAAATACGTCATGCTGTGGCCCAATCGCTGACACCGGAAATGTATATTGAGCAGTATGGCAATGTTTGGGATGGTAATCCAACCTGGAATGCTATCCCCACCAGCGCTGGCGATTTGTACGCATGGGATGCGAGTTCAACCTATATCCAAGAACCACCATTTTTTACTACTTTGACCCGTGAAGTAAAGCCAATCCAAAATATCACCAATGCGCGTGTGCTGGTGAAAGCTGGTGATTCCATTACGACTGATCATATCTCTCCGGCCGGCGCAATTTCTGCTAACAGCCCAGCTGCACGCTATTTGCAGGAAAATGATGTGCAACTGCTCGATTTCAACACATATGGTTCACGGCGCGGTAATGATCGTGTGATGACACGTGGTACTTTTGCCAATATCCGTTTACGTAACCGAATGGCTCCTGGCACCGAGGGTGGCTGGACAACCTATTTACCTACCAACGAAGTCATGAGTATTTACGATGCGGCGCTTCACTATCAGGCTGATGATACACCACTTGTCGTGTTAGCGGGTAAAGATTATGGCATGGGCAGTTCGCGTGATTGGGCGGCAAAAGGCACCTTGCTTTTAGGTGTTGAGATGGTCATTGTGGAAAGTTATGAACGCATTCACCGCAGCAATTTAGTGGGAATGGGTATTTTGCCTTTGCAATATAAAGAAGGAGAAACGGCCGTTTCCTTAGGTCTAGATGGCAGCGAACATTTCTCAACACTTAATTTGGATGATGCGTTACAACCCGGGCAAGATATCACAGTCAAAGCAGTCAAAGCAGATGGTTCTGAGATCATATTCGAGACAGTTTGTCGCATTGATACGCCTGTTGAAGTCGATTATTATCGCAATGGCGGTATCTTACACACTGTTTTACGCAATTTCTTGAAAGAAGAATGAAAGCTGGTGTCAGCCTTATCTTGAAGTGCTGACTGGCTGAACGCTTACAAATGAAAAAATAAATAGATTAGGAGATACTGTGTCAAAAATACAAGCTGAATTTGAACCTGATGTTATTTCTGAAACCGAAAATTTTGGTGTTTGGCGTAGTGAAGATAAAGAGGAAGGAGTTATCTACCACATTGAATTAGGCGGTATCACACTGCACATGACGGCCGAAGAGTGGGATGAATTTGTTGTTGTCATTAAGGGTGCCGCTTGATGAAATAGGTGTAGGGCAATTTTGCAAAATTGCCCTACTGTTTATAGTGCTATAGAAAATACAAGGACAATAATTGAGCCATGAGCGTGCAAGAGCCACCACTCGAATATAATCCGATGATCCGCGATTTGGCTTTGGAGGATCGTCCGCGTGAACGTTTAGCCACTGTAGGTGAAAAATCATTATCCACGGCCGAATTATTAGCCATCATTTTACGTGTTGGACGCGGTGGTGAAAGTGCCGTGCGTTTATCGGAACGGCTGCTGGTAAGATTTAATGGATTGTCAGGTTTGGAGCGCACTTCTGTTGGCGAATTGACAACGATATCCGGTATTGGCCCGGCCAAAGCCGTGCAAATTCGTGCTGCTTTGGAACTTGGCCGGCGCATGGTCGTTTCCACACCTGAATCACGCCCCAAAGTCACCTCGCCGCAAGACGCTGCCAATTTGCTAATGTCAGAAATGATGTTTTTGGAACAAGAACATCTGCGTTTAATCTTGCTTAACACACGCAATGAAGTGCTGCGTACGCCTACGATTTATGTGGGCAGCTTAAATACCTCTGTTATACGTATAGGTGAAATATTCCGTGCTGCCATTCGTGAAAACGCGGCGGCTTTGATTGTGGCACATAATCATCCATCCGGAGATCCGGCTCCATCACCTGAAGATATTCGCGTGACGCGCCAAATGGTAAGTGCCGGTAAATTGGTGGACATTGAAGTCTTGGATCATGTCATTATCGGCCGGCAAAAATTTGTTTCGTTGAAAGAACGACGTTTGGGATTTGATGAATAGAAAGCTGAGAGGGTATAAAGACAAAGAAAATTCCAGGAATTCTTAATCCTCGACTACCAGTGCTACATCAACTACTTCAGAAATAAAGCTGTGGCCGGAGGCGACCAGGGAGATATTTTCGATAAAGCTGGGTACGGCCGTTCCCTGGCGTGCCATTTCTTCACGTAGATCAACTTCATAAAAGAAATCTTGCGCTAAAGGCACATGTGCGTGGTCACTTTGGATCACGGCACAAGAGACACAAGCATTGGGAGTCAGGTTATCATCGACTGTGCCTTGGGCATAAAAGCCCTGCTGCCATACTTGGTTGGCACCGTTTTCATCGATATATTCCATACGCAAAAAGAGGGGGCATTCGGATCCCTTAATGCCACAAACACCTAGACTTTGATCCAGTATTCGTAATGTGACCAGCACACGAATGCTTGCATAATCGGCTACATTTTGATTGATCGATTGGCGCACCTGGGCATCTGCATGTCCGCTGCCGCCGCGTAAAAAGCGCAGTACCGGTTCGCCGTCAATCATCTGGATTTCGGTTTCTCCCTTGGGCTGATCTGCGAGTTCAACACGCCAGGTATATTCTGACCAATTTTGGAATCCTTCGCTAAAGTCACCGTTTTTGATTAAATTACGTTCGGGAGCCAGCGGGCCGTTGGGGCTTTGGCCAGTAGGTATTTCGGCGCGTTGATTGGATGCCAGAGTTAATGTTTGTTCGATAGCATTGACAACGGCCGTTCCTTCAAGCACCGCAATTTGAGTTGCCTGATTGTTGACACCCAGAGAATATTCACCGGGTTCGTCAATAGTGACCTTTCCCTGCGGCGTACTAAAATGGATGCTGATCGGCCGTTCCATTTCTTCCAGCAAGGTTAAGCGTAAACGGCCGCTGTCCATAGCCATTTCCACATGCTGCGCAGCATTGCTAATGCCATAACGAGGTGTACTGGCTTCAAGAATGCGCAAGGTTGTATTGCTGTCGATTTTCAAGCGAGCCAATAACTGCTCCACTTCGGGTGGTGCGATGAGCATAATTGCCCCGGCAGTGGCATCGGTGAGAATGCTAGCCCCAGGAGAAACAGCCTGCGCTGGTTCGCCCGGAATGAGGGCACGACGCACACCGCTCTCATCGTCGATACCGACGGTGCCCTGATTTGCCTGGATGGTGGTCGTGAGGTCTTGAGAGGCATTTTGGATGAAAGCATTGGCTGCTAGTGGGGCTGTGACTGTGATGACCAAACAAATTAGGAAGCTGCCAATTAAAACTGCCCAGGCGAGATATTGACGATTATGTAGTTCGGGTTCTGGTTGGTTATTCAAAGACATTTGGAAGAATCACTGCACAGGCGCAAAGCGTAATAAGGATACAGACAAGATGGGAAATTGGCGAATCATTTTCCTTAGGGTCACATTTTTATTGAGAAATTTTGAAACTCGTTTGTGGCCGGCAGCCAATCTGCTTTGACATGCTCGACCCGTGCGGCAGGTGGCCCTTGATTTAGAAAGGCGGCGAATTGGCGTACTGCTGTGTCCGGTCCTTCTGCAATAGCACGGACAGTACCGTCTGGCAGATTAGTTACCCAGCCAGTCAAACCCAGGCGGCGTGCTTCGCGTTGGGTGTAATAGCGGAATGAGACGCCTTGTACACGGCCGTAGACAGTTGCATCTAAGCGTTTACTGCTGTTCATACTAAAGAATTATACGTCAATTCCCGCAAAATGTTGCCAACTACACCCGGACCCTCGTAGACTAAACCGGTATATAGTTGCACAAGCGTAGCGCCCGCGTTCAATTTCTCTTGGACATCGGCGGCTGTGCGAATCCCGCCAACGCCGATGATGGGCAGATTGCCTTTGGTGAGCCGGCTGATTTTATGGATTATCTCGGTGGCGCGTTGGGCTAACGGCCGTCCACTCATGCCGCCTTGCTCGAATCTGTTTGTATCCGTTAAGCCTTCACGACTTAAGGTTGTATTGGCAGCAATAATGCCGTCAATGTGGATGTCTCGGATGGTTTGTAGGATGGTATCCAGTTCAGTTGTTGTCAGGTCTGGTGCAATTTTGACAAGCAGAGGCCGTTTCTGCATGCCATGTTTCTGTGCTAAACGCACATTTTCATCCTGTAAAATGCCCAACAAATTACCCAGATAGTCGCCCCCTTGCAATTCACGCAGGCCAGGTGTATTGGGTGAACTGATATTAACGGCTAAATAATCGGCGTAGGGATAAACGGCCGTCATCACCGTCAAATAATCAACCACCGCATTGACGAGCGGTGTTTCCTTGTGTTTGCCCAGGCTGACACCCAAAACAAACTCCCGTTCAATTTGGGAAAGTGCTTTTAAGCGCGGCAGTGCATTGGCTACGCCGTCATTCGGGAAACCCATGCGATTGATGATTGCGCCATCATCCGGTAAACGAAAAATGCGTGGACGTGGGTTGCCTACCTGGGGGCGCGGCGTGAGTGTGCCGACTTCGATATGGCCAAAGCCGAGCAAAGCTAACCCCTCAGCTACACGTACATCTTTGTCAAAACCGGCCGCCATGCCGATGACGTTGGGGAAGGTGAGATTGAAGAGTTGGATAGACGGCCGTTGCGGCAGCTCGCCGGCCAATTTGCGCAAAACAGTACGACCAAGAGCCATCTGCTGTGCAAAAGCGAGGGCATTTAGCGTGCGTTTGTGGATAGTTTCAGCATCTTGGCGGACAAAATAAGGGAATACAAAACGTTGGTAATTTGTTTGGCGCATAACTTTTTTA
>JAGRDI010000368.1 GCA_020432765.1 Anaerolineales bacterium | reverse complement strand
GGCAGATAAATCTGCACCTATAATGACAACTTGTTCGTGTACCTATGTTTACTTTTGTACTTGACAGATTTTGAGATAATTACCTGCCATAGATTGGATAAAATCATTTGTAGAGCGTCTGGCTCAATTTACAATGGGGGTAGGTATCACCAATTTTTATGTATATGATCGTGCGGCGAATGGGTTGCAGCGGCACAATCTTGTTTTGTATTTGGGGCAGATGTAGATTTAACGGCCGTCACTGATCCTAATCGGTGAAGCACCTGGTTATCGTTATTGTTTGCTAATGGGTGTACCTTTTACCAGCGAGGCAATAATACAAACTGGCATTCCGAGCTGGGATTTTTTTGGCACACAGAATGGGTATCAAATCGGCGGTTTGAATCCATAGCGCGAAGCGACGGCGACGATAATGTGGGGGATTTTGGGGAACGGCCGTATATTACCTCTGCTTTGGAATGCCTTTCTCTTTCATCCCCACAAACCCGACAACCTGAAATTCAACCGCAAGCCGACGCAGCGCGAAATTAACTGGGGTGAATGGTTTACGATTGAGCCAACCACTTTATGCCGACACAAATTGTCGCTGTAGGCAATTTCGCGCACACAGCTTTGACCAAATGGTCGATTCCCCGCCAATTGGTACGTTATCCATCATATGACGGTAAAAAAAGCGTTTGCAGTTGGTGTGCGACAGATCGAAGCTGGAATTCAGCGAGTTGTCAGCTAAGTACGAAACCCAATATTCCAGTGAGAATTGTCAAGAAACTGTGTCCAAAGCTAGCAGGCTAAAAAGATTGCTGCTGATAGGTAGATTAAATACTCCAGGCGACTTGTCTACGGTTACTTTTCCGAAAACATGCTGAAATGCGATCCGAACTTTATGTAATAATCCTCCTGCGGACTGCCTCTGCGTCTGGCGATTCATATTTTGACCTTTAAGGTCTATTTCATGTCTTTTCTTGTTCGCAAAAACATCACCCCAACTACCATTCGTCGCGTAATAATTGAAGAGTATGTCGAATAAACCCAATAATACCCAAAGGGAGCGCCCAAATAAATATGCACCATAAAGGAGCCAGAGGCCAATAAGGGCAAGACATACCCGTAGCATTGTTACAGATGAATAATTGCAAAATGGCACCTTGTGACCTGCCCAAGAAAATCAATCCCCATAACAACAGCAAAGATAAGATGCCGATAAATTGAATGCTAAAATCATTTTTCCAGAAAAAGAGACCCATAGTCAGACCAATAGTGATGGCGCAGTTCCAGAAGATCATAGTAAAAACAAAATTCAGGGCAGGTTGATTTAACCGATAACCAAAAACAAATATGCCACTTATATAAAGCAAGGCGATAATTAAAAACAAGGAACGCTTTGTTTGAAAGCGGACACGATAATGCCATACCAGCCAGAGAGCAAGTGCTGGCATACTCAACAAAAGCCACACGCCATATGTTAACGCCGCCCAACCTTGGATGGGTAAAAAAACAGCCAGCAGAACTAACATCCAATTTATGGCAAAGATGATCCAAGCCACTCGTGTCACTCTTTGTGCATTTGTAAGTTCGTTCATCCCTCATACTCCACCAATAACCAAGGGTGTAATCTTTGTCCACAATGGTTACAGGTTTTACCAAGCTCATAATCTCCCTCGACTTTTCGTTGGCAAGCAGGGCAAAAATGAGCATATAAACGATCCTGTTTTATGAACCAGGCCAATCCCAGACCAAAAATGGTTGAGCCTATCAATACCCAAAACCAAATGAATAAACTAGAAAGTTCTGCCGGTTCCTGCCAAATAGTGGTCAGGAGAGGGAGAACGGCCAAGATAAGAAAAATTGCGAATATGCTAATCAGGCCATAGGCTATCTGCATAAGGCGACGGTCGGCATTTGGGTAGGCATACCAGTAGAACAATCGGCGCAAGAACCAATTGATGATGAATAAAGCCACTATCAAGAGTAGAAAGGGAAAGATAGTTTGAGCAATGCCTGACTTAACAAAGCCAACAATGTAAGCTGACAATTCACTACCAAAGAGATAGTCTTGTGGTGACAGGGCAGTTTGTCCACTCATAACAACAACTGCATTGGTCAGCATCGTATCGAGAGCTTCAGGGGCAATGAAATATGCAGCAAGAATTGCCCCAATTGCGAAAATGATAAAGATCGATTGTATGCCAATTGCAATTGTGATCAATCCGACGATAGCTGTGTAAGTTTTGTGACCTTGAACTAATAAAGGGATAAGGCTTAAGGCTGCAACAATAAAAATTATTAAAGTTGAGAAGTGAACAGTAACACGATTAAGAAAGAAAAAGGTGAGAGGGGTTTGCAAAATGATATTAATCAGCAGGGCCAAGGAGCCTACAAGTAGGCCAGTTTTAAACCATTGATCAAAAATTTGAGTAGGGTGATGTAAAGCTGCCAGTCGTATTTCCAAAAGCGGGTGATTTGTTCTTAACTGCTTTAACCATTGCCATAGTTGTTGTCTAAAGGGTTTTTGGGGCACTGGCTCGTGAGTTGGTGTGCTTGCAGAATTAAGGAATGCTACGGAGGGAATACCTGTAAGGGCTGACCGGTAAGGATTTATGCTTTTTTGCTGGTGGACAACTTCAGCATCTGCATAAAATTCTCGAGTGCGCCATAATTTTGGCCAAAAAAATAGCCATAGGATTGAGGTAACGATAACAAACGGCATGAAAACGGTAAAAAAGAAAGTTACCGTCAGGAAGGTGGCTTCGCCTAAGTTGATATTTTGTGCTTGTTCTTGTAAGATATCTATTTCAGATTGTGCAGGCAACAAAGATGCCAACTCTTCGCCCAATGAAAACGGTTCACTTAGTTGATTTAGAAAGTCAACTATATCTAACGTTAAAAATTCAACGGCGACCAGTACGAGCAACAATCCCATACCGATACTAAACAATACCCCCCAACCCCAAAGCCATCCCGTTTGTTGAAAAAGTTTGGCTAAATACCCTAATTGCCAATAATCGCCGCTTGTAAAATGATGCAGTTCATGAATCAGGATTGCTTTGGTTACTGTCGGTTGCGTGGTCAGGTCTAGTTGTAATTGGTGTGCAGTAGTTGCTTCCATAGCCAAATACCAATGACGGCGAGTACCAAAGGTGTGGATTTGTTCTTTTTGCGGGTTTATTTTTGTTGTCCATTGTAACGGCCGTAAACCAAAACGCTCGCTTAATCGTTGGATAAGGCGCTGAAGACGATTAGGTTTTATCTGCCCTACCATCAACTGAGGTATTCGCGACAATTCCATTTCATGGGAGAGGTTGGCAATGGTTTGTTGCAACAAGATGAGATCATCTTGCGCCGGTTGGAGTTGGCGTGAGTGAATTTCAGAATCAGGGTGGGCTAAAAATGCGCGTATGGGCAATAGAAGCAGAAAAATAGTGAAGGGTAAAAAAATCCAAAGACGCGGTTCACTTAGACTGCCGATAACAAAAGCCCCAATCAATACGAATACAATTAAACTAAATAGCAGAGCCGTCTGATTTGGCAGGGCAAAAATGTTAAGCTTTGGTTGTTTTTCCATGTGGTTATTCATCAATTTGCTTTCCCGTTTGGCTTAATTTAAGGTCGCCAAAGCTAAAATCACTGCCAGTGCGACCACAGTGACAATCACAATCAAAACAACAATAGTTATATGAGAAGATAATTGGGATTGGGTTGGTTCCGTTTTAGTTGGAGGGTGGTGAATATTAATGTCCCCACTGCCGGTGTGGAGCGGCCCTTTCACCTTCTCGTTGAAATCACTCTTTTGAATTATCGGTTCGCCAGGTGAAATAGAGAGAGAATCTTTTTGCGTAGACATGTTTTTTAGCCAGTTCAGTAACACATCACTGATCTGCGCTTCTAATTTACGCCGTTCTAGATAATTGAGTGGGAACTCTGAGCCTTCAAGAGCAATTTCTAAACTGATACGCACCTCTGCTTTGACATGACTCGATTCTGGGATGTTTGATTCTGTTGTAGGCGGAACTGTGGGGGCAATTGCAGTCAGGAGGCGACGACTTGCCAACAATAGCGTCGGCACAATCAAGATGGCAAAAAGTTTATTGCCCCCCAATCCGCCGGAGACATTACCCATTCGTACTGAAACATATTGATCAAGGATTGCCATATTAAGCAGAGGATCAATGAGAGGGGTGGAAACAGATAGTTCTTGGGGGGCGAATCGGGTTAGCACCTGCTTTGTCATATGGGCAATGGCTTGTCGTTCAGCAGCAGGCATGAAAGGTTGAACCTGAAGGATACCGATTTCTTGGATGATAGGGTTTTCGTTCTGGAACCAGTTTAATAGACGATTGGCGGCGGATGACGGCATTTCAAGCTGTAGGCGGATACTGCCTGCTTGAATATTGTTCACGATAATTTCTTCGGGCAAAATGTTGAGGATACCTGCAAGCGCACCTTTGACAGCTTGTTGCCGTTCAGAACTCCACTGCGAGAGATCCCCTGGGAGTTTGATTATCAGAGTGCTGCGTCTGGCCGTAGGTTCAATTTTGCGAGGGAGATAGGGTTTATGAATAGCAGAAATATACTGCTGGTACCGGTGGGGATTATGTATTTGGATTTGGTTAAGTAAGGTGTCGAATTGCCCCTGTTGTTCACAATACTCAATTAAAAATTGAATATTTACCAATAAACTGGTGTAATTAGTAAATTTATCATGGACGGGTCGGAAGTGATCGTAACAGAAAATGCGCAAAGAATCATTGTCGAAACTGCTGCGCAAAAGGTTGCGGATAACGGCCGTATTGTAGGTTGTAGTTGTTGATTGGTTGGTTTGAGGTGGAGGAACTAGGGAAGAATGCTGGCATAACTCGTTAAACGACATCCCGACAGTAGAGAGGGCAAGAATGTTCAGTTGTTTAATAATCTCTGCCCGTTGCGAACGACGTTCATCATTATCTTCCCGTTGGCGTGTCAATTGTATATTTTCTTCAAGCTTTTGCTGGCAGGTTAGTAGGTACGGGTATTGGGCATCATCGCGTCCAGCTTGAGCAAGAAGATGAGCTAATCCATTTTCATAAGTAGAGAAAAAGTCTGTTTGTAAAGGCATGGGTCACACCTCTTGGTTTTTTGTTCTTACCATTTTCTTCGTTGCATGTGAGGGCACAAACTACTAAATGTGATGCGTAGTTCGGCTAAGGTGAGATGATTTAAAAGACTAATAATTTCAGAACGCTCAGCTTTACGACGTTCTATTTCGCCGTAACATTACATTCGCCACTTGCTAGATTTACTCGCTTTCCGGCACATCTGCGACATCTGCCAGCAATACTTCATCAGAGCCTTGTGGTGTCTCCAACCGTATCAAATGCACATTACTGCTGTAGGGCACAATGAGCGTCAGCATGACAGTATCACGCAATGTATCGCTTCCTGTCATCATATAGCTCGTCTCAAAATCCAAAACAAGCAACTCGCTACGATCTGTTGCCAGCAACTTTAAGCGGCTATCACCTGACACCATCGTTGAAATTCGCCCTTGATCCAACCATGTCGCACTCTCAATTGTCGGACTGGTGAGTCGATGGGCCATCACATTAATCGCCAGCATGCCGCTGTGCGTGGCAAACGGCGTTTGTTTCTGTTCTAATTCCGTTGTTAACTTCTGACAGGCTGTAGTAAATACACAGATTAATAGCACTCCCCATGGTAATAACTGGCATAATTTGTCACTTTTGTACATCAGCGCCTCCTTGTAACTGGCCAGGCGACATCAACAAGATTTATTTCAACTGGCACTTCATTACCTTGTCGCCAATTGACCTGGTATAGGTTCATCCTTTTTCCACGAAATGTGTGAAACAGAATGGTGGTATCGTCAAGCCAAGTCGGCCCCCAATCATTGAATTGGTTAAGGGTGGCTCGCACCACTTCATCAGCCGTAATAGGCATCACATAAATCTGTAATAATTCATCTCGTTCGCTAACAAAGGCAATATGCTTGCCGTCTGGTGCCCAGACCGGTGATACATCCCTATCAGGGCTGGAAGTTAGCTTAACAATATCGGTCCCTAAAGTTCCATTTTCAGCCGTATATCCTTGATGATAAATTTCCCAATCGCCTGAATGGTCTGAGGCATAGGCCAATCTCTTCCCATCAGGCGACCAAGCTGGCCAATCGACCGAGATGCCTAGAGGCGTTAACCGTTGTAAATTCGTACCATCTGGACGAACGGTATACAAAGCCATCTCCCCATCACGATCAGTAACAAAAGCAATAACATCACCGGTAGGTGACCAAGCTGGATGAGAAATCAAGCCATCTTCCACCAAAAGCGTTTCTTGCCCACTATCTAACTGCATACGATAAAGAGCCAAACGGCCAGTTTGTCCTGAAACGTATACAAGTTGCTGTCCATCAGGCGACCAATCAGCATGTATATGCGGGCCTACACCGGCTGTCAACTGCATTGGTGACAAGCCAGCATCTCCCGTTTCAACTATAAATAACTGCACTGAGCCATCAACTTGTGCGGACACGACGATCTGCTGCGAAAGAGGGGGCACAGTTGGGGTGGCTGTTGGGCGTGGTGTTACCGTTGGTAATGGAGTTTCACCGGAAGGCAATGTTGGCGTTGGGCCTACAGGTGTACCAAAAGTATCTTCAAATACAGTTTGCAATTGAATCAGGCTTGGATCATTATAACGTTGACTTGGGCCCCTGGCTGGCCCCATAATGGATGGCGATCCATCACGTGCCGGCCATCCTTCGCAAACCACGCCATTTCCTGTCTGCGGACAGATGTCAGGATACGGATTTGGGCAACCTAATGTTAACGATTTATTTTGTTCACTCCAATATAGATAATTATATTCATCACACAAATCAAAGGTATGTCCCAGTTCGTGGGCTGTTACCATAGAAAAGCCCACCTCGGCCACAATAGCGGAACTGCCAAAACGTGTCCAACCAACAATGGAGGATGAACCATCCATCATCAGATCACCATCAGTCAAGCCTACATAACGATCACCAGAAACCAATGACAAAGCATAGCGCTGCACTAGATCTGGCAAATCAGGATCGGCCAGCGATACCTCAGTCAGTGGGTTGGTAATAATTTCGATACGTACGTCAGCGTACCGTTCAATCTGGGACTCGCTGATAAAATGGTCTAATTCTTCGCGAGCCGTTTGCTCAAATTCCCCCATTGAGCTACGCCACATCACTGGAACCACCACAATCACATATTCCGGCTTGGCTATCTCTTGGGCCAACACGGCCGTTCCCGATAACAGTGCCAATAAAAAACAAATCCACAATATCCATTGGCGATTCGTTAGTATCATTGGCGAAAACCTAAAATTGACTCAAATTGCACAGCAGGCAAGCGTTGCAAGCGAGGGTTGGGTAAATCGCCGGGAGCTAATACGATCTCACTTGCAATAATAAGCTGGGACTCTTGGGCTTCATGACTACTGATTTCTATTTGGGAATAAACAGGGAAATATGTTTTTTCATCTACATCAAGCGGTATCACCCGGCCGGGCACAGAAATCGATATTTTTCTGACTATCTGGACTGGAATAGGCTGATATCCCAACAAATCAGTTATAAAACGAAGCAGATGATCCTCTGGTAGTGTAAGAGTTGTTTTTGACTCTGTCGGTATAATTTGAGTGGTATAAGCCATTCGGCAGCTATACTCAACCTGCTGTTCTGCTTGGATCAGCGTACATTTGTTTAGTGTCTCGGTTGGCAGCGTTTCCAGTAAAGGTGCGTTGTCCAGTTGTGTGCTGCCGCGCAGATAAGGAGACAGACTGGCGTCTAAAATGATGCGACGGGTCAGATCAACATCGCCCGTTGAAGCAACGGTTATTTGCCAATTGTCAATAATATCGGCGGGAGAGACCGGTGTGTAGGGTTGAGATGTTTGAACACACCCCGCCAGCAAGAAGACGAGGATTAGAATCAGCCGCCTTTGAAACATACCTACCTCTGGTAAGTGTAATAGTTATGACCTGTTCTTATTCAGTAATGGTTTCTGTCTATTCTACAGGTGTCTCCAACTGGTTTACGGGTATCCAACCCATAATGCGGATAAGCACATAATCCTTTTCATGATCATCCTTCTCGATTTCTATCGGGATATTGCGATCGTTTTGATACATTCTAGGATAATTTCTCTCCCAAGCAGTAAATGGATCAGACGGATATGTATCTGGGTTCTTATCTTTAGCATAGTGAATTTGGTTTTCAGCCGTTTCACTTGGTATAGTTGAAAGCCGTAGTTGATTATTTTCAGTATCAATCAACTCGCGTGTAACCCACATCTTAACTACAACAGGAATTCGTTCATTTTGTGGTTGACCAATGATTTCAACAGGCCATAGTGATAGGATTTGTGTTAGAAATGGTATCTCATCTTCGGGAGTAAAAAAAAGCTGTTCGTTTATATCTGGTTTTGTTTTGGCTACTTGGGCGATGGTTAATTCAAGAGAGTCACTCATGGGTGGATCGGTTGTATTCACTGTTGCCGTTACCGGCACTATGTTTGGCTGTCCAGCGGAGGTGTAAGTGAAAACGGCCGTTCCCCCAACAAGAGATTTGGTATGTAAATCAAAACTGCCAGAATCGGGGAGGGTGGATATTTCTACAGAAAGTTCTTCTTGGCCATATATTTGATCCCACTGATCGTAAACCTCTACAGTAACCATAGTTTGAGTAATGGGCTGTTCAACGCCTGAAATGGTAAGGGTAGTTGGGTCAGCGGTTAGTGCGATGCGGGATAGGGTCGGTGCGAAAACAGGAAGATGGAGCAATTCAGTACCGTATATGAGGTCGATGCCGTCTGCCGTTACCCAATAGTTTTCAGCTAGTAATTCAATATTGCTTTTATCATCAATTACCTTAAGACGAGAACGGGCCTGACCTTGTTGACCGTCAGCTATTTGCCCTACTTGACAAGTAATGATTTCTTCTTGTCCCAGATCGGGGTTACAAGTGTAACCTTGCTCAGAAACGGAGATCCATTCCACCCCAGCAGGCAGATTGTAATTTACAAAGATATTTTCGGCCGTAGCTGTTCCCATATTGGATATTTGAAATATTAAATCAAATTGAGTGCCTAACCTAAGTTCCTCAGGGATATTGCTTTTGTCAATTGTCATTTGCAGGTCTGGTCGACTCTCGACCGCAATAGCTTCCGTTGGCGCAACAACGGTGGGGTGATTTGTTAAGACGGGGGTAGGGGTTTCTTCTCCTTTATCTACCACCTCGATTGGCGGAGTGACCATTATTTCACCATCGCCTGGGAAAAATTTAGGATATGCCCATTTACCACCGAAAATGATTAATGCGAGTAGCAAAATGACAACGACACCTATTAGTACCGTATCCCATCGTCGGTATCGTGTGGTATTTGCAATTAACTGACTCGCTTGCTTTTCTGCCTCTGCCACAGGATCAACAGCTTCTTCTATATCTACATCAATTTTATTCAGCGTCTCTTCGTTCCACAAATTAGATTGCAGTCTTCTGTATAGGGGGGTTTTGATCATTATTGATACCTTTTTGACTACACCTTCGGAGTGGGCTGCACGTAAGCGGCTGGCTGGTGATTTTCGGGATTAGATGCTGTGCGAATTGTCCAATGGTTAAATTGTCTGGCTATGTGTCGCATTAGCAAAGCAGTACCTAGCCTCTTATCTGGCCCTTCTTCTACTAGGCTTTGTAACTTTTGCCACTCCAATTGCTCGCTTATGCCCAAAATTGGTTTCTGTATTGGCTCAACATACGCCTGAGGTAATTCGCTGGAGCGGCAAGCCTTGAGGTATTCTATTGTTCTTATCACCAGATTGTTGTTAGATAATGAATTCAAGGCATTGTCCAGTGAAACATTTCTGATATTGCCATCTTGCCATTCTTGCTTCAATCCAATCAGTTTTTTATTTGCCTCTTCTCGTTTTTGGAGATTGTCTTCGGCTTGTGCAATGCGGATCATCTGTTCGGTTGTTTGTGGCGGCAGGTTTAGTAACTTATCGAGCATTTTCCGGCGTGCCACTAAGGAATCGGGGGTATCAATCATCCTCTTATATACATCCAAACTTTTTACAATGTCAGCCTCGTCAGATTGTAATGGGGTTAGATTTTCTCCTTGATCCGAATGTGGAACCGGCTCATCAGAGTTAGCGTTTAATTTATTCGTGACGACAGAAAATACTTCCAGGTTAGTTGTGTCAATAGTGGATGCCCACTTATCTGTATGTTGCCTTATTGAGATTAACTGTTTATCGTACTCTTTTAATCTCATTTCAATATCTACCGATGCCTGGCTTGGATCGGGTGTTGCCACCCCTAATTGATAGTGAAGATCATGAAGGACATTTAACCGGCCAACAACTTGATTGATTTGCATGTCAAGGTCTGGTTGTTCTACTTTTTTCAATAATTCATCAACCTGTCCTGATAATTTCCAAAGCTCATCTACTTTTTCTTTTAACAACTTTATATTCGCATCAACATCTTCTGAGTTAATTTTTGTTCCCAGTTTGGAGACTGTTGATACAAATCTTTCTAGACGTTTTGATTTTCTTTTGGCAATAAGGTTTGCGATAGTGTGAGGCTTCTGGAAGAGTTCTGTGTTTTTCGCTTGAGCCATTTCCAAGCAGTTATCAATCTCGATTTCATCTATTATACTGGCCGATACAAGCGACAATTCCTCATAGCGATCGTCCAAATTATCGTTGATAACACCGGTTATTTCGCGCCACTGCTTAAGGTCATCTTCCCACATTAACAGGCTTTCCTGTGCTTTTTTATGGTGTGCATTCTCATTCTGATCGCCTATCTTTATTTGATCTAATAAAGTATGGGTGTTGTCCAATAAAATATGGGCGTAGTCTAAATCAGATGGCCATCCCCGATTCGCCGCTTGTTGAACAATCTGGGCCAAAATTGTTTCTGCTGCTGCTTGCTGCACAAGAGTCCAATCTTCATCGTCGTACGGTCTATTTAGTTTAGCCAGAACATTGTTGAGTTCATCACGCTGCAGGCAGTCGCTAATATAACGCACACTGGCGAAAAAATTGTAAGCATTTTTTGCTTCATCTGTTCTCTCTGGCAAAGCATAAAAGGCACGTTCACAGGAACGGATAAACTGACTTAAGTCACTCCAATTGACAACTTCAGTAGGTGTATGTTCGCGCAATTCCTGACGCAGTTGGAGAACTGCGTCATCGAAATCCTGCTTTCGAGCTTTTAGGAGCCTATTGCCGGTATCATCCACATGCCACTCATCCAATATCTTGCCCAAAGTAGGATAAGCTGCTTTAAGTGCTGTGGCGTAGGACAGATTCGTCGTATGCAAATGATGCCAATGTTTTTGTATCTGATTATGCTTGTTGTCAGCAACGGCCGTCCACATTTCCAGCTCAATAGCTAACGGCCATACCATTTCAGCAAGCGCCTCCTCACCAAAACTTGCTTCTACTATTGTCCATTTCTCGGCAACTTGTTTTAACAAATCAGGAACAAAGCCGCTCAGCGGCGTTGCCAGCGCCAGCACATCCAGGTAGTTGCGAAGGCTTTGCAAGCGCTGCTCCATATCTATTAGCTGTAACTGGCGACTGCCTGTTTCGCCAATATTTTTGGCCGCAGCCAAACGATGTAAAATCACCTGGTAATAGGGCATCGGCGCTTTGTAACCAGCAAATTCACTCTGTGCTTCCCCAATGATTCGTGCAGCCTGGTCAAAAAGCAAAAGATCGAGATAGTAATAGATTGTGCGTATTTTTTCCGAAAAGCGTTTATCTAAATCCTTGGTGATATCTTTTGCCCAGTCGCGTAAGTCTGCTAGATCGCTGTTATTCTCAACGAACTGTCGTTTGCGCTCTATTAGATCGATCAGGATCAAGACGATTTCGGCTTTTTCGATCTGCTGCCACAAAGGTAGATTGTCTGCCGATTTTTTTGTTTCTTGTGCTTCTATCAATAACGTTTCATCAGAATTCCCCAATCGTACCTGATGTGCGTCAATGGCTTCCTGTAGTTGTTTTGGTTCCTGAAACCCCCATGATTGCCGGCTTTGAACGGCCGTTGCCAATATTTGCCGTGTCCCTAACGACAAACCCCTCCACTCTGTTTCATCTTCCAAGTCGGGCAACATACCAGAATCAAGACTGTTTAGTCCCAGCAGTCGTCCCCACAAACGGCCGAACAAGCGAATATCGGTCAGAACATGATTGCGATGCATGACCAGCCGATCCTTCTCTCTACGCAATTTCGATCTTTTTGCCGAGTCGGCAGCTTGCCGCCATTTTTCGTTAAGCCTGGCTTCAAGCGCAGCGGGTTCTTCCTCACCTTTGAGTAAATCATCGGCCACAGCACGATTCCAATCTAAAACGATCAGCCGCTTATTAGATGGATCCCAATGCAAATCCGGCAGCTTTCGATCGCCGCGGGTGGTTACACCGTGTCGGAACATAAAGTCGAGCAATCCCGCATATTGGCTGGCAGATTCCAGCGTCAACGCCTCATCCTTTGCCCCAATGATCTGCTGGTTTAGTGACCAATCACGCGGTACCCATTCCTGAATGATGACTCCGGTTTTCTCTGAATCATCCCTATCCCGCTGCGATAGATATTCCCCCTTTTCGGCACCTTGGGGTACATATTTGGAGTCAGCCAACTTTTTCAGCATCTCCAGTTCGCCCCAAAATAGCTGTTTGTCCTCAACTGACATACGTTCATATGCGACCTTGACGGCGACAGTCGGCCCACTCCCTGCCTCAGGAACACCCTCATAGACAACGGCCGTCATGCCGCGGCCGCTCTGGGCCTTCAATTTGTATCTCGTCTCACTTGTCAAACCTATTACAATGCTCATATTCTGGTTCCTTGCCGTCCCAAGAACCCGATTCCATCCTAAAGAAACCGGGGTCTCAGTAGTTTCTTAGTCACTGCGGCGCGCTCGTTTCATGATGAAATTGTCCCACATATCAGGTGACAATCGCTTGTGAGCGAGCAAGGCGGCAACGGCCGCCAAATCTTGTACGGCTTGCGGATCATTAACAAATGGTTTGTGCCACGCTTTCGTTGGCAGGGGCGTGACAGCAGGCGCAGCTTGTTGGGCGGCCGGTTTGGCCCCGCATTTACCGCAGAATTTTTCTCCAGCCCTCATCAAATGGCCTCTTTCACAATGGTGCTCGACAACGGCTGGGGCAACTTGCGACGCTGCCGGCTTGCGGAAACTACGCACATACGCCTGCCAGGCCGTGCGAATATCGTCATCTGGCTGCTCGAATAATGCTTGCAGTTGTTTAACCAACGCCTTATCTTGCGGCAAATTGAGAGCCAACCGCACCAGACCAGCAACCCGCCCCTCAAGTCCCATTCGATTTAACGCATCTGGCACGGCCAGATCGTGCGGCGCAGTCTCGTTTGGTAGCTGCAAATGACCCTTATCGTTGATCCAACCGGCCGCAAAGGCCAGTCCATATAGTTCAACTGCTAATGGGTTTTGCAACGCCCAAACAATGTGAGGGTGCAGCCGCCGGAAATCTTCGTTTAAGGTTTCTTCCGCTTCTAACCGTCGGGTATAGGTCAATGCTTGCCGTTCGGCGGTAAAAACGGCCGTTTCTACTACAGGTGCTACATCCCCATCTTGGTTCGTTCCTGCATTACGGCCGTAAACCTGCCACGCTTCCTGCATCTCATCCAACGCAAATATAGGCAATAGTTGATATTCACGAACTACAGAAACGGCCGTTTTATCGCTCGACGCAATACGGGCCGGCAAAACAGAAGCTGTCCCCACACCCAGCCGCTTTATCAAATCAGCCAAGACAGTGTCTAGTTCTTTCAACTCTGGGTGCGAAACCACACGCGGCGGTAACCCAACCGCAGCCACTAACTCACCGTCGATACCCGCGCCAGTAGCGCTGAGCGGCGGCGCCAGATGTGGTTGGGCATGCACCCAGGCCTGGCGGACAATATCCGTCGCTGGTTCGCGGCTTTGTGATGAATATTGTGTCATCAATACGTCTGGCAGCTCAGTTTCTTTGGCAAAATCCGCAGTGACTACGCCAGCCAATTTTGTTATCTCGTTAGCAACCTGGCGGATAGAATCCTTATCTTTGTCATTTAACGATACCCGCATATTTCCTTGAGTTCCAATCACCTGAAGATAAACATTGCCATCTGGCGTCATCTGCCAATAGAAGCGCTGCAAATGATCGAAAAGATGCGTTGTCAATTCGGCCGTCCATTCATCGGCGAGGTCAATCTGGTTTTCTGGATTATTTGGGTTCGCATCAAGATCGCGTACCCGCGACCACAAATAACGCCGTACAGCCACCTGATCCATTTGGGAGCGACGCGCCTCGATATCGGCCCGCCGCTGTTTCAACATATTATACAGTCCGACAACGCCATCAGCGGGATCGGCTGAACCGATAAGTAGTATACGAACCGCCCGGAGCGATTCTTGACTACGCTTTGTGATTGCCAACCAACGACTTAGCACAAGTGCCGTTTGCTGCCATTCCTGTTGTGTACTCTTGCCGAAGCCCAATTTTAGCAGGATGTTCTGTAGCCAAGTGCGATTATCAATGTCTGGCGCTCCGCTGACCTCGTTTTCAGCCGTTTCCAGAGCGGTTGACAATAGTTGCCCAACCACCTCCACAAAAGCCAACGCATAACCTAGCCGGGGGGCTCGCCCGGCTAATTGACCGGGATTAGCCTCTGACCCATTGAGAATCAAGCTCAAAGCATTATGTAGATAAGCGTCATAAAAGTCACTTTCATCTTCATTGTCGGCCAGTGGCAGCACGTCGCGAGCCAACGGATTTTGTCCTTGTATTAGAAAACGGAGAGCACGCAGGCCATTTGGTTTATCGGCAGCTGGATGAGCGCCGTTTAGAAAATGTTGCGCTTGTTCGCTGGGTGTTTGCTCCAGCTGTGCCTGCTGCCAATCAAATGCCGGTTCCATCTGTAACTCGTCCCCAATCAAGAACAGGTGCAGTAGTTGTTGCGCCCAACGAGCCTGTACAATCGCCAGAATATCTACCAGCGGTAACCGGTAAACATAACTACCGGCTGTGCCAACCACAGCCTGCCCGCGCTGTCCCTGTCGGGTTTCCGCATCAGCATCAAGGCCGCTGCGGTACTCTCCCGTCTCGCCGGCCCCTGTCGCTTTATCCAGACGAAAGGCCATCACATCGGCCATCGAGGCAAATACGGTTGCCCAAGGCTGACTTGACTTCCCTATTTCTGGATTGCCATTTGCGCCAAACAGAGTCACATCATCAAAGAGTTGGTCACAGACAGCGCGCAAATGATCTGGCAAAGCTGATTGATCATCCATTTCATCAACATACTGCATGGAGAAAGGCATGTTTTTAGTCATCTGGAAACGGTTCAACTCCAGCAACGAACTTATGGTGTTAATTTGTAAGCGGGGATAGTTGCTGGCATATTGTTTGAATATGCCAGCGGTGGCAAACAGGCCCTCCACATGGATAGAACCTTCATTTGGCTGAACATGTGGTTCGGCTGCTAACCGGGCTAGATGAGCCACATCAAACAAAGTACCGCTCATACCGCCGGCCAACGAGCCAACAACCATCACCCGTACGAGATTATGATCATCGGCTTCAGCAACTTGAGCACTGGCGGCTGTTAATGCTTGCCAAAGCTCATGGGCTTGGCGCTGTTTATCTTCTCCCAATTGTTCATTAATGGGCAGGGCATCTATTTCCTCTTCTTCCAGCTTGCGTAGCTGATCAACAAGACCAGCGCGGGCCATTGGTCTACGGCCGTAGGTGCCATTGCTCAGATTTATCTGCTGGTCGCCTAATTGACGATAGCTTTTTTGCGGGAACCAGCCCTCTAAAGCCGCATCTTTCGTATGGGCAATAACATCGCCCATATTTTGTCCCATCAGCAAAATTTCATGCCGCGCCAGTTCAACACCGGCGAAAGAAACATTCATCGCACGACCCTGCGGATCGCGGTACTGGTTTGTTGTTTCCCGCTCCGACGTGTCCAGCAACAGGAAATGAACATCATCGTGCCTTTCGCCAAACCCGCCATCAAGTAATGATTTCTTAATATGGGTGAGCACCCACCGTCCGGTACCGCCAACACCAACAATCAATGTTGGCGCTACCTGCCACAACGGATCTAAGCGAGGTAGCGGAAGGGGAGAAGGTGGCTCACGCGGCGGTTCTTCCTTAAAGATTGGACCGACATAGGGAGGGTGTAGTCGGCGACAGAGCCAATATGCCAAGGCAATAAGCAAAAACGGTATCAGCCAAGGCCATAGCCCTGCTATCCGATCCCAGACGCTTTCCTGCGGTGGTATACCCCAGAATGGCAAATGTTCAAACACGCCCTCGTTAGCCGCGCCAGCCAATGGCTGCGCCGACCCTGAGTTCCCGTCTGCATCAACTTGTGTCACAAACAGGTCATAAGAGGCATCATTTCGTTTGGAGTTAAAAGCGAGCCACTGCCCATCTAAAGACCAAGTAGGCCAGGAGTTACTGACGTTTTGCAAGGGGGTGCCATCAGGCGCATTATTGGCTTGTAAGCGTCTCTGTTCACCGCCAGCAGCCGGAACCAGGAATATCTCTGCTTCGGCAGCGGCATAAGTGGTGTCGCCGGCAATATGGCGCGTAAAGGCCAGCCAACGGCCGTCTGGCGAGTAGGCCGGATAATAATTCATGCCCTCGCCACTGGCACCTGATAAGGCTTGGGGCGTACCACCGGTCACTGGAATGGTGTAAATATCAGCCTTATTACTCAGTTGAAACGATGAAGGGCCAAGATCGCCGCGTACGAAAGCTATCGTTTGCCCATCTGACGACCAGGCGGGCATCATTTCGCCCATGTTAGGATCACTGGCGCCGTCCAAAGGCTGCAAACGGCCAGTAGCGATGTCGAGAATAACAATATCCTGATCCTTTGTAGATATTGCCAAGCGTCCACCATCAGGAGAAAAAGCCATATAAGAACCAATGATCGGCGGTATGTCAATACGATCGCCTTGTAGATCATAGACAACGACAGTGCCGGTACCACCATCGGTAACAGCCGCTATGCGTCCGGCCGTATTAGAGACCGTGTGGCAGCCGACACAATTTTGACCGCGATTAATCGCTTCAAATTCGCTGGCAGCCCGTAGACCCTGGCGATCTGTCACCCAAATTTCTCCCTGGGTATTGCTCGGGTTAATTCGCCAGAAGTAGACCGATTCACCTACCGGGCAAAAACCAACAGCCGATAATAATTGCCACAGCAGCAGCAGCAAAAACGGCAGCGCCAACCACGGAATCCAACGGCAAATATCCCGCTTGTTCTCCTCACGGTTGAATTCCCGCAGTAAACGCAGCAACCACCAGAGGAAAAATAGCAGCAACAAAATACCTAAACACCAACCCCATGCCGCCGGATTACATATCAGCGCCGTGGCGGTTGTTTGCGCCTGTTCAGTCCAAGGAGGGACAGGAGTTGGGGTTGCCGTGGGCAGCGGGGTGGGAGTGATAGTCGGTGTGGGCGTGGGCGTTGTGGTGGGGGTGGCTGTGGGCGTAACCGGGGTGGGAGTGGCCGTTGGTAGTTGTACTGCAACGGGCAACCCCGGCGGCAGCGAGTCTGTCGTTCGCGTTGCGCCACAGCGATTATAAGAGATGGTTTCCCCCAAACTGATATTATTAGTGCCGCCAGCGAGTGGCCGTAATTGGTAACTTAGCATAACTGGCGCTTCTGATAGATCGCGCACCGCCCAGGTTATGATACCGGGCATTGTTGTATTGTCACCGGAAACGGAACCAGCCACCAGTTCAAACAGAGAAGCATCAAAACGATGCTCAACGATGACATCAGTGGCCGCCAATGGTTGAGAAGCAACTGTTGAGCCAATATCAGCGTAGAGTTGGGCTAAATTATTAGCCGAAGGGGCAAAATGGTAATCGGCTGGTTGGGAAGCAAGGTCTTGCAACAAATCTTCATCCACATCAGGCCCCAGTCCAATGGTTATAATGCGGATGCCTTGTGCCTTAATATCATTGGCCTTTGAGCGCAAGCTGCTATCTGGCAACCCTAGAAAGCCGCCCCCGTCTTGCCCATCGGTAATGATAATTAAAACCTGACTGGCGTCCGCACGCGAACTGGCTAATGCCTGTTGACCGCTTGTCAGACCGGCGGCAATGGCGGTTCCATTGCCCTCATTAATATTATCAATTGCCTGGGTTAAAGCTGCCCTGTTAGACAACAGGGGTTGGACAATGTTGGCGGCACTGTCGAACTCAACAATAGCCAGTTGATCGGCGCCCGATTGCAAGTTAACCTCATCCAAAAATTGAATCACCGCTTCTTTGAGCAGGTCCATTTTTGTGTTGTTAGCGTTGGCGTCCCAAAACATGCTCGGCGAATGGTCTAACACAAGGGCAATATCTGCGGGACGCTCAACGCTGTCTACCGGGCAAAGGCTGCTGTTACCTGTCAGTGTCAGCGTTACGGCGAATTCCACATCGTCCAGCAAACCTTCGCCTGGCGTTACTTCACGTTCGGCCGTTATTGTTGACGTTTCTTCATCTTGAGCGTAAGCATAGGGCGCTGCCCCAATTAAACTGAGCAGTAGGCCTAACAAAATAACGGCTGCCCACCATCCATTTTTTTTACTCATGGTTATCTCGCTTTCATAAAAAAGATATCACCGCATAAGTACGAGAGGTGCGACGCACCTGTGCGGTATCAGCTCACTCAAGATAAAACCTTACTGCCCACGCAGTTCCCCAACCTTGGCATCATACTCTGCCTGCGTGAGGATATTTGCTTCCAATAGTTTTTTAAGCGCGTCTAGTTGTTCCTGCATTTCAGGATTGATCACCGCCCCACGTAGAACAGCCACCTTGGCATCATACTCTGCCTGCGTGAGGATATTTGCTTCCAATAGTTTTTTAAGCGTGTCTAGTTGTTCCTGCATTTCAGGATTGATCGCCGTCCCACGTAGAGCAGCCACCTTGTCATCATACTCTGCCTGCGTGAGAATATTTGCTTCCAGTAATTTTTTAAGCGCATCCAGTTGTTCCTGCATTTTAGTTGGAACTATTTGGGGATCCACCGCTTCTTCCGGAGAGTTGTGTACTTCGAAAGAAGGGGTAGGCGCTGGCTCCAATTGGTTTTGTGGTTTTCCACATTCCGTACAAAACTCATTTATTAATGCATTATGATGCCCCTCTGGGCAAATCCAACCTTTAGGAAGATCATAAAGTAAGATTTTATCGATTGGCACTTTGCCACTGGGCCATTTTCCTAAATCATATAAACGGCGGGACAGACGCTTGCGTTCGTCATTTGCCGCCCAGCGCAGCGCTGTGTAGAGGTCTACGTCACGGATAACTGCTTTTTGTACATCCGGATTCATCCCTTCCGGTGCTGTTACTTGTGCCCCCTCTGCCCGTTTTTGCCACACCCACTGCCATTCGATTGTTTTCTCTTTGCCGTCTTCTCCGCCATATTCAACTGTGCCACTTTTAAGTTTCTTGTCAATCTCGTCAATCAAGCTGTTCAGGCGAATAACCTGGGCAGCCTTATCCAAACCTTCTTCTTTGAATTGGGTATCATAGCGATATTTCTGGTTTGGCTGCCATGTCAGCTTGTCAGCCTGACGCAGGCGTGATTGGTGAATTGTTTGCGCTTGCGCGATGGTCGTTTCCACGCGCGGCGTATCGATTTCGTTGCTTTTTTCTTTGCCCTTACCGACAACAACCAATTGTAAAATCGCTTCCCACAGATCGGGGTTGACAGCAGGATTGGAAAGTTGATAATGGGTGGGGGCAACTGACGGATGATGGCCGGCCACCGTTAAGCGCCAATAGCTATTACCACCCTCGTTATTTTCGCGTGGCGTATGTTTGTGCAGCAGCAGCCCACGATCCCCTGCATCCCAGGGGAATGCCTCTTCGCCATAAGCCAGACAGCGCATTGCCAATTGGAAACGATCCATATCTTCTAAGACAGCGACTACTTCTTCGTTCAGTTCCCGCCGCCGCTGCTCACCTGCGCCGCTGTTCAGACTGTCATCCATATCTATCTCGATTGCCAAAGCATTGGTTTCGGCCGGCAAGGTATGCAGTTCTCGCCATTTTTTACCGG
>JAGRDI010000367.1:3403-4224 GCA_020432765.1 Anaerolineales bacterium | reverse complement strand
AAAGCTTGCTTCACCAGCACAGTCAACAAACACGATCACTTCTGAGTAATAATACGCTCATGTTTACGACATCACTGTGTCTGGTGTAAGCTTTGTTGCACGAACTGCAGATGACGATGGCTATGGGGTTTTCATCTGTTTATTTGATTTGTTTGTTTTTCCCAAAACCTGTTCCATCATGGCAGCCTCGCATTACCCTAATCTTTCATCTACACTGATACGGCCCCACTATATACCAGTTTTGTTTAGTTTTGTCCCTTTTTGAAGCCAATTGACGCATCTATCTCCTGATGCTGCAAAAAACGACGCATGAATTCCACCGCCGGCAAACGCATCTCTTTTTGTTGCCCATCGGCTTCGTAATCGCGATAGCTGAAATGCACAAAGCCGTTGTCGATATCCAGATGGGTATGCTCGATCCTAATCCTGACAGGCATTATACAAATAATCCCACGCAAAAATGCCGGCAAAGTGGCCATCACTCCACACAAACGTAATCGCATAACTGCCGACGGCTTCAACACTTTCTAAATTCAGGTTTTCGTCTACGGCCGTTCGCAGCAGTTCTTTATCGGCCGGTTTGCCCATTTTGTCATGACCACCCTGACATTCGACACAGGGGCAAATCGCGCGTAAGCCGGCAAAAGAATAGTCGCAGCTTGTGCCATCATCCCAATCAATGGTCACAATCCGTTTATTGCGATCCGCTTTGATACCAATTGGTCTAATTTTTGTCAATATTACTCCCTTGTAAATGGAGCATGGGCAGCTTGCTGGCGTTCATTGACAGACTGGCAGTCTACGCTCCATTTTCATTCATT
>JAGRDI010000367.1:0-3387 GCA_020432765.1 Anaerolineales bacterium | reverse complement strand
GCGCAGCGGCGTGGCGTCTCCTCAAAGAAAGCCTAGCTTAATGTTTTTAGACGTGTAGAAAACTCTGAAAAACTAGCCTGCAAATTGTCCAATTTATCACGTTCGTTCTGCACCACTGGGGGCGGTGCTTTTTGGGCAAACGGGCCCTTGAGCAAGTTTGTAAGCCGCTTGATTTCCTTGTCCATCATGGCAAGCTCATTCTCTAGGCGTTGTTTTTCTTTATCCAGGTCAACCAGACCTGCTAAAGGCAAATAACAAGTAACACCTCCTTGGGCAATGGTGAGGGCTTGTTCGCCGGCAACGGCCGTTTCTGCCACCACCAACTTCTCCTCATCCAAACGCGCCAGGAAAGCCAAAATCGGTCGTTGTTCGCTGTAGAAATCGACCATATCACCCGCCGCAATCGTCGCCAAAATGCGTTTGCCCGCTTCCACTTTATTATCAGCACGCGCCGCACGAATACGCCGCACCAACTCACGCAGCTGCTCAAAATTTGCTTTGGCAGTGGGGAATTGTTTGCCAGCCTGCGGCCAATCGGCAATGATCAACGCCTCAGCCCAGCCCTCAGCGGGTGCAATACCCAAATCAGCCGCGCTGAAAGCTGATTTTAGCTGCTGCCAGGTTTCTTCGGTGACAAAAGGTATAAACGGATGCAAAAGGCGTAGACAACTGTCCAACACCTGGCGTAATACAGATAAAGTTGTCCAGGCACGACTGCCGCCCTGGTTCAACTGCACTTTAGCCAATTCCACGTACCAATCCGCAAATTCACTCCAAAGGAATTCATAAACATGGCGACCTGCTTCACCAAATTGATAGGTAGCCATCAAATGATCGCACTTTTTGATGGTCTCGCTCAGCCGCGTCAAAATCCATTGATCGGCGGCTGAATAATCCGGCGTCGCTACGGCATCTGCCCGTGTCGCATTTTCCAGGCTGCGCGTAATGAAACGGCTCGCATTCCAAATTTTATTAGCAAAATTGCGATTGCTGGCCACACGATCCAGGTCTAGATTCAAATCTTGGCCCGGGGTACCACCAGTCAACATCGTAAAGCGCAGCGCATCCGTACCATATTCGCCCATCACATCCAAGGGGTCAATCACATTGCCTTTGGTTTTCGACATCTTCTGTCCCTTGCCATCGCGCACAAGGCCATGCAAATAAATGGTATGGAAGGGGATGTCGTTGGTGAACAAGGCGGCACTCATCACCATACGCGCTACCCAAAAGAAAAGAATATCATAACCGGTTTCCATTACATCAGTTGGATAAAAACGAGCTAAATCGGGCGTTTGCTCTGGCCAGCCAAGGGTCGAAAATGGCCACAAACCGCTGCTAAACCAGGTGTCTAACACATCGGGGTCTTGCTCGATTTGGTCACTTTGACAGGCTGCACACACAGTTGGGTCTTGGGTCGCAGCAGTTTGATGTCCACACGCTGCACAATGCCACACGGGAATGCGATGACCCCACCACAATTGGCGGCTGATACACCACGGCCGTATATTTTCCAGCCAGTTATCCCAAATCTTCTCAAAGCGATCAGGGACAATGCGAATGCGCCCGCTGTGAACCGCTTCCAGCGCCATTTTGGCCATCGGCTCTACATTGACAAACCATTGGCGGCTGACCAATGGCTCGATAATTTCACCACCCCGTTGGCTGCGCGGCACATTCAGTGTGTGTGGCTTTGTGCTGATAACAAGGTCAGCAGCCTGCATATCTGCCCACAGTTTTTCACGACAAGCAAACCGCTCCAAACCTGCATAAGGACCAGCGCCGGCGCTCATCGTGGCGTCTTTATTCATAATATTGATGACGTCCAGGTTATGCCGCTGCCCAATCTCAAAGTCATTGGGGTCATGGCCGGGTGTCACTTTCAAAGCACCCGTGCCAAAGGCCATATCAACGTATTCATCGGCAATCACGGGGATTTCGCGGTTAAGCATGGGCACACGTGCAGTTCTGCCAATGATGTGTTGGTAGCGCGGGTCATCAGGATGCACAGCAACGGCCGTATCTCCCAAAATCGTCTCGGGGCGTGTGGTCGCGACTTCAAGATACCCCCCTTCTGTAAGCGGGTATTTGAAATAATACATCAATCCTTGTTCTTCGCTGTATTCCACTTCGAGGTCAGAAACGGCCGTTTGCAAACCCGGCGACCAGTTCACCAAATATTCGCTCTGGTAGATCAGGCCCAGACGATATAAACGCACAAACGCCTCACGCACCGCCGCCGAAAGACCCGCATCCATAGTGAAGCGCTCTCGCTCCCAATCACAAGAAGCACCCAAGGCACGAATTTGGCGCGTGATATGGTCATGTTTCTGCGCCTTCCACTGCCAGGCACGCTCTAAAAAAATCGCACGCCCAACCTCCTCGCGTGAACTGCCTTCGCTCTTCAACTGGCGTTCAACTTGCAATTGGGTTGCAATACCTGCATGGTCGGTTCCCGGAACCCACAAAGCTGCCCGTCCCTGCATACGTGCATGACGGATCATTAAATCCTCCAAAGAGACAAACATTGCATGTCCCATGTGCAGTTCGCCGGTTACATTGGGCGGCGGAATAGAAATCACATACGGTTCAGCGTCTGCGTTGCGTGCTTCGGGCTTAAACCACCCATTTTCTTCCCACCATTGATACAAGCGTGCTTCAGTACTCGCAAAGTCATAGGCTTTTGGCATTTCACTCATCATATTAGTCCTTCAATCTGTTAGTCAGGTCGTCATTCATCGAGTCATCGGGTAGGCGATTAGCATTTTGCCGACAGGACTACTCAACAAAAAACGCTCTCGTCCAGCCAAGGACGAGAGCGTTCGATTTCTCACGTGGTACCACCTTGATTCCGGCGAAAAATATGCCGGCACTCATGATTGCGATAACGGGCAAACCCGTCTTCACCTAAACAGCAAAAGCCTTTCAGCAAAGAAACTCATGGGCGACTTTCAGCAAGTTTGACACTGTACACGCTTGCAGCCTTTGGCCTGTACTCTCTACGCGCCGGGAAATTGCCTACTCCTCCCAATCACAGTCTTTTTAGTTTGTCAATGCGGCTGATAGTATAACAACTGGCATAAGGAACGTCAATTCCTTTTTAAGCCAGTGCACGGTTTTTCAGTAGTGAGGCCATGAGCCGAAGCGAATAACTCGTGAGGCCAGAAACAACTTAGACATAAGGATACGATATCTGGATACTCAGGCATGATTCAGACAGTCAAGACCGACAGGACAATGGGGCCGGGGGAGGAATTCATTGCGCACCGGCCCAGGCCACGCGCTCCAACTGCGTTTCAGTGCTCTCTTGCGAGCCGGGGGAGGAATTCAACGCCGCCGATACTGCTGGCCGCGTTTTTTGCGCGTTTCAGTGCTCTCTTGCGAGCC
>JAGRDI010000366.1 GCA_020432765.1 Anaerolineales bacterium | reverse complement strand
CGGCCAAATACGGTTTAGTAGAAATTCGGTCGTAACGATGCGGCCGGCATTGCGCACCAATACATAGAGTAGTTTTGCTTCGGTGGGTGTGAGGCTTACTTTTTGGCCATCAATGGTGGCTTTGCGTTTGGGGAAATCGATCAGCAAGCGGTCGTCAATTTGGGTGGTGGGATCTAATGTGTAGCTGTAATCATCCATGCGGCGGAGAACACGGTTGACGCGTGCGACCAATTCCTGTGGACTGAATGGCTTGACGATGTAATCTTCTGCATGTTCTTCTAGTCCTTGAATGATGGTGTCTTCGGCGTTAACGGCCGTTAACATCACCACTGGCATGTCACTATATTCATGTACTTTGCGGCAAAACTCGAACCCACTCATGCCGGGCATGTGTAAATCGACGACAGCCAGGTGCGGTAAACCATAGCGCCCGATGTGTTTGATAGCGTCTTGACCCGAAACGGCCGTTGATACCGCAAACCCCGCTTGTTCCAAAGTGTGTTGTACAATACGTAATGTATATGTGTTATCGTCAACGACTAACACGCGTTGTGTTTCAATTCCAACATCCAACATAAAAAAATTCCTTATTTATGACTTGAAATTAGTATAATCCATGCGAACCTTAAATGAAAGGTTAAGATGGCATTCGTAAATGATTTTCACGCAAATTCGACGACAACGGCCGTTACTTGATCTTTCACCACCATAAACCGGTCAATTTAGGTTTTAGTCGTTTGTGCGATCTATCTTTTCTGTTACAATTTGCCTCCCGTATTTCAGGGTATTTCAAATCTTCAAAAACAGAGCTGCATGGATGTCAAGCTGGTGTCCGCAAATACCAGTGGTAGACCCTCGTTTATAGAATGGTTTTTCGTAGTTTATGGTGGCGATTTTTGGAAATTCATGCCCTGTTCTTTGCCGTAGTAATAGGCATGTGTTATAAATGAGACAGATTTCACAATCACAAAAACGTTGTGAGGAAAAAGAGGAACCCAAGTGTTATCTGAGTGGCAATTCATCATAATTTTTGTGCTGTTGTCGCCAATTTTTCCATTGGCACCAGTTATATTAAACCATGTACTCGGCCCTAACCGGCCAAACCCTATTAAGCAGGAGATATACGAGTGTGGTGTCGAGACAGTAGGTGATACTTGGATCCAGTTTAAGGTCCAATATTACATCTATGCACTTGTCTTTGTTATCTTCGATCTGGAAGCCGTCTTTTTATTTCCAATTGCCGTTGCCTATGGCTTTTTAGGTTTGTTCGCGGTCGTTGAAATTGTATTGTTTGTTGTGATCTTGGCTATTGGTTTAGGCTATGCCTGGAGTCGTGGTGTTCTAGAATGGGTATAAAATTGTTATGAACTTGATGGAATTACTTGAAAGTATAATAACTTTACGTGTGGGCGATTTTTTGCGCAGCACATGGGGCACGGATCCGTGGGTGGAGATCGTGATCGACCTCATCAGCGTTGTCGTTATCTCCACATTTTGTTTGTTGATCGTGATTTTCTTGATCTGGTTAGAACGTAAAGTCATTGCGCGTATTCAGGATAGGCTAGGACCAAACCGCGTAGGTGGTCGTTATGGTTTGTTGCAAACGGTAGCTGATGTCATCAAACTGTTGATCAAAGAACTCATCACCCCCACTGGAATTGATGGCCTTTCTTATAATGCTGCACCCATACTGACAGTGATGGCTGCTTTGCTCGTTTGGGCTGTCATGCCTTTTGCTCCCGGTTTAATTGGGGTTGACCTCAATATCGGGATTTTTTATATTTTGGCCATAAGCTCGGTTTCTGTTGTGACGATTTTGTTGGCCGGCTGGGGCTCAAATAATAAGTATGCACTTTTAGGTGCTTTCCGTGCAGTTGCCCAATTGGTGAGCTATGAAGTGCCATTTATTTTTGCGCTTTTAATCCCAATTTTGCTGGCACGTTCCATGTCTACAGTTGATATCATTGAATCGCAAACAGTGCCTTATCTTTTTGTTGTGCCCTTAGCCGCGCTCATCTTTTTTGTTTCTGCTCTGGCCGAAACCGGCCGTACTCCCTTTGACTTAATTGAAGCTGAATCTGAAATCGTGTCTGGTTTTCATATCGAATATGGCGGCATGAAGTTTGGCATGTTCTTCCTGGCTGAATTTGTAAACACATTGTTTATGTCGGCTTTATTCGCTACAGTCTTTTTGGGAGGCTGGAACATCCCTATCATCAATTTGATTTTGGGTGTTTTTGGTCTGGCTCCCATCGATTTGAACACATTGGCAATGGGTCGTGTGATTGGACTGATTGTATTTTTCAGCAAAACATTTGCAGTCTATTTTGTCTTTATCTGGATCCGGGGAACCTGGCCACGGGTACGTGTTGATCAAATCTTGGGTTTTAATTGGAAGTTCATGGTGCCTGTGTCTCTGGTGTTGATTTTGGTGGTAGCGATTTTAGATAAATTGATTCCTGCCAATACCAACGCCGTTGCGCGTGCAGCGATTATATTAGCTAGTAATGTGCTGTTGGCATTTTTGGTATTAGAGGCTGTTCGGCGTCATGCGCGGCGTAAACGTCTTGAACGTTTGGGGCCGCCAGCAACGGCCGTTGATGCAGCCGACATGGTAGCACAAGAAGCCCATCATCCCGAAGCGGCACCTGCCCACTAATTTTTGGAGTTTGTTAGCGCATGACGATTGAACAAATCCTATTTATTGCTCTTTCTATCCTCACCCTGTCGTCGGCGATCGTGGTCGTAACACGGCGCAACCTGTTTCATGCGGCGTTGGCGTTGATGGTGACATTCGTTGGCGTGGCCGGATTCTATGTCACATTAGATGCTGGTTTTCTTGCGGCGGCTCAACTTCTGGTCTATATCGGCGCGATATCGATTTTGATTATCTTTGCCATTATGATGACACGACGCTTGATGCAAGCCACCGAACCCGCATTTAATTCCCAGAAAGGCTGGGGATTTATCGGTGCTTTTGTGAGTTTCGCGATCCTCGTATTAGTCATTCTGCGTTTTTGGCCATTAGCACCTGATGCCGAAAGTTTTCTGGCTTCAATTACTTTTGTGCCAGATCCGATTTTAGCAGGCAGTGTGGCTGAGTTGGGGCGTTCCTTTGTGAGCACTGATGCTTATGTGATCCCCTTCGAGGTAGCTTCAGTGCTGCTCTTGGCTGCTTTGGTAGGCGCGATTGTGGTTGCGTGGCCTAAAACGGAGGACGAGGCATGATTCCGTTATCTTGGTACTTACTTGTTGCAGCAGCCCTCTTCTGCATTGGTTTATATGGCGTTTTTGCACGCCGCAATGCAGTTGCTATCTTGATGGCTGTTGAATTGATGCTCAATGCAGTGAATATCAACCTGGTTGCCTTCTGGCGTTATATGACACCCGACCGCTCAACTGGGCAGGCTTGGGCTGTGTTCGTGCTTACTGTGGCGGCGGCTGAAGCGGCCGTAGGTTTAGCACTCATTATTTCTGTTTATCGTAATCGTGATTCGGTTGTGGCCGAAGATTTGGATTTGTTGAAAAACTAAGTTGGTCTGAGTTCGTATGACAGAACAAACACTCACACTCTTAACCTGGCTTATTCCAGCAGGCCCGCTATTGGCATTTTTTGTCATAGTGTTGTTTACCAACCGTAGCCGGACACTCAGTTGGTTGCTCGCTTGGGCTGGGGTTTTCTCTGCATTGATATTGGGTTGGATAGTGGCGTTAAACATTGCTGCCATAGACCCACATCATTTGGAAGAACATCCGACTGTTGTCGCCAGTTCAATTTACTGGCTGCCTTGGGGCGATTTTATTGATGGTTTATGGCTTAAAATGGGGGTAGCGGTTGATCCATTAACGGCCGTTATGCTCTTCATGGTTACCTTTACAGTCACCATGATCTTTATCTACAGCGTCGGCTACCATAATTGGGGGAAGCCGCTGGGTAAGATTCTTGGTATTCCTAACCATCTGCAGGAAGAGCCATTATTGTCACGTTTTTTTGCTTACATGAGTTTGTTTGCCGGTGGTATGTTAGTGCTTGTTGTTGCTGACAATTTGTTACTGCTCTTTGTTGGCTGGGAGATCATGGGCTTCACATCTTATTCATTGATTAGCTTCTGGTATGCGCGTGACTACCACATAGGCCCAGACGACATTCCGCATATTCCACCGCGTGCAGCCGGCATCAAAGCGTTTATGACAACACGTGTGGCTGATGTGGTCATGTTGTTGGGCATTGTCTTCTTCTATTTTGTGTTTGGCACCTTGAATTTTGCTGATGCACTCTCAGCAGAAAGCCTTGAACAAGCTGCGCACATTTTCGGTGCGGCAACTTTGGGCGTCATGGCTCTGATGCTCTTCACAGGTACAGTAGGTAAATCGGCACAATGGCCGCTGCATGTTTGGTTACCCGATGCAATGGAAGGCCCCACACCGGTCAGCGCCGTTATCCATGCGGCCGCCATGGTTTCTGCTGGTATCTACATGATTTTACGCATTTTCCCGCTGATTGCTGTGGGTATGGGGCCGGAAGGCGCACCAGCTGTGGGCTATATCATCGCCGGTATTGGTGCTTTTACGGCTTTGATGGCGGCAACCATTGCTACGACCCAAAACGATGTTAAGGGCGTGTTGGCCTATTCTACAATTTCACAGCTTGGTTTTATGGTTGCGGCTGTGGGCATTGGTGCTTATGTGGCGGCGGCATTCCATTTGATAACCCACGGTTTCTTCAAAGCGCTGCTCTTCCTGGCTTCCGGTTCGGTGATTCATGGAATGGAACACGGTGCCCACGAAGTCCACGATCACCATACAGACCCGCAGGATATGCGCTATATGGGTGGCTTGCGTAAAAAAATGCCCGCCACTTTCTGGACCTTTTTAATAGGTGGTTTGGCGTTATCCGGGTTGCCCCTTGTAACGGCCGGTTTCTGGTCAAAAGATGAAATTTTTGCCGACGCCTGGCATCAATGGGTGGCAAACGGTGATATCATGGCCTTAATTGCGTTCATCATGCTGGCTTTTGCAGCATTGTTGACTGCGTTTTATACCATGCGCCAGATAAGTTTGACTTTCTTGGGTAAACCACGCAGCCCGCTGGCTGAGAATGCGCATGAGAGCAATCGCTTTATGACAACGCCGTTGGTTTTGCTGGCCGTGTTTGCTGTAGCGGTTGGTTGGGGTGGTATTCCTGAGAGTTTCCCCGTTTTGGGGCCATTGATAAACCACAATTTTTTCCATCATTTTGTAGGCTCAACTATTCACGAAACGATGAACGAATTGTATCAAGCCGGGTTGGTGGATGTTAAAATTGATATCTTGCCATTTGATTTTGCTCCATTAAGTACGTCGCTGCTGGTTGCTTTAGGTGGTTTGTTCTTGGGCTGGTGGGTATACGGCCGTAAACCGCTTAAATCTGGCCAACAAGACCCACTCATGCGCCCATTGGGGCCGCTCTACACCTTCCTGAATCGCAAATGGTATTGGGACGAGCTCTATCAAATACTCTTTATTCGACCGTCTGTATACTTCTCTGAAGTCGTCGCGTACGAAATTATTGATAAAGGCATTATTGACGGCATTTTACACCTTATTGCACGTGCTTTCTTCGGATTTGGTAAATATGTGCGCCGCTTTGAAATGGCCGTCTTTGGCAGCGCTGTCGACTGGGTCAAAGATCAATTTTTGGCCTTTGCTAAAGAAACCCGTCAATTGCAAACCGGAAAAATTCAAGAATACGCTCTCATATCAACGCTGATAGCGTGTGCTTTAATCATCGTTATCTTGCTCATTAATGCAGGTTGGTTTACCCAACTGTTCTAATTAGGACTGAGGACAATGGACTCGATTTTTGACAATATCTTACTAATAGTTGTCTTCTTTCCCTTATTGGCAGCATTGATCATCTTTTTGCTGCCTGAGGATGCGAAGGCCACCATTCGCCGCCTGGCACTACTTTTCAGTTTAGTGCCGCTGCTGCTAACTCTGGTCATGTGGACATCATATGATCGCTTTAACGCCGGCATGCAATTTGAAGTTTTTCATACCTGGTTCCCCGCAATAGGATCAAATTTCCATATGGGGATTGATGGCATCAGCCTAACCATGTTTTTGCTGACCACCATTCTTACACCACTAGCTATCCTAGCCTCTTTTTCAATTGAAAATCGAGTCAAGACGTACATGGCTCTCTTTTTGCTCATGGAAACCGCGATGCTGGGTTTATTTGCCTCGCTGGACCTAATGATCTTCTTTGTCTTCTGGGAATTTGGCTTAGTACCCATGTATTTCTTAATTAAGATTTGGGGTGGGGCTGACCGTGAATATGCTTCCTTTAAATTTATCATCTACACCATGGCAGGTAGTTTGGGGTTGCTGCTTTCTATCCAGATTATTGGTGTTTCGACTGGCACATTCAACATCCTTGAGTTATACGATGTATGGGTGAATTTACCACCTGGTGGTACCCTACCCAATATTGGCTTGTCTGTGGATACGGTAAAGACGATTGCGTTTTGGGCATTTTTCATCGCATTTGCTATCAAAGTGCCTATCTGGCCATTTCACACATGGTTGCCCGATGCGCATACCCAAGCCCCCACAGCCGGCTCAATGGTCTTGGCTGGTGTTCTACTGAAACTTGGCGCTTATGGTTTCTTGCGCTTAGTCATTCCACTATTCCCTGAACAGGCACACCTGGCTGCGGGTATACTCGCAACGTTAGGCATGTTGAGTATTGTGATGGGCGGTTATGCGGCATTTGGACAGTGGGACTTTAAGCGCTTGGTCGCTTATTCATCCGTCAATCATATGGGCTTTGTAGTTTTAGGTTTGGCTGTATTTGCTTATTCATATGGTTTAGAAGGGCGTACTGCTGCCCTTTCAAATGATGCCATAATGGCGGCGAATGGTGCTGTGTTCCAAATGTTTAATCATGGCCTTTCAGCAGCAGCTATGTTCTTTATGGTAGGTGTCATCTATGAACGTGCCCATACACGGGACCTAAAGCGCTTTGGTGGCTTATGGGGAATTGTACCTGTGTTTGGTGCCATTTTGATCTTTTCCAGCATGGCTTCCTTGGGTTTGCCGGGCCTTAACGGCTTTGTGAGCGAATTTATGGTGGTGCGCGGTTCTTGGAATGTTTTTACCGTGCAATTAGCTATCTCGATGCTGGGTTTATTAATGACCGGTGCTTATATTTTGAAGGCAATTGGCGAAACACTTCATGGTCCCATCAAGGAAGAATGGCTCGGCCTCAAAGATATGACATTCCGCGAACACCTTGTCATTTGGCCGCTCATGGCTTTGATGTTGAGTTTGGGTATTTGGCCGCAATGGGTTGTGGTGTTTATTAACGATACAATGACAAAGATTCTGGGTTAGACGCATATGGAATTCCCGTATCTATCAATTATTGCATTGTCGCCCATTGTGGCGGCAATCATCATCCTGTTGTTACCCAAGGAACGTGGGGAAGATGCCCGTATGATTGGGCTGGCAACCATGATCTTAGGGTTGATTCTGTCGCTGTATGTTTATGTGACATACCATCAGAATATACCTTTGCCAGGGACACCGTGGGCTGATACGCTCATGTTCTTAGAGGAACTTCCCTGGATTCCAAGCATCGGCATTAATTATATTGTTGGTGTTGATGGTTTGAGTGCCACTTTGGTGTTGTTGACGGCTATTGTGGGCCTGGGTGGCGTCTTGATTTCCTGGAGTATTGAGGATCGGCCACGTGAGTTCTACGCTTTCTTCATGCTATTAGTGGCTGGGGTTCAAGGTGTATTTGTCGCTGTAGACGGCTTTTTACTCTTCTTTTTCTACGAGTTGGCCGTACTGCCGATGTATGTCATGATTGTTATTTGGGGCTGGAAGGAAAGGCGCGAATATGCGGCGATGAAGTTAACGCTTTATTTGTTGATTGGCAGCTTTATTTCTTTCATTGCTTTCCTGGTACTCTACTGGCAGTTGCCTGCACAGGGGTTGGAATCAACTTTTGATCTGCGGGTTTGGTCTGAGGCGCAGTTCCCGTTTAACATGCAAATCATCTGGTTTATGCCGTTGTTCTTGGGTTTTGCGGTCTTAGCAGGTATTTGGCCATTGCACAACTGGTCCCCTGATGGTCATGTAGCTGCACCAACGGCCGTTTCGATGATCCATGCTGGTGTTCTGATGAAACTTGGTGCTTATGCTTCTTTGCGGATTGGCATTCAATCATTGCCTGAAGGAACCACCTATTGGATGCCATTCATCATCTTTCTAACACTTGTAAATGTGGTTTATGGTGCCTTTGTAGCTATGCGCCAGCGGGATATGAAATATTTAATCGGCTATTCTAGTGTCAGCCATATGGGGCTTGTCTCAATGGGTTTTGCCGCCATGACCCTCACTGGATTTTTGGGTGCCGGCATTCAGATGGTAAGCCATGGCATCATGACGGCGCTCTTCTTTTCTATCGTTGGGATGGTCTATGACCGTGCGCATACACGCAACATGGACGATCTCAGTGGTATGCGTAAAGCGTTACCGTTCTTAACCATACCGTTCATCATAGGCGGTCTTGTTTCCATGGGTATGCCTGGCTTGTCTGGCTTTATCGCTGAATTCCCCATATTTATGGGGGTGTGGAACGGCAACAGCCTGAATCTGAGTGGCACAGCATTGAATCTAAATCCCGCCAACTACTATAACTGGATAGCTATCATTTCTGCATTAGGCATCATTATTACGGCCGCTTACATTTTAAGGGCTGTGCAGAAAGTTTTCTTTGGTGATTACGATGCTGATAAGTGGCATGATATGCGCCCCATCTTGACGATTGATAAATTGGCAATTTTCATGTTCTGTGCCATTTTAATTATCATCGGCGTTTTCCCAGGCGTCATCGCGCCAGTGGTTGAATCAGGAATGATACCCATTGTTAACCGCTTGCAAGCGGCACAACAGGCAGGTAATTTTATTGATACCATGCAGACAACAGCATTTAATCTGGTTACATTGTTGGGAGGTGCCTAAGTGACATCAAATATTACTTTCTCTTGGGTCGCAGCAATCGCACCAGAAATTTGTTTACTCATCTTGCTTGTTATTGTTCTGGCGTATGATCGTTTTTTGAAGCCAGAAGAACGGCGTAAAGTTGGCTTGTTAACAGCTTGGGGTGCATTTGTCACCCTGTTAATTACTGGTAGTCTGTGGTACTTTTGGGGACAGCCCGATGTAAACGCTTCACTGACAGAGAGCCTCGTTTGGGGCAATATGCTGCGCTTTGATATGGTTTCGCTGGGATTTAGCATCATGTTTTTGATAGCATTGATGATCACCAGTTTGGTCTCCATGGATGTGCCTCGTTTGCAGCGCAGCGAATATTATACACTTCTGATTACGGCGACAATCGGTTTTTGCTTGATGGCAGCTGGCGCTGACTTGATCATGATTTATGTTGCACTGGAGACGGCCAGTATCTCTTCCTATGTTTTGGCGGGTTTCTTCACAGGTAGCAAGCGTTCCTCCGAAGCAGGCATGAAATACTTTGTCTACGGTGCATTTGCGACTGGCATCATGCTTTATGGCATGAGTTTATTATACGGTGTCACAGGCCAAACGAACATTTATGCAATTGGTCAGATTTTTGCACGTGGTGAGTTGATTGAAGGCATTGGCGCTTTGGTACTCGTCGCCGCCATGATGGTGATTGTCGGTTTTGGGTTCAAGATTTCGGCCGTCCCTTTTCATTTCTGGACACCTGATGTGTACGAAGGTGCTCCAACCCCTTTTACTGGATTTGTTTCCACAGCATCAAAAGCGGCTGGTTTCGCAGTTTTCTTGCGCGTTTTCACCGCTGGGGATTTTGGCAACCTGGCAAGCTATGGCTCTGATACCGCATCTCCTGGCTGGTTGGTTTGGGTAATATTGGTCACACTGTGTATCATCACAATGACATTGGGTAACCTGGCGGCAATTTACCAGAAAAACATCAAACGTATGTTGGCTTATTCTAGTATTGCCCAAGCCGGTTATGCATTAGTGGGTTTGGTCACATTCTCCCAGGATGGTTCTGGAGCTGTGATGTTTTATCTGTTCATGTATCTTTTTACTAATATCGCTGCCTTTGGTGTGATTATGTTGGTTAGCAACGTAACTGGTGCTGAAACGATGAAAGATTATAACGGTCTTAGCCGCCGTTCCCCTTATCTGGCACTGGTGATGATGTTTGCGATGTTATCGCTGGGCGGCATTCCCCCAACAGCTGGATTCTTCGGCAAATTTTTCTTGTTCCGCTCTGCAGTTGATTCTGGATTGTGGTGGCTGGCTCTCATTGGCGTTTTGAATGCATTTGTGGCTTTATACTACTATCTTGGTATTATAAAACATATGTACCTTTACCGTACGGATGATGAAGAAGTTTCCATCCCGGTATCCCGTGCAGCCATGATTGGTTTGGCTGTGACGACCATTTTTATTTTCTACCTGGGGATTTTTGCCGGCCCGGCATTTGAATGGACACGTACAGCTGCTGCCGCCTTTTTCCCTGGATAAATAGGGTGTGGGCTAGCGCGGTTCGTTGCTGTGCAATTCGTTTGTGATATAATCCGCAAACAACAATATGTATTTTATAAGTAAAAAATTGTGTCTCAAGACCCTAAGTTAAAGCAGACTGCAGTAATGGCTAATGCGGTTGGCCAAATAGGCTGTGTTACAGCGTTTGTGGCCGTATTAATCATAGGCATTGCATTTGGTCTGGGCTGGCTTTTAGACGACTTCATGGGCAATGACCGCCGTATCATGACAGTTGTGCTTATGTTGGCAAGCTTCCCTATCACTTTATATGCGATGACACGGATTAGTTTGATAATGATTGGTAGGATACAAAAATCTGCAATTGTGAAACAAACTGGTCAAGAGATACATTCTGATGAGAAGGATAATACGACAGCATGATTAAGAAGAGATATATTGTTATCCTCTGTGTGATTTTGATGATCGTTTTTGGCTCTGTTATAGCCTTAACAAAGCCTGTGCTGCCTACCATTCAAATTCCTGGCGAAGTTTACCCGGGCACAGAAGGTCTCCTACCACAGGCGCTTTTTAATGGTACGGGGATTACCAATACGTTTGTAGCCACGGTAATTATGTGGATATTAATGTTGATTTTGGCATTTGGTTTACGTGCCAGATCACGTACAGCCGATGATGTTCCCACTGGATTTTACAATATTTTTGAAATGATTTTTGAGGGCGCCTACAATTTTGCGGAGCGCATTGCCGGTTCCAAGGTTCGCGTGTTGCTCCCTTACTTCATGACATTTATTTTAATGATTTTACTGGCGAACTGGATGGAGTTGGTTCCTGGTGTTGATAGTATTGGCATGTGGGAATTTCTCCCTCATCTAGAAGGTGTAGAAGCGGCTGCGGTAGCTGAACAAGAGGCTGCTGCGATTGGTGAAGAATTAAGTCCAGAAGAGCTTGAGGAAATCGTTCATTCTGTCACGGAAGTT
>JAGRDI010000365.1 GCA_020432765.1 Anaerolineales bacterium | reverse complement strand
CGCACCCCCTCTTCAATTTCAGCTTCAGTCAAGCCGCTGAAGCCCATTAAAATTGAAGGTGGGGGTGCTTTTTCAAGATGGTATTCTGCACCAGGATAGATGCCCACGCCGGCTTTGTTCGCGGCGGCAATGAATTCGGTTTCGGATATATGATCAGGCAAATATAACATCACATGTAATCCAGCAGGAACGGCCGTAACCCTCACTTTCCCTTCTAAATAGCGCTTTAACGCCTCGACCAATGCGAGCCGCCTTTTGCCATACGCTTTGCGCAGCTGGCGTAAATGGCGCTCAAAATAACCTTCGGCGATGAAATCGGCAATCGCGGCCTGGGTAAGCGTGGGGGCACCGCGATCCACCAACCCCTTTGCACGTACAAAAGGGGCTACCAGTTGCGGTGGCAGCACAACATATCCCAGGCGCAGTGCCGGAAAAAGCACTTTTGAAAATGTCCCCAGATAAATAACACGGCCATCTCTGTCCAAACTATATAAAGTGCCTAAGGGACGGCCGTCGTAGCGTAATTCGCCATCATAATCATCTTCAAAAATCAAAGCTTGTTGCTTTTTTGCCCATTGTAATAAGGCCAGACGCCTTTGTAAGGGCAGTGTACCGCCGCGTGGGAATTGGTTGGAAGGTGTGATGAAAGCGATACGCGCATTACAGTCTGTGGGAATTTGATCTACAGGTAGACCCTGATCATCAACCCGAATTGGAACCAACTGCGCCCCATGCAAGCTAAAGAGGGCAAAGGCATCTTGGTAGCCAGGTGTCTCTACAATGACTTCATCGCCTGCGGCCAGGAACAATCGTCCCAAAATGTCAATCGCCTGCTGGGCGCCATTAACAATGACAACTTGTTCAGGCAGGCAGTTTACACCCCTTTGGCGTGCCAAATAAGCTGCAATCGCTTCCCGCAAAGGATAAAAACCCGCTGCGGAACCATAGCGTGAGAGCATGACATCATCGGTGCTTAGATAGCGTGCTAACAGCCGCCGCCAAATGTCGTAGGGAAAGATGTGAGGAAAGGAACGGCCGAATCCAAAATCAATTTCTGCACGTGGTTTAATCGGTTTGATTGCGGATGTATTTGCGGCAACACGCTGGCCCCATTCTGAAAATGTTGGTGTAAATGTGGAAACGCTTGTACTGAGTACAGTCGAAGCGGCCGTTTGCTCTTGCTGTGCTATTAAATCAGAAGCCACAAACGTCCCAGCCCCTTGTTTGCCAACTACATACCCTTCAGCACGCAGTTGTGCATAGGCTTGTGTGACCGTCACACGTCCCAGCCCATTTGCCTGCGCCAGTTTGCGACTAGGTGGCAATTGTGTGCCGGGTTCTAATGCGCCGGTCAATATTTTTTGGCGTAATTGTTGGTACAACTGCCAAAACAAAGGTGTGTCACTTGACGGGTTTAATTCGAGTAAAAATTCCTCTTTTGCGTGCATGAAACCGATTATATAGGACTTTCCTCCTAGAGTTTGTTTTCTTACGTAGGTTCACAGGTGTTGTAACATTGAAACAGCGTAGGGTGACCGGGTTGAACTGGTCTACAATGAAGACATGACGAATCAGAATGCTGCATTACGCCGCCAGATGATTGGTTCCTTGACAGAAGATGATCTGCGTGGTTTATGCCTTGATTATTTTCCCAATATTTACGCCGATCTAACGACAGGCATGACGATGAGCCGCATGGTTGAGTTATTATTAAATGGGTGTGCACGCAACGGCCGTTACCACGATTTACGCGCCGCTTTACATCGTATCAATCCCCTTGCTTTTCCGCATGTAGATCCAAACGAATCTGAAAGCACCCGATTAAACACAGTGCAGAGTGACCTGGTAGAACAATTTACTGCTGTTATCACACCTCCGTTTGCACACAGCAGAATCCCCATAACAAAAATCGAAGTCGAGGTACTGCCTATACAGGAAAAAGTAAACAGCTTGTTAACATCTCTTTGGCTGTTGACACCACTCTGGACGTTGGTGAGTTTATGCTTGATTGTTTTACTTGTTTTCATAGTGGTTTTATTAACATCATCACTACCGGGTGTGGTCAACGTGACCCGGCTGCCAATGGTGCAGGCTGTTACTAGCACATTTTCCAACCCAGATCAAAGCTCGCCCAACCCAACCTTGACTGCTGTGCAGCAATCTTCTGCGGCTCTTCAGAGGATTGAAGAACCAGCGCAACTGCCCAAAAATCCGCAATTGGGTGCCAGGTGGCTGCGGCCACAAGATCATATGCAAATGGTTTATGTACCTGTAAATCCACCACAATTAGGTAACACAAGCCCCCAATTCAATCTAACGGTCGTTTCACCAAACTTAACATATGGCTTTTGGTTGGACCAAACCGAGGTCAGCAATCAACAATATGATCTTTGTGTTGCGTTGGGGTTTTGTAATGAATCTGCTCTGGCTGCTAATGCTGATTATCACAACCCAACCTATCCTGTCGTGGGTGTCTCTTGGTTTGATGCGACGGCTTATTGCACATGGGTCGCCGGCCAACTGCCCACAGTTTCTCAGTGGACACATGCTGCGGCTGGATTCCAAAATAGCACATTTCCATGGGGTGAAGCTGAGCCAACCTGTGATTTAGCTCAATTCAATGATTGTGAAATTGGCCTGGCTTCTGTGGGCAGCAAACCAGATGGGCGAAGCTGGGCAGGTGCATATGATTTGGCCGGTAATGTATGGGAGTGGGTTCAGGCGGATGGTGGAGAAACGGCCGTTGATCCACCTCGGGATACGCCCCGTGTCCAGATGCTGCGCGGCGGCGGTTGGAATTCCGATCCTCGCCAAATGCAAAACAGCGTCCGTAAATTTGAAAACCCCAATAATTGGTTAGATCATCTCGGTTTCCGCTGTGTTTACCCCGATTTATCGCCTTGATTCCACCAAGTTGAAAATACCCCGTTACTTTTTTCTCTCTAATGTCACTTACGAGAAAGAACACAAAATAAATGCATTAGGAGAAAAAATGACAAATAAATTTGGATTAAAACAGGTTTTGATAATTTTGATACTATCTTGGTTAATGGTTGCTTGTACAACGCCAAATGCTTCACAATCAACGGAACCTGCTGACCAATCTTCTGTTGATAAAACGGAGAATAGCAGCATTACCAATAATAAGGAAGGAAGTGGGTCAGCAAAATTTGTGGTTGAAGACACAATACCCAATACTTTTGATGATGATCTAAGTAGCAATGATGTAAATGAACTCTTCAATGATGGTGTAATGACATTTGAAGACAATGTTAATGGGAACGAAGTTGGTGTTGAAATAGACGATTTTAGCAGTACCAACGATAATGATGACGCCAATGACAACGATGACGACAATGACAATGATGATGACAATGACAACGATGACGGCAATGAC
>JAGRDI010000364.1 GCA_020432765.1 Anaerolineales bacterium | reverse complement strand
AGTGCAGAGGCTGCACACCCCTCATATAAGTGCTTAACCACCAATCCCATGTTCGCGTAATTTCGCCACCACTCGCTCCGGCGTCAGTGGGATTTCGTCGAACCAGATGCCGGTAGCGTCGTGTACGGCCGCTGCCAACGCAGGAGCCAACGGAATAAACGGCATTTCGGCCATGCCGCGTGCGCCAAACGGGCCAATCGGGTCAGGAATTTCCATGATGATCGAATCGACCTGCGTGGGCACATCCATGATGCCGGGGATCAGGTATTGGCTGAAGTAGGGGTTGAGAATACGGCCGTCGCGCACCTGCAAATTCTCCAACAATGCATACCCATGCGCCTGCACCACAGCCCCCTCAATCTGGCCTTGCACCAACAGCGGGTTTATCGCCTTGCCCACATCGTCAGCACACACCACCCGATCCACGCGAATATGACCTGTCTCAATATCAACCGTGACCTCTACCGCCTCGGCCACATAACCATAGGAGAAATTGGGCATACACTCGCCCGTTTCGTCATCGTACATGGTCGTGGGCGGCGGCGTAAAACGTACATCACCAATAGCCGGCCGCTCCTCATTTGCCCATGCTTTCAAGGCCACTTCTGCCGCTTCGCGCACAGAATTACCCGACATCCAGGTCATGCGCGATGCCGACACTGAGCCGGAATCGCCGCTTGTGGCTGTGTCGCTCATGTCCAGTTCAACTAAGGCGACATCCACACCCACAGCTGCCGCAGCCATCTGCCGGATGGCGGTATGCGATCCCTGACCCACTTCGGCTGCGCCATGCCGCACAACCACCTTTTCGATTGCGGCCGTGCCATGCAGTTCCACAATCGCCTCGCAGCGTTCGGGGGCACCAAATGAGAAACCTACATTCTTTAAGGCACAGGCAAAACCGCGCCCGCGTCTGATTGCTTCCGGTGGCGTGGTCACCGATTGCAGACTGGAAAATTCAGTTTTGGCAGCTAATGGTGCTTGCCAGCCAACACCCGCCGCACATTCTTCGATCACTGCACCAATGCTCACACCGGGCGGCATAGGCGATTGCACAGTCAAAAGGGAACCATCTTTAAGTACATTTTTCAAGCGCAGTTCAACTGGGTCCATATCCAACGCTTCGGCCAGTTTGTTCATCTGGTTTTCGGCGGCAAAAGCACCTTGCGGCCCGCCAAAACCTCGGAAGGCACCACCGGGCACATTGTTGGTCGTCACAGTGTAGCTGTCGATATGCGCATGGGGGATTTCATAGGGGCCGGTGACCATCAAATGCGCATTGCCCAACACTTTGGTGCTGGTATAAGCATAAGCACCGCTGTTGGTGATGACTTCGGCAGCAACGGCCGTAATCTTACCCGCTTTTGTCGCGCCCCATTTTGTCTTGATCCAGGCCGGATGGCGTTTATGATGACCACGAATGCTGTCTTCGCGTGACCAAATAATGCGCACCGGCCGTTCGATACCCATCTCTTGCAAGCGTTTCACCGCCAGCGCCAGAATAATTTGGATCGACATATCCTCGCGGCCGCCAAACGCGCCGCCGATAGCGACATATTGCACGCGCACCTTGTCCATGGGCACATCCAGCGCATGAGCGATCTGCTCTTGCTCTTCAAATGTCCACTGCCCACCGACGTTGATGGCAATACGGCCGTTTTCATCAATCCAACCCACACCCGCTTCCGGCTGCAAATAGGCATGTTCCTGATATGGCAGCGCATAACTACCTTCGATAATCACATCCGCAGCCGCCCAGCCCGCTTCCATATCACCCTTGCGAATTTTCAAATGTTTGACAATATTGCTGTCGTGGTATTGATTGATGATAACTTCATCTTGCATCGCTTCGAATACATCGGTGACGATCGGCAGTTGTTCCCAGGTGATGTCGATCAATTCACTGGCCTGCGTGGCGATCTTTTCGCTTTCGGCCACAACAATAGCCACGTGATCCCCTTCCCACAAGCTTATGTCGCTGTACGGCCGTTTACTGCCTAGACCCACCATCACCGGCTGATCGGGCATAATCAAGCCATATTCATTCACCGGCACATCTTTAGCTGTAAAAATCGCCACAACACCGGGCAGCGCTTCAGCCTGGCTAATATCCATTGCCAGCATGCGTGCATGGGGCTGTTCACTAAAGACAACTTTGGCATGTAGTAGGGCATCCGGGGTCACATCACCTGGATATGGCGCACTGCCGGTCACCTTGCCCAACGCATCAATGCGTAACTCAGATCGTGATTCGTACTGATTATTTATTAACATAGTCATTACCTATGCAAACGTTCTTCCTAAACGTTCGTCATTAAACTGGTACACGTCGGCGGAAATAACACGATGGTTTGTCGTAAGCGCTTTAGCAGTATGCGCCCCAGAAGCCGCCCACGACTCAAGTCGTTACTTCAAACCCTTACAGAACTTGCGCCGCACTGTACTCACATTTTGACGAAGGACGGAGGACAAATGATCGGATTTTCTGTCCTTCGTCTTCTGTCAATTGGTCTTAACTCGACGCTTTTTCGACAGCTTCGATGATTTTGTAATAGCCGGTGCAGCGGCACAAATTGCCGGAAAAGGCTTGCTGAATATGGGCCGGTTCGGGTTTTGCTTTTTCATCCAGCAGTTTAGCACCCGACATTAAAAAGCCGGGAATGCAATAACCACATTGCACAGCCCCGGTCTCAATAAAGCTTTGTTGCAAAGGATGCAGGGTGCCATCTGGTGCAGCCAAGCCTTCAATCGTGACAATTTCAGCATTGTGTGCGCGAGGTGCCGAGACGAGGCATGACATCACCGCCATGCCGTCCAGATAAACGGTACAAGCGCCACATTCACCCTCTGCACAGCCTTCTTTTGTGCCGGGCAGCAATCCTTGTTCGCGCAGCCAGCGCAGCAGCGTTTTGTGTGTGCCGCCTGCAGCCGTCACTTGTTGGCCATTGATTGTAGCTGTAATGGGTGTATCCGGGCCGTGAACGGCTGCATAATGGGGTCCTGTTGGATAGTGGCCAGCGGTTTCACCCCATAACATCGCTGGATTTTGCGCCCATTGGTCACGCTCGCTGCCATGCAGCAGATTTTCAAGCCCGCGCTTGACCATCACACGCACCATGTCTCGCCGGTAAACGGCCGTACTGCGTACATCGTCAATCGGGGCAGCTTCAGCAGCCGCCATCTGCGCCGCTTCGGCAATTATGGCTGGCGTCAACATTTTACCCACCAAAAACGCCTCAGTTTGCTGCGCATTGATGATCACGGGTGCAACACTGCCTAATGTGATGCGGGCTGCATTCACTGTTTGGTTATCGGCCGCAAAATCAATGATGACCGCTGCGTGTACTACGGAAATCGCCTGCGCACGGCGTAATCCCAACTTAACAAAGGTCCCGCGTGCGGTTTGCGGCAGCGGTTCAAAACTGATATCCAGCAGCATTTCATCCGGCTGCATCACATTTTTACGTACACCTGTGTAAAAATCAGACAGTTTGACCGTGCGTTCACCTTTGGCATCTGCCAAAGTGACACTAGCATCCAGGGCACGCAAGGGTGAAATGGTGTCGTTGGCCGGGCTGGCAGTGATCAAGTTGCCGGCTACTGTGCCGCGATTGCGAATTTGCGGCGAAGCAACTTCCCAACTGGCTTGTGCCAACGGATAGGCGTGATGTACGAGAATTTCCGAAGCCACAACCTGATTATGGGTGACAAGTGGGCCTAAATGAATATGGCCGTTGTCGTCCCGGGTAATGGTATCTAAGCCGGGCACGCGAGTAATATCAATATAGCGGATCACATCTGGTCGGAGGCCGTGAGCCTGTTCCAATATCAAATCGGTGCCGCCGGCCATGATACGTGCAGAACGGCCGTATTTCGCCAACAACGCTAACACATCAGAAACGGCCGTTGGTGTCTCATAAAATTCAACAAATTGGGTTTGCATATTCATAATATTTAATTTAACCACAGAGGAAAAAGTTCGTCTGAATTCTCTATTTATTCCTCGACATTCGCCGCTTCGGCAGCGCTGCGGCGCAATTGGGTAATTTCGGCCAGGATGCTCAGGGCAATTTCTTGTGGTGATTCGGCTTGCAACTCCAGACCAATAGGTACATGGAAACGCTCCAATTGATCCTGTGACAAACCATCATCGAGCAGTTGGCGGCGCGTTTCACTCCAGCGCCGACGACTGCCCATAATGCCAATATAAGGTGCAGGAGAAGCAACCAAATGCGGGATTATTTTTCTGTCCACAGCCACATTACGTGTCACCATGGTTACAAAAGTTTGGCGATGTAAGGGATTGGCAGCTACCGCTTCGGTAAAAGTGCCACTCAGATAAACATCCGCATCGGGAATATTTTCGGCCGTAACTAACGCAGATCGGTCGTCATAGACCACCACACGATAGCCTAACCAATGGCTGAGTGCAGCGACCTGCTTGCCAACATGACCACACCCGATTACAAATACGGTTGCCGGGGGCAAATATGGCTCCAAATAAACCTCGACTTCACCGCCACACACACCCGGATCACCACGCTGCGGATCAACCAGGGAATAGGGCAGTATGGTTGGCTGGTTTGTGGTCAGGCATTTTTGTGCAGCTTGCAGTACACGTGCTTCCAATTCACCGCCGCCGATTGTGCCAATGAAACGGCCGTCGGCATAAACCAGCATTTTTGTGCCCGCATGCCGTGGCACAGACCCACGTGCCTTAATGATTGTCGCCAGCACAACCGCATCGGCAGATTCTTGTGCCATCAATAATGTTTGTAAAATATGAAGACTGTCAATATCACTCATTTGTCTTTGATTTTACACACCAATTCGCTACCCAACCTTCCTGCAGATTTTCTGGTGGAGAGCCATCCGGCCCTAACTTCCAAAACTGAACCTCCATCTCTTCACCAGCATCTTTCGTTTCTTGGCTGGCTCCCCAAGGATACACTTTCACTGTTGCCGTATTTTTAGCCGTAATCTTCATATCAACTGCAACGGGCAAAGTAAGGTTTTGTTTTTCCAGCATAATCTCGTTTTCGCCAGCAAGGATAACAGGGAGATCGTCACTCAAATTCGTACCACATTGCCCATAATTGGCACAATCAGTACTACATTCCAGGGTCACCACGGCACCGACATCAACAAGCGGATCGGGATTCCCACCACCAAAAAAGTTTTGATAGATAAAATAAACGACCACCGCAATCACGATGCCGCCTAAAATCATCAAAATCCAGCGTCCGATGCGTGCCATTTAGTCCAATATCCTTAGCTGTATCCATCTGCAAAAATATCAATCATCAATTTCGCATCTCCCAATGGATAAAGAATCGGACAGGTGGCACCATTGTCAATGTATTCGCGCACCTTGGCCTTGACTTCCTCCGG
>JAGRDI010000363.1 GCA_020432765.1 Anaerolineales bacterium | reverse complement strand
ACGGTTGTCGGAACGGCCGCTTTTTTGAAGGCGTGTAAAATGGCTGATATTTTTGCGCGTGAATCGAGTCATACGGCGCGGGTGCGTGTTGAACCGGGTGATGAGTTGGCACCTGCTTATGCGATGATTGCGGCAACGAGTGTAGAGACGGGTGATAATGAAGCGGTTATTGACGCCAATGTCGAGGGTGAGCCTATCGAAATCGCTTTTAATGTGAAATATATGACTGAGGTGTTGAATGTGTTGGACACGCCGCAGGTGGCATTAGAGACGACTTCGCCGATGGAGCCGGGGGTAATCAAGCCCGTTGGCGATAATGATTACGTGCATATTATCATGCCGATGCAGTTTGGACGCTAGTTTTTTCTGCCACGAATTATACGGATTGGGTGCTTGGTTTGTAGCGTAGCATTGCTAGACTACTCACTAAAATTAATACGCCGCTGAATATCGTATCAAGGCGCCGGGTTTCGATTTGGAGGAAAGGGTCACCACGCAGGAATGTGGTTGAGAGTTGAATACAGCCTAGGAAAAATAGGGCGATCCAGAATAGACGGCCGTTGCAACCCCGCAGCCATAACCACAGTAAAAACACAAACAAAATCAAAGTCAAAAAGAAACCGATCATCTGTGTTTGGTAACGCACGGCGTAGATGCCAAATTCATCGGGCAAATCGGCTGCCAAGAAGCCGATAAAGGTTGTACGGCCGTATGCACACCCTTCGAGATAGCAAGCCAGCCAACCCACTGCATGAATCAATACGAATGCGGGGGTGAAGAGGTTGGCATAGGTTAGAAACGGCCGTTTCTGCCAACGTGTCCATAACCAAAGCGCCAATAATCCTCCCAACAGGGCCCCCCAATAACTCAGACCGCCGCGCCACAATTCAAAGGCTTGATGCGGCCGTTGTTGGAAATAATCCCAGCGCCAAAAAACAAAACCCAAACGTCCACCGATGAGTGCGCCTATCATAATTGTGAGCCAAGCCGCCAACCAGTTTGACGCAGTGGTGTTACGTGCCAGCCGGGAGGTCAAAAAAAGACCGGCCAAAATGCCGAGCGCATATGCAGCTGTGTAGCTAAACAGAAAGCCGCCGCTAAAACGGCCTAGAATCGGATACATGTGACCAATGGTAAACGTACGGGTTTATTACTGCAAAGTTAGATGAGAAAATATAGTATTCAGGGTGAAATTTTCGCAAAATGAAACCGCATATTGTGCAATTATTCACAAATAAATTCTGGAGCAGCAAAATGAATGCATTACAAACTAACGAACGTCCGCAGATTGTGATTGTGGGGGCTGGTTTTGGGGGTTTATGGGCAGCACGTGTTTTTAAAAAAGCAGCGGTCGATGTTTTATTGATTGACCGCAACAATTACCATACTTTTTTGCCACTGTTGTATCAAGTCGCGGCGGCGGAATTAGATCCATCCCAAATTGGGTATCCGGTGCGTTCGATTTTTCGTGAGTATGATAATGTTGACTTTTTGATGGCCGAAGTCAAGCGTATAGACCCTGACAATAAATTGGTACATACAGCAGAGCGTGCTGTCCCATATGATTACCTCATTTTAGCGACCGGCAGCATCTCTACATTTTTTGGCATTCCAGGTGCAGCGCAACATACGTTTACAATGAAATCTGTTGAAGGCGGCATTGCTCTACGCAATCACATTTTGCGCATTTTTGAAGAAGCCAGTCACGCAGCTGATCCACAGATTCGCCGGAAAAAACTGACTTTTGTGGTTATTGGTGGCGGTCCTAGTGGTGTTGAATATGCGGGCGCGTTGTCTGAATTAATACGCGGTCCCTTATCTAAAGATTATCAACATCTGGATATGGATACGGCGCGTGTCATATTGGTGGAAGGAACACAACGGTTGTTAGGCGCTTTTTCGGATTCATTGGGCGTTTATACGCGTGCGCGGCTCGAAGATATGCAGATTGAAGTACGTCTGGGTGCATTGGTTAGCAGCGTCACGGCCGAATCTGTCACGCTCAACGATGGCACAACAATCGGGACGGAAACGGCCGTTTGGACTGCAGGTGTTGGCGGCGAGGGTATTGGCAAACGGTCAGGCTTGGATTTGATGACCAACGGCACGCTTAAGGTGCAGCCATCTTTGCAACTGCCGGGGTTTGATGATATTTATGTGATTGGGGATTTAGCGGCATTTGAGGAGGAAGACGGCCGTTTCCTGCCCATGCTCGCGCCCGTCGCGATGCAGCAAGGCGAACATGCCGCCAGAAATATCCACAGGCAGATTAATGCTGAAACTGTAGAAGATTTTGAATATGTTGACAAAGGTTCGATGGCGGTGATTGGGCGTAATGCGGCCGTAGCTCAAATTGGAACACATGCATTTACGGGCTATTTAGCCTGGTTGATCTGGCTGGTTGTGCATCTGGTGCAGCTGATTGGTTTTCGTAATCGGCTGTTTGTACTCTTGAATTGGGCCTGGACTTATTTGTTTTTTGAGCGTATGGTGCGTATCATCATTTCGGACAAGGTTAAGGAGAATTGAATGCAGTTTGAAACCTATACTTTCCCTAGTCGACGCTCTGCTATAGTGGCGCGTAATGGCATGGTAGCGACGAGCCAGCCTTTGGCTGCGCAAGCCGGATTAGATATCTTAAAGGCAGGTGGCAATGCGGTTGATGCGGCGATTGCAACGGCCGCAACCCTGTGTGTCGTTGAACCGCATTCAACCGGCATAGGTGGTGATGCGTTTGCTTTGATATGGTCTGCAAAGGAAAGTAAATTATATGGGCTGAATGCCAGTGGGCCAGCTCCACAAAACCTGACAGCCGAATTTTTACGCAGTCAGGGATATGAGACTTTTCCAGAATTGGGTGGGCTGCCAGTGACGGTGCCCGGTAGTTTGCGCGGCTGGCAGATAGCATTGGAGCGCTTTGGTTCGTTGGGCTTGGAGGTTTTGCTGCAACGGCCGTTGACCTATGCTCGTGATGGATTTCCTCTAAGCCAGCGCATTGCGCGTGCATGGCAAGAAAATGAGGCGAAACTCACTGCTCACCCTGATTCAAACCGTGTTTGGCTGTCAAATACACGCGCACCAAAGGCGGGCGAACTGTTTGTGAACCCTGAGTTTGCGTGCACGTTACAAACCATAAGCACGCACGGCGTTGAAGCTTTTTATATGGGTGAACTTGCTAAGCAGATTGTGGATTGTGTGCAAGCGGCTGGGGGATTGTTAAATATGGCCGATCTTGCCAACTATCAGGCGCAGTGGGTTGAACCCATCAGCTTGAATTATGATGATCAATTTACTTTTTATGAAATCCCACCCAATGGACAAGGGTTGACTGCTTTGTTAGCCTTCAATATGGCGCGTCAGTTTGATTTACAAGCGTTGGGGTTTGGCACGCCCGAATATTACCATGCCCTGATTGAAGTTATGAAACTCGCCTTTATGGATGCTAAAAAATTTATCGCCGATCCTTTGCATGTTGCTGTGCCTATTGATGGTTTGTTGAATGAAACATATGCAGTTGACAGATGGGGTTTGATTCAACCCCAAAATGCACTGCAACCATTTCCTGGTCAACCGCAAGCATTTGGTGACACAGTCTATTTGACTGCTGCTGACGCTGAAGGCAATATGGTTAGTTGGATTCAAAGTTTGTATATGGGTTTTGGCAGCGGCCTCACAGCCGGCAAAACCGGGATTTTGCTGCATAATCGCGGTGCGAATTTTAGCCTGGAAGTTGGACATGCCAATGAAGTCGCGCCCGGTAAACGGCCGTATCACACCATCATTCCTGGATTCATCACCAAAAATGGTCACGCCTGGAGTAGTTTTGGTGTAATGGGTGGTTTCATGCAGCCACAGGGTCATTTGCAGGTGGGCTTGAACC
>JAGRDI010000362.1 GCA_020432765.1 Anaerolineales bacterium | reverse complement strand
CTGAGGATAAGCCTGCTCAAAAAGGAAAGCGTGGTAAGAAAAACAAGGTGACGACACAGTCAGCAGCAGCTTAGATAAAATATGCGGTCCTAACCCTTAACGGTTAGGACTGCTGCTGATATCTATTTGCCTGATCTTGGTTTTAATCGCTATGGTTCTGGAGGGGATAAACGGCTCTTGGTTTTAATCGCTATGGTTCTGGAGGGGATAAACGGCCGTTTCCCGACAGCAACAACAAGGCTTCAAAAATCTTCGCCCGCAGCGCCGCCTCGATCTCCTCTTTATGCTGGATTGCGACAATCCACGCTTTTAATTCAAATTTGAGTGTATTTCCGCCAAAATCGACTAACGTAGCCGTTGGTGCCGGTTCAGGGTGAATATCAGGGTGATTTTTCGCCACACGGATCAAGGTATCCTGCACCTCTTGCAAATGAGACTCCTGTGGCACACTAATTGGGATTTTAAGCATTATTCCTGATTTATTATAAGTGTAAGCCACAATCGTTGAACTCAAATAACTTTGGTTGGGCACAATATACTCCACGTTATCATTCGTGCGCACAACAGTACTGCGAATGCGTAAACTTTCTACCTTGCCGATGGTATTGTTGACCTGGATCCAATCACCGGGACGGACGGAGCCTTCAAACAAAAGAATTATGCCGCCCAAAAAATTTCGGATTACATCTTGCAGCGCAAAACCAACACCGACGGATAAACCACCTAACACTGCCGCCAAAGCGGTCGTGCTAAAGCCAATCAGCTGAAACGCCAAAATAACGGCTCCAGCAATCAATATGTAACGCAGCAAAATAAGCCAGGCTTCTACACTGCGAGGGTCGGCTTTGGTTCTATTATTTAGAATCGATTGCAGTACCTTTACGGCCATCTCGATGGCGACGATCCATAGATAGAGACCTATGGTGGCGAAAAACAGGGTTCCTAATGTGAGTAATCCATCAAACAGAGGGAATAAAGGTGCCTTAGCCAGGGTGGACAATTCGGTGATACTACCCACAATTAGTAAGAAGACGATGACTCCAAATAACGGTCTAAAAAAACGAGATTGATAGTGAATGGCTTTCTGTTTGTCAAATAAAACGTAGCTGAGACCGATGAACAAGCGATACAAAAAAAACATGCCGAACAAAAGCAGCGCATCGGAAAGCAGCCCAGAAAACCAGCCGACTGCGTTAAAAAGCAAAATAGTTAGTCCGGCCAGCAGGATGGCAAGCAGAGGGAAGGTAATCAGGTAAGCAATTTGTAGTAACGGCCGTAATTTGCCCAAAGTGGCACGAACCTGGGCATCATCCGTCACAGAGCGGCCGCCTGAGGCCGATACTTTTTGTCGCTGACGCGCTACCCAGCGCCCATACCATTTACCCAGCCACGTCACCAGGGGCTGAGATAAAAACCAGGCAATCAATAAGATCGAAAAAATGGCAATGAGCTGACCCTGCACAGTCACGCGACCCAAGAATTTTATAATTGTCTGGATCAGATCAATAATAACTTGAACGCCAGTTCCGGTTTCCATATTGTCTCTCCTGAAAACAAAGGATTTTCATTGCTTTTGGTGTGCAACAGCTCATGAAAACTCCTCAGCCAATGCGCTTATGGCTGGGTCTTTGACAGGGCTTGTACGGCCGTTTCAAATTCGATAACGGCCGTTTCCACATCGACGCCATTGAGCAAAACATCCGCATACAATGTATCACCCAGCGCTTCCATCGCCGCGAATTTGCTGTTCTCATCAACTACAGAAGCCAACTTCGCCTCTTCCTGAAAACCCCTGAGCAGCGGCAGATCTTCCATGTTGGCAACGACACTGGCAGAAACATGTGTCCCTGTATCCAGCCAAATAGCCTGGCTTTCTGGCAAGCTCAGGTAACGAATAAAAGCCACAGCTTCTTCGCTCAGCTCTGAACTGTTGACATTCAACATCACCCCTTCAACCTGCAATATGGGGCTGCCGGGGCCATTTGGCCCGCTAGGCAGCGGTGCTACGCCAAAACCATCTTCCCCCAACGCTTCACGCAGTTGGGGCAGCACCCAGGGGCCTTGTACCAGATAAGCCACCTCGCCTCGGGCAAAGGCATTTGTGGCTGCTGCCGGATCAAACGTCAGGTCAACGCCTGGTCGGCTCTGTGCCACTTCCAACCAGGTCAACCAGGGAACCAGCCCCGCCTGTTCTTCAATCAAACCCGTTTCGCTGTTAAACAGAAAACCACCGAAAGGGTTAAGTCCCCAATAGCCATAGAAAAAACGCATGGGCAGCGCCCAGCGATGCTCTGGAGTGACTTGCACGAGTAATTCTTCCAGACTGATGGGCAAGGAATCAACCATCTCTTTATTGTACAAAAGTGCCAATACAGAAACTGACTGCGGCACACCATATAAACGATTCTGATACCGCATAGCAACGGCCGTTTCTGGAATCAGTGACTCTAAATCTTCAGGACGCACAGTGTCGCTCAGATCTGCTACCAAACCCATTTCAGCCAACCGTGAGGTCCAACGGCTGGATGCCAGCAGCATATCTGGACCATTCCCTGCTTCGGCTTCTGCGATGTAACGCTCCATGATGCTGTCGGCAGCCAGTGCTGTAATTTCCAGGCTCATCCCTTCACAAAGCGTTTCGTAGTTTTGCGCAATCTGTGCCATAACTTCTGCTTCTGCCTCTGGCAAAGCGTGCCATAAACTCAATGTAATGGGTTCATTTCCACCGGAAGTAGGGCAGTACAAAGAGAGGTCTTTTTCCGGTGTCTCCACGCCCAACTGTGACTCCACCAATGCCGCCGATTCGTCTATAAACTGGCTGGTAGAAAGAATGCCCTGCAAAGCTCTAGTATAACCGCTGTTAAATTCACCCCCTTCCTGCACAAATGCATCCCAGATGGGGCGAATGGCATAGGGAATGGCAACGGCCGTTCTGATTTGTTTAACCAACGCCACCGTTGATTCCGGTAGATTGCGATTACGCCGTATTTCGGCGCCAGCCGGAATACGACCAATACCCTCTAAAGCCAGGCGGGTTTGCTGCTGTGCATTCGTGAGAAACTCAGCCAGCGCCAAAGCTAACTCTTGTTCCTGCGGGCTAGAAACACGACTAAAAACAAAGGCATCCGTTCGCAAAACAGGGCTTGGCTGCCATTCGTTTGGTCCCACTGGCAGCGTTGCTACACCTAATATATCCGCTATATCCGCTGCCGGAGCAGCCGTGATGTTTGTGTCTGGAACCTCTGCTTCTGTTTGCGTCTCATCTGCTACCTGGGCAGGCACAGCCACCGGAGGAAGACCACTCATAGCAGCTTGCAAAGCAGGTAAATCAGAAGACGCGCCAACATAGTATGCGACCTGCCCGGTTACAAACAACTCGCGCAGATGCTGCGTATCAGTACCCAGAATGAAACCAGGTAAAGCCTGTGCCTGTTGCAAAAAATCCAGCCAGTTGATCAATCCTCCCTGACTGAGCGAAAATTGCCCCTCACTATCAAAAATATTGCCGCCAAAAGCACCCAGTCCCCAAATTGCATCAACAAGATTGGCATCCAGTGCCATTTTTTCTCCAGCCGCCACCCGTGTTTGCAGTTCCGCTAAACTGGTCGGCGGAGTCTGTACCAATGTTTTATTGTAAAACAATACTTGGGAATGCAAAGCGAAGGGGATGCCAAACAATTGGTCGTTATTTTGAACGGCCGTTAAAGCAGCAGAAAGATATGGTTGTTTTTCCAGGTCTACTTGCTTGCTAATGTCATTGATGAATCCGGCTTCTGCTAATTCAAAGATAGAACGGCTGTCTAACAGCATAATATCTGGCCCCAAGCCGGAGACGCTGCGATCTTGGAAGCGGTTGACAATGGTTCCAGCGCTGACGGGCACAGTAATGACGTCCACACCGGGATGAAGTGTGGTGAAGTCCGCTATTAGATCATTTAATACCTGGGCTTCGGTTCCTTGCCATGTGTGCCAGAACAAGATACGGCCTTTTATCGTACTTTCTTGAGGAGATGGGGGTGTGGTGCAACCGGTTAACACCCAACCCGTTAAAAAAATCAGGACAATTTTTGTGAGCTTTGGTTTCATTTTGAAGTTATTTTTGCACATTCACTTTTTGATGGCAAATATACCTGCAGGAGCTGCCAAAACAAAACTATGGTTGAACAGTAAAATGTCAATACGACTCAGTTAAGCGGGATGTTGGCCACAATCTGGGTGCCATTGCCTGGACTGGTGCTGAGGTTCAAACGGCCGTTTAACAACCGAACCCGTTCATTCATACCTACCAACCCAAAACGGTCCGGCGGCAATTTTTCTGCATCAAAACCAATGCCATCATCTGCAACCAGCAATGTCAAGTTTTGTGGCGACAAGGTTAGCTGCATCTGCACCTGCTCTGCCTGAGCATGCTGCGCGACATTATTTAACATTTCTTGCGCAATACGGTAAACGCCTGCTTCGATACGCGGCGACAACGGCCGTTCCCCATCAATAATTTCAAACTGCACAGCCATGCCATCCGGCAGCGCCGCTGCTAAATCTGCTAACGCCTGTGGTAATGTGCGCCCGGCCAGCGTCGCTGCACGTAAATCAAGCACAGAACGGCGGATTTCTTCCAAATTCATGCGCGTCAATCGCAGTGCTTTTTGAACGGCCGTATGTGCTTTATCCAGATTGGCACCTAATTCTAAAAGTACATCCGCAGATTCTAGTTGAAGAGAAACGGCCGTTAACCGCTGCGCCAATGTATCATGAATCTCACGTGCCAGGCGGATACGTTCCTCAACTGCGCCCAGGCGCACACTTTGGTCAAACAAACGACCACGCTCAATGGCAATGCTCAACGTATCGCCAATCGTGTACAACAAGCGCAAATCTTCCGGCGCAAGGCCGCGCCAATCAGTGCTGGCTACATTCAACACGCCCAATTTTTTGCCATGAGCATACAAAGGAATACTGGCATGGTAACGTAAGCCATCGGTACCGTCGATCAGTCCTTGTAAACGGCTGCATTCGACCACATTCACATTCGCGGCTCCGGCCAAATCGCCTTCAAGATAGGTGCGTAAACAATAGCAGCCCCCCGTCATTTTGGCCGGGTCGTAGGCCAAAGCCGGTGGCAGATTTTGGGCAGCAGCCAAATAAGGTTGGTCATTTTCGGCGTGCAGCAGCCAAACCCACCCCGTCTCAAGCCCAAGCAGCTCGGCAACTTTGGCCAATGTTGTTTGCAGAGACTGATCCATATTGATGGAACTGTTTAATGCCTGCACAATCTCATTCAAGATTAATAGCTGTCGCATCTGAACCGGTTCAGAATGATGCTTTTTATGATGGTCAGTTGTCATGCTTCTCTCTGCCCTATACAATTCATTTTCATTATTTCTGACCAGGGATTACTGGAGTTATTAAGAATTGGATTCCTAAAATCCCCGATAAACTTCTGGAACCATTATGCTGCTTGCAATCGACATTGGCAACACAAATATTACACTTGGCGTATGGAACGGCCGTTGCTGGCAAAATGTGTGGCGGCTGCGCACTGCGCATGAGCGCACCGCCGACGAATACGGCATCATGCTGACAAACTTGCTGCGCGAAGCTAATTTACTACACACCATCACGCACATCATTATGTCAAGTGTTGTGCCGGCACTTACCTTGCCCTTCAAAGAACTCAGTCAAACCTATCTCAATCTAGAAGTATTAACTGTCGGCCCAGAACTAAAGATGAATATACGTGTCACTACGGATAATCCAAAAGAGGTGGGCGCCGACCGTATCGTGAATGCAGCCGCAGCCTATCATCTTACTATGGGGCCAAGTATCACGATTGACATGGGCACAGCCACAACCTTCGACGTGGTTAGCGGTGACGGCGCTCTGATAGGTGTCGCGATTGCACCCGGTCTGCGTCTGGCATCAGACGCGCTGGCAGCACGTGCGGCCCAATTGAGCCAGGTGCCATTAGAAGCCCCACCACATGCAATTGGGCGCAACACAGTCCAGGCTGTGCAATCTGGTCTTATTTTTGGTTATGTGGCTCTCATCGAAGGCATGGTTACACGCATCAAAAAGGAACACCCAGACCAGGGGCAACCCATCCATATCATTGGCACAGGCGGGTTGATCAATATCTTGCAGCCACACACTGACATCTTCGATACAGTTGATCCCTGGCTGACTTTGACTGGTTTGCGGGTAATCAATGAGTCTGTGCGGGGTAAGCTATGAACGGCCGTAAACTCTTGCAGACACGGTTTGAAAAAAACACGCATAGGCGTTGTGCCCAAATTCGTGTTCCTTTTTATGTGTGTCGCCCCAAATCAACACACATAGCACAAATCCTGGGGAGTATTTTATTTTTTCTCGCACTGCTGTTAACGGCTTGCCAACCGGCTCTCTTAGACCCGCCGCGCTTCGCAACCGCTACTGCTCGCAGCCAGATCACCCCCACAGCAACGGCCGTGCCCCTTATTCTACCCGCCCCAACAGCAACACCCGGTGGGGTTCAAAATCCAAACAGTGATAACAGTCTCCAACAACAAAATGACCAACTCACCGTATGGATCAACGAAACTTCCCCCGAACACCAGGCTGTTATGCAAACAATGATGGCAGAGTTCCACATGCAAACCGGCATTGATGTTGCCTGGCAAATGATCACACCACCTTTACTGCCGGAATTGGTGAATACGGCCGTTCTCTCCGGTACATTACCCGACATCATCCTCCATCCAATCGAATACACGGCAGGCTGGCATGAACGCGGCATTCTAAATGCCACGATTGTAGAAACCGCCGCTGCTCAAATCGGACGTGACACTTTTGATCCTGCTGCATTAGAGTTGGCAAGCAACAACGGAACCCTTGTTGCACTGCCCAGTGAAGGATATAAACAACTCTGGCTATATCGCTCAGATTGGTACACTGACAACAACTTAGCCCCACCCAATAATTACAATGCGATGCTGCGCGGCGCCGAGTCCCTTTTTGAACGCCGCACAGGGGAGTTAATTTCCGGTTTGGTCGTGCCCACAGAATCTAATTTAGTCAACACGCATCGCGTTTTTGAACAAATCGCCTTAGCCAATGGCTGTGACCTGATCGACACACAAGGTGAAATACAATTTCTGGAGCCAGCTTGCCGGGACGCACTCGATTTTTATTACGCGATCATCAATCAGTACAGTCCACCAGGTGTGCAAACTGATATTAGCGCAAAAAATGCTTTTCTGGACGGCCGTACGGGTCTCATCATGACCTCTCCCAGCTTACTGACTGAACTCGGCGCAAATGATCTGGCCGCAAACACGGGCATTATTACCGCAATCAATGGAGATGGTGCAGAAGCAAGCCCAACTGAATTTAGCAATTTGACCTATTTGGGTTTTACCAAAGAAGCAGAAGAGGCAACGGCCGTTGCTTTCGCTGATTATTGGTTCAACAACGGTTACTCGCAATGGCTCGCAGTTAATTCTGAACGCAAAGTACCACTGCGGCTGGGTACAAGCGACAATCCCACCCAATTTATCGACAACTGGGGCAGCACGCCGGTCGCCAATGGTCAAAGCCTGCTTGAACTGTTTGGTCCCGAGGTTGTCGCCCAACTCCGTGACGGCGTCGCTGCCGCCCCACGATGGGGCGTGCTTGAAGGTCAAGGCGTTTTGATAACTGAACTATACGAAAAACTCACCCTGTCCATCGTACTGCAAGAAATGTTAAGCGGCTATTTCAACCCTGCCAAAACCATCTTCGAAGCTTATAACCGCCTACTCGACCTCATGCCTAATTACCAGTATCCAATCTCTCCTTCACCCACACCACTGGGAAATTAGGCAGGCTTGTAAACAAAATTCAACTATCTGTGGAAACTGGTAAACGCAAAACACCCGTTGGCACAATTTAATAAAAATCCTGATTCGTAGTTCTGCAACCTGTTACCTTAATCAAGCTGTGGTATACTCTCGGTCTAAAAAATCACTTCTGGTTGGGCACCGCTGCCCAGCAGCATCCCCCTAACCGAACAATTGCAACTGGAGAATTGCACCGTGAAACATTTTTTAAGTATTGCCGACCTGACACCAACTGAATTAGAAAATTTACTACAGCTAGCCTTAGATTTAAAGGCTGAGTGGCAAGCTGGCGGAAACAAGCCAATCCTGAAAGGCAAGAGTCTGGCACTTGTCTTCCAAAAGCCCTCCCTACGTACCCGTGTCTCCTTTGAGATGGGCATGGTTCATCTAGGAGGGTATGCCTTTTATATGTCGCCTGATGAAATCAAGATGGGGGGTCGTGAAAGCGTGGCCGATGTCGCCCGCGTCTTATCTGGTTATGTTGATGCTGTGATGGCGCGAGTTTTCCCGCATGAACATATTCTCGAACTGGCTGCAAATAGTACCATCCCAATTATTAATGGTCTGTCAGCTTACAATCACCCTGCACAAGGCTTAACCGACGTTTTCACTATTTTGGAAACCAAGGGAAAAGTAGCCGGGTTAAAAATCGCCTTTGTAGGTGATGGCAACAATGTGGCACGTTCATTATTATTTGGCGCCATGAAGCTGGGTGCCGATTTTGTCCTCACTGCACCCACAGGCTATGACCTAACGGCCGAAGATTATATTTTGGCAAAAGAATTCAGTGTTGGCGGAGCAACGGCCGTTTACGAACATGATCCGATCAAAGCGGTTGCCGATGCTGATGTCATTTACACTGACGTTTGGACAAGCATGGGACAGGAAGAAGAAAAAGCAAAGCGCTTAGCCATTTTCCCACCGTATCAAATAAATTCAGCTTTAGTCAGTCATGCCAAACCAGACTGCATTGTCATGCATTGTTTACCTGCGCATCGTGGCGAAGAAATCACCGACGAAGTGGCCGATGGTCCGCACTCGGTTTTATTCCCGCAAGCCTGGAACCGGATGCATGCACAAAAAGCAATTCTGGCAACGTTATTAGCCGATTAGAAACTCTGACACAAATAATGTGGGATTTTTAGCAGCCCGTGGACAATGCACTAACCGTTTTTAGCCGTTTGGATTGGAATGCTTTACTAGATATTTTGCTAGTAACAGCCGTAATCTATATCCTACTCATGCTCATACGCGGCACACGTGCTGTACCCGTATTGCGTGGGGTGGCTGTTTTAGTATTAATCATTCTTGTCCTCACGAGCACAAGTCTGTTCAACTTACCCGCATTTTCTTGGCTCATTGACAAAAGCTTACCGGCCTTATTGGTTGCTATCCCGGTAATTTTTCAGCCAGAATTACGGCGAGCTTTGGAACAATTAGGGTTAGCAGGCCGCTATTTTCGCTTTTTCAGGAAGGCTGAAACCAATCCGGCTGTAAAAGCATTTACAGAGGCCAGCCTGCGTTTATCGCAAAGGCGGCACGGCGCATTAGTCGTTTTTGAACAGGGCACAGGGCTGCAAGAATATATTGACACAGGTATCGTGTTGAATGCCAAACCATCACCCGAACTATTTCTGACCATTTTCAACAAAACAACGGAATTACATGATGGTGCCGTGATTATTCAGGATGATAAAATAACCGCAGCATCTTGTGTGATGCCATTGTCTACCAGCAGCCTGTCGGACCGCCAAATGGGGTTACGTCATCGGGCAGCCTTAGGAATCAGCGAAGTGAGCGATGCAGTCGCCGTGATCGTATCGGAAGAAACAGGTCAGGTCTCAATTGCACATAACGGCCGTATTCTGCGCAGACAAGATATTTCGCGCCTGGACACAATTTTGAACGCATTTTTGCAGAATGGATCAAGGGATAAAACCTAAACATGCAAAAAACGTTACGCTCCCTTTTATCTAATTTTTCTTCACTGCTGCTGGCGGTGGTGTTGGCTGTGGTCATCTGGATCACAGCAACCTCAGCGCAGGACCCGGATACCTCACAATTCATCCAACTCCCAGTCTCCTTTGTAGGTATCCCTAAGGATACACTCTTGATGTCTGCGGCCGATGAGACAATCCAGATACGCGTTGAAGGACCACAATCAATCCTCACCACTTTATCACCGGCCGATTTCAAAGCCACTGTTGATTTGAGCGCGGTACCTTTTGGCATAGAAACGGCCGTGCCCATAGACATTCCCTCAGCAAACGATTACAAGATATCTGACATTACACCCTCCCAAATCCAGGTTTTGCTCGAACAACAAGTCACGCGTGAAATCCCCGTCGAACTCGACATCCGTGGGAGTGCAGCCCGCGGTCATTCACAAGGCGTTCCCCTCGTCGAACCAAGTACCATCACTGTACGCGGTCCAGCCTCGCGCCTTGAACAGCTTGATTTTGCCCTTGCCACCGTCTTTCTCAACAATGCCCGCGAAACAGAAGTGGGTGAACATCGACCCGTTTTCTACGATCAACAAGGTCGCGTAGCCAGCACAAGCAGCCTCGATCTCAGCATTCAAGATGTCACCGTCACCATCCCCATTGAAGAATCAGCCGGCTTTGCCGAAAAACTGATCACGGTCGATTGGATAGGTGAACCAGCCGCCGGGTACCGCTTATTAAACGTCAACGTCGAACCGCCCAGCGTCCTTGTTCGAGGTTTACCAGCCAGCGTAAACGCACTCACCCGCCTGCAAACCGAACCTATCGACATTACCGGTCTTACCGAATCCTTCAACCAACAAGCCACGCTCGATCTGCCTGCGGGAATCACCCTAGATCAAGATCAGGAGATTTTTGTAGAAATTGATATCGAGCCCATCCTCACAACAGATACCCGTATTCGTCCCGTCGAACTCTTGGATTTAAGTGCAGGAGTCGAAACCGTCGTCACACCAGAAGAAGTACGCGTGGTCTTGTTTGGTCCACTGCCGGTCTTGGATACCCTTTTAGATGAAGACGTGCATGTATCAGTCGATTTATTTGGCTTAGATACGGGTACTTATACAATTGAACCGACTGTTGATTTACCCGATCGTGGTATTGAAGTCCGCTCCGTCAACCCTAATGCTGTAACCGTCATCATCACCCGCACTATAACAAATGCCAATGGCATAACGTCAACTTTGCCGCTGACAGAAACATCTTTGCTCCTCAAAAACCTCAAACATACAACCAAACAACAATCCAACATCCAATATCAGGCACCTGTTGCCCACCACGACTTTTTTAACAATCTTCCATTCCCACAAGCTGCCATTTTGCCAGAAACGAGAGAAAACTTATGAGCAGAACACCTTTAGTTGCCTTAGTAGGACGCCCCAATGTGGGCAAATCCACGCTGTTTAATCGCATAGTCGGCAGAAGGCTTGCCGTCGTCTCCGAGGTGGCAGGGACCACCCGCGATCGCCTTTATACGGATGCCGAATGGATCGGCAAAATCTTTACCATTGTTGACACCGGTGGCATCGAAATTACCGAAGGGCACAATACAGCTCCACTTTCTGAAGATTCAGGACGCTTCTTGCCCCTTATTCGCCAACAAGCGAGTATTGCCATCCGAGATGCCGATGTGATTGTGCAAGTCGTCGATGGTCAGGTGGGCATTACAGCTGCCGACCGCGAAGTTGCCGACATTTTGCGCCAATCCAAAAAGCCAACCCTCGTCGCCTCAAATAAACTAGAATCTTCCAAGCTGTGGGACACAGCCTATGAATTTTATGAGTTGGCTTTGGGGGATGTCTACCCGGTTTCGGCTTTACATGGCGCAGGCACCGGCGACTTGCTCGATGCTATCGTCAATGCAATTCCCGAAAATTTTGGCGAAATCGAAGAAGATGATTCGATCAAGATCGCTATTTTGGGACGGCCGAATACCGGCAAATCGACATTACTGAACAAACTGATTGGTGAAGAACGCGCCATTGTCAGCCCGATTGCAGGCACAACCCGCGATGCTACCGATACAAAAATCAAATGGCATGGTGAAGATTTCACACTCATTGATACCGCTGGCATTCGCAGACGCGGCAAAATAGACCCGGGTGTCGAAAAATACAGTGTACTACGCGCCATTAAAGCCTTACAACGTGCTGACATCGCCTTATTAATGGTGGATGCCGAAGATGGCGTTACAGCTCAGGATGCACATATTGGCGGCATGCTCGCAGAGGCTAACTCAGGTGTATTGATTCTCGTTAATAAATGGGATGCCCTAACAAAAGACACCCATACCATGCACAAATACCAAGAAAAAGTACGCTATGATCTAAACTTCCTGCCGTATGCACCCATCATGTTCATCTCAGCGAAAACTGGGCAGCGTGTGAATACAATTTTGGCCGAAACAGTAAAAGTCAATACAGCGCGGCACAGCCGCATTCCTACCGGAGCTTTAAACAAATGGTTACGTGAAGTCACGACCCAACATCCACCACCAAGCAAAAATGGAGTACGCATGAAGTTCTTTTATGCGACCCAACCCAAAGTTGCTCCGCCAACTTTTGTCTTCTTTGTGAACAAGCCGGAATGGATCCATTTCAGTTATCAACGGTACATGGAAAACAAACTACGTGAGAGTTTTCCCTTAACAGGCACGCCTGTACGCTTCATCTTCCGTGCCCGCAGCGAAGATCGCTTCGGCAAATAAAACAGACTCTTCGGGAATTCGTAGGTTAGCCCCAACCTCGCGAATTCAGGTTAACCGACTATTGTTAAGGAATATCTATGGCTTCTGTTCGTTATTATGCACAAACAATGCCGGGTGTTGAAGAAATTACCTGGTTAGAGATTAAACAAAAATTGCCTGATGCGACTTTTGTAGGCTATCAATTTGCGAAAGAGCAAAACGGCATTGTCTTGTTCGATTATTCTGGGCCAGTGGATGATGTCTTAAAGCTGTCAACGGCCGAAGATCTATTTATGGTAGCTGCTGCTATCAATAAAGTTTCGCGCAGCCGCCGTGATTTGCGCATCATCACTGAAACGGTGCAAAAAGGCGAAGCGTTTGGACGAGCAGCAAAGGCATTAATGCGATACCGGCAGTACAGCCACCCACCCACCTATACGGTTATCCCACGCAAAATCGGCAAACATGATTACAAACAATCTGAGTTGGCAATGGCCGTTCTCAAAGGCATGGAACGACGTTTACCACGCTGGACGGCCGTTGGCAGCGGTTCTGATAACACTTCAGCACAAGTCGAAATCTGGGCAAATCTACTCGGTTCCAGTTTGTTACTTGGTTTTCGATTGAGTGCACCTGTCAAACCAAATCGCAAGTTGCCTAAAGGTGGCATCAAAGATTCAACTGCGGCCGCCCTGGTCTTGCTGACTGAACCCGATCCCCAAGACCTTTTTCTTGACCCGGTTTGCGGCATTGGACAAACACTCAAAGCCCGTCGCCAAAGCGGCCCTTACCAACAACTGTTGGGCGGCGATGACCGTGGTGTCGAGGCTGCCCAACGGCAGGTGATGCCGCGGCGCGGCGGGCGCGGGCGCACGATTTCAATTCGGGAATGGGATCCAAGCAAATTACCTATCGCCGATCAACGTGTCACGAAGGTAGCAACTTACCTGCCGACGGATAACGAGCCTTTTGTTATGGGCGTGTTGGGGGAATTAGAACGTGTTGTGGCGGGAAACGGCCGTATTATCATCTTCACACATGCCTACGACCAACTCAAAACATTGCTGCGTGAATATCCGCATCTGGAAATCTTGACAGGCTACTCCGTCATGGATGCGGGCCATTGGGGGCGTGTTTACATCATCAAACGGTCTGAGTAACAATAAGGGGTTCCTGGGAACCCCTTATTGTTACTCAGCAAATTATCACTTATTGTGCAATGCACGCCGCAGCGTTTCTTCGTCTTCTGGGTCTAATGTCGTTTGTAAAACTTTGCCTTCATACGGCCGTAACGCAGCCAGTGCCAAATCCGGGTCACTATCGCGTATAATCACAAAAAGCGCCGAGCTGTTTTCAGTCATGGATTCCGACACTTCTTTCACAAAACTCTTGCTGACACCTAAGCCGGCCGATTTGCCAATCAGTCCGCCAGCCGCCGCACCTATTAATATACCGGCAACCGGAAAAAACACGCTGGCCAACAATAAACCGAGGAAACCACCGGTAACCGCACCGATTTTGACACCGCGATCCATCTGATTTTTCACATGAATTTTGCCGTCAGCATCCTTGACTACAACGGCCGAATCATCCAACCGTAAACGTCCCTCATGCTCTACACTCTTCAAAGTGTCCCGCACTTTGCCGGCCTGTTCTGCATCATCAAACACAATCACAATTAAATTTGACATTTTGATCCTCCAAACACTTAAAAATTCAAATATATTAGCTTTTCGTTCTTCAACTAAAGTATATAGGACGCTCCAAACATACAGCACGCACTATACCAAAATTCATACAATTACTCAAATGATTCATTGTAGATTTGTCAACTTTTCTCTTGGGAAGCAAATGTGATTTCGCGTAACAAAAGTTGACGAATCTTTGGTCACAGAATACGTGTCCCGGGCTAATCAGGCGTTAAGTCCAGCACGAGACTGTCAGTCGCAATATCATCAAACTGCAGGCGTTCTTGCGTGATTAAATTGTACATGCCGACCTGCAGGGTCAAATTTTGAAGATCGCTGTCAATTGGCAGCCGCAGCGTATGTGTGTCAGGGATGATTTCGCCCGGTTCCCAATGGGTTGTAGGATTAAAATCACATTGCGGTGCGCCATCATGCTGCGCACGCAGATCAGTATCTATTAAATGTACAAAGACCTGATAATTTTGATCAAACGGTTGCAGCGCTTGCCAATAGAGTGTTACTGTCAATTCTTCATCCGCATCTGCCAGATTATGGTTTAAGTCGTAACCAAGTAAGCGCACCTGATTATTGCCCAGTGTTTTGTCAACAGCATTTGAACCACTGTAAGTAGATGGCTGCAGCTCTTGAGGTGTGCGCCAGAGTTGAATCCCATCAGCTTGATGCGTGGTGATTGTTTCTGCTTGTTGATTAGTCAGCGTTTGGAGTGTTAAACGGCCGTTGACCCATACCTCATCTTGCACAAACATTGTCCCAACTTGCTCCGTGTCATATGGCATCAAATCCCACGGCTGTTCCAGCAACACAAATGTATTGATATCGTCACAATAAGAACGCGGCGCATACCCCATGTACCAATGTGTGATTTCCTCCTCCTCATTACTACCATAAGGCAAATTGTCTGGTGAGATCAAATCATCCACCAATCGCCAACCAACTTGATGCGGAAAACCAAACAAACCATAAATGGGCGGCTCATCCCAACTCACCCAAAAGCCAGGCGGTCGATTTTCGGCCCACGTTCGCTGACGTTCAGGCGAATGGTCAATAAACATCAAGGTAACATACACACCCTGCGCGAATAAAATCAAGCCTAACCCAACAGCCGCTATACGAAAAA
>JAGRDI010000361.1 GCA_020432765.1 Anaerolineales bacterium | reverse complement strand
TCATTGATGAGAGATGTGAGGACTGCTTCAGTTGGCGTCGGCTGTTGGGAGTGCAGCATCGCCAGAGCACTTTTGCCAGCGGGGGAATCATTGTTTTTAGAACGGCAAACGGCCGTTACCACATAACGTAAAAAACGGGCAAGGTCATTATCAGCCGCATCCAGCGAGAGCCAGGCCACGTGTGAATCGGTAATTGTCAAATGGGTTACCCACTCGCCGACTAGCGTCGTCTTGCCGAAACCGGCCGGAGCGGAGACAAGGGTTAGTTTGCTGTTTAATCCATGGTTAAGTGTTTCCAAAAGATGAGGACGGTGCACGAGATCCGACCGTAACCGAGGTACATACAATTTCGTTTGCAGCAAGTCGCCAGACATGCCTACATTATAATCGAAACGGCCGTTTTACACAGCGGAATCCTAAATACGCTGGCCCAAACTCCTTTGTTCGCGGCCAAACCTTGCCGTCATAGGCAATCATATAGGCGTATGTTTCATCCACCTCTGTTGTTGTCCACCAGTAGATCACTTGGGAATGAATGTTCCACAATGGGGATTCTTTGTCCGGCGCAATTTTGTAGACTGCCTTTACCGTTTCTGCGTCCCAAACCCCACCACTGTTATGGTTGTGGCGCGTCATCGAACGGACTGCCTCATCCACTGTCGGCAATCGCCAAATATCTTGCGGCACAGCGGCAAGAATCAAACCATCTTCGCTGAGATGCTGACAAATCTGCTGCGCTTCATACCAGGTTGTTCCCTCGCGTGGCCAGCCAGGGCCATCAGGCGCCCAAATGAGATTCACATCGTTACCCGCCACCAATCTAGCTTGAAGATTGCCATCATCCATGCGCTGCGATACTCGAACGACAGGTTCTATACCAGCGATGATTAGGGTCAGCATGGGTAGGGCTGCCGTCAGGGCGGCGGCAACTTTTCGTGGTTGGGGACGGCCGTACCAGAACAACCCGCCAAGACCAATCAACGGGACAATGATTAAAAATGTCGCCGCATTGGAAAAAGCTTGAAAGAACCAAATTGCCAAAAGGGCCAGAACCACATACAGAATGCCGCCAAGACGAGGCCAGAAAATGGAAATCAGCGTCACGCCCATAAAGATGAGCATCGGGCTCAAATATTGGATGAACATCAATCCCATATTTGATAACCAGGATGCGAAATACCAACCTTCATGGAAATTCTCAATGATGCCCCAAAACGCCCAAAAACAGGTAACGGCGATGGACAAACTAACGGCGAACCATCCTGCAATTTGCCGCTTGTTAAAGCGTTTCATCATATCTTTGTAAGAACAACCTTGCCGGCATAGCCTCCCCGTTCCAGTAATTCGTGGGCGCGGGCAGCCTCAGCCAAGGGGACGCGTGCCGCCACGATTGGGTTGATTTGCCCTGCTGCCAGGAGATCGAGCAGTTCTGCCAGTGTTTCACGATACCAGGCTTTTTCCTTGCTCAGGTCTGGAGTTAGAAGCATTTGCCTGCTATCGGGTTTAAGCTTGAGCAGCATAACTATCAGCAGGGTGAATGGAATCACGCGCAGACCGTCTTTCTTCGCAGCAGCGACGCCAAACCACACAAGACGGCCGTTTTTCCCTAAAGCTTTATGCGAACGCCACAGCTGCCTGCCGCCCCCAATCGGGTCAAAAACAACATCCACACCACCACCTGTCAACTCGTGAATGCGCGTAACAATATCCTCAGTGTGGTAATCAATCGGTGTTGCGCCCAGTTCAGCAACAAGCTCATGATTGTATTTGGAAGCCGTGCCAAGCACCTCCAGCCCGGCCAATCTGCCGAGTTCGAGCAAAGCAGAGCCAACACCACCCGCCGCCCCTTGTACAAGAATGCGTTCACCGCTTTGCACATTGGCCGTGCGGTGCATCGCCATGTGAGCAGTGAGGTAGTTCACCACCACACAAACGGCTTGAGCCGGGTCTACGCCTGTGGGGACAGGTACCAACTCGCTGGCAGGCAGGCAGACAAACTCTGCATAGCCGCCGCCAAGCCCCAGACAAAATGTCGCGCCAGCAACCATCTGACCAAGTTCGAGGGACGAAACACCATCACCCAATTTGTCTACCACACCGACGATGTCTTCACCTAGCGTGAACGGCGGTTTTGGTGTTCCGGGCAGCTTTCCGGAGCTGCGATGCATGAGATCATAGGCGGAAATCCCAGCGGACAAGACCTTCACGCGCACTTCACCAGTTTTGGGTTCGGGAAGGTCCTCTTCAACCAATTGCAAAACTTCTGGCCCGCCGTGTCGGGTCACCACAACGCGATGATTTTTCATTGTGGTCATTTTTTCTTGGACAATCATCAGTTCATCTCCCCGTTCACCAAATAGAAATATAAATATACGATTTGTCGAGGGCTGAGCTTGTCGAAGCCCGGTTTCGCATTCGACAAGCTCAGGCTACACTTGAGTTTTCTAGGAATTATTAAATCCTTTGACAATCAGCCAAACGGCCAGCACCATTTCCTGCAAAGCCAGCGGCGCCATCAACACACCCACGCCGGAATCAAGCGATAAGGGCGGATGCTGTGGATCGAACATGATCAACAGCGGGGCAGCTAAATAGAGGATGGCACCAATAAAGCCCCATCCGGACAACCAGCGCGGAATAAGCCTTGACTGGAAAAATAGATAATAAATCATCAGCGCACCCAGGCTAAAAACGATGGCTAACATCAAGTTGATCCAGGCGGTGGTTTCCAGCAGTAAAGTGCTCAAAGTCGTAGAGGTATCTGTCTTTGCCATCTGACTGAGCGAAATGAGTAACAGCCAGCAAACAACGATGCCAATATAGGTGCCAGCCTCAAGCACACCGCGAAAGATGACAGCACCAAGTGCTAAAACTTCGTTATAGTTTTTGAAGATCGGGTACAGTAAAACGGGAATCATCGCCACGGCAAAGCCCATGACGAGCACCAAAATTGCCCCCCAAACAAGTTGGCTTGGATTGGCAGCAACAGCAGCAAGGATATCTGACGAATCAAAAATAGGGATTGTCAAAACCCCACTTAAGATACCCGCCGCTGTGCCGATGATAAATAATACGCCAACTAGAACGGCCGTTTTACGGCTTGCTGCTTCAGCTTCATTTGATTGATTCTTTACTTCATTGCGAATGGCCGAAGATTGAATTTTTGTAGTCATGATAATTTTCCTTTTTGAGTGAAAAACATACGAAATTTCTTTGCCATCACTTTCATTTTAGGCTCCTGCTCCATTTTGAAATTCTCAATGCTGCAAAAAACTGAGCAGTTGCTATCAAAAGCCATGGTTTTTAATTACAAAACCCTGGAAACACCGGGTATTTTACGGATGAGGAAAGCGACGATGAAGCAAATCGGAACCATCTCAATGCTTGCCAGAACGAATTTGAGGAAAGGTCCGATTCCCCAGGGCGCAGCCACCAGATAAAAGGCATAGGCCAGCACGACGATGATGGGACTGTGAATGACGTAGACGGCATAGCTTTGTTGGGACAAAAAATTGCCCAAGCTGCTCTTTCCATTCAAGTAACGACGGAAGAAAGTAATCGATGCCAAACTCAAGCCCACTGCAAAAGCAGAGTCCCAAAGGGCATAGATTGCTGATGGCCAGCTTCCATTTCCCAGAAAGCGCATCGTGCCACCCAGAATGCCTATAATTGGGAATGGGAATAGGAGGAGTGTGGCGACAACGGCCGTTACAAAACCTACCTTCCCCATCCTATCCGGAAGGGTGCGGAACCAATCACGACGATAAGCAATCATGCCCACAATGAAGAAGCTGAGATACTGTGGCAGATAAGCCAGCGTTGGGAAATCAAGCACAGGTCTGCCAATAGGGATAATGATCCGTACCAGGTATGTTACCAATGCCAAAGCTAGAATAAAAAGACCAATACCTAGATACGTAGGCGGTGATGAGTCACGGTCTGAGGCTGATACGCGATTTCGCGTCAACCAGCGCCAGCCAGCATAGCCAAAGTTGAAAATGAGCAGCAGCGCCAGGAACCAGGCAACACCCAGCCCAATGAACTCAGGATATCGCTGCCAGTAATTTTGCCAGGTCAATGAGCCTGGAATCAGAACAACCGGCTCCAGGAAAAGACCTATATTGGAGAACGGGTTGAAAATAAATATCCAGACAAGCAGAGGAATGCCCAGACGAATCAACCGCGCCTTAAGGAAGGAACCAGAACCCTTGCGATCAAATGATCCGGGCGTAAAGTAGCCCGCCAATAAGAAAAGGGCACCCATGAACCAGGCCTGGTTCATCAAGACGAACAGGACAAGGGCAAATCCAATTAGAGATTCGCCCATTGGGGGATCGACATACCAAAAAGAGATACCTTCCCCATAAACGATGGCCAGATGGTGCAGTACAACAAGGATAACCAACCCGGCACGTAAGTGATCAATAAAGTATAGGCGCGATGTTTTAACGGCCGTTGCCTCCCCAATAGATTTTGCCGTTGCCAGTAAACCAATTTGACTCATTTCATCCTCCAAAGCTAAAAGTAGCGACAACTCAATCTTCTTTAATCCAAATAACTGAAACCAAAGGCAAGCCCAAAGAATAAAGTCGCCGCAATAAACCTTGTAAAGCCGCCTGGTCGACCGTGCCAGCTAAGGTTGTAACTGGCAGGTCATCAGACTTATCCTCAACCGTAATCACCATCCCATCAGCCCAGTCTGACCAACGCTCATCAAGCAGTCCAGGCACCTTGATTTGATAGGCTGCTGGTCGATCTAGCGTAAGCTTTTGTTTTGTTTTATTTATCATGTGATGCTCCTTCCCCTGATCTTTTGGCGTTGAGATTTGCCGGCCATTGCCGGGCAGCAGTTTGATTTTAACCACCAATCGATTCTCAGTTGAAGGGCTCCCTCCGATAAACGCTAATTATGAAGTGGGGTGATTTACCATTCGCCAGTGCTGTTGTACGCAATAAACATGGCGATAAAACCAGCACCCAACCCACCGAAGAGACCGACGACAATATTCCCTACCAGAAAACCAATGGCCAGGCCAACCATCAGGCAGCCTACGAAGACCAGGCCACTGATTCCTTTTCTCATGGAATCTTGTTTCCCAACCGCCATTGCAATGGCCATCGCTATAAAACCGATACCTAGTCCGCCTAAGACGCCGACAACAAAATTTCCAGTAATGAAGCTAAAGGCGAGACCAAGCATCAAGCAGCCCACAAAAACTAGGCCGCTGATTCCCTTTCCTTTATTTTTGAGTTCTTGTTTTTCGCTCGTCATGATCATTACCTCCATTGGTTATTACTATTCAAATCATTCCTGTAAGGATATGACAATCTAAAGATTTCTGAATAGCCACGATTATTTTTTCATAGGATTCGAACACACTTTTAGCTTACATGGAAGATGGTATTAGTGTCATACCACGAACGTGGTATTCGGGTTGTTATTCAGGATATTGAATTAGTATGGGGAACAAACGAGCAAGTTATAGCCCAGTAGATTACAATTGTTGGGGCTTAATCAATACCAATATCAAACCGGCAGAATCTTTAAATCCCTCGCTCTGGCAACCGTTTGAGTTCGGTTATGGGTATCAAGTTTGCTGTAAATATTACGGGTATGCACCTTGACCGTATTCAACGATAGGAAAAGCTCGGAAGCGATTTCTGGATTGGTCAGTCCCTCAGCGATAAGTTGGAGTATTTCAAGTTCGCGTTCGCTCAGCGGTTCTATCCATTCAAAATCAGATGTACGCTTAAGTGGTGTCGCAGTCTGATCTGGCTCAAAGATGGGGAATACTGCTAACAATCGTTGCACATAACCCGGAGCAATTCCGCGAGATTGGGCAGCATACAGTACATGCGCCATTGGCGGACCTTCATCTACAAAGATTCGGATGTATCCTTCCGGTTCGGCCAGGCTGAGTGCTGGTTCCAGAGAAGCCAAAGCAGAAGGAAGGTCATTCTGCGCCGTAAAAGCAAGCGTCTGCAACACCAATATTTCAATAACACTGCCTATCCTTTTACCTTCTTTTGCTGCTTTTAAGAGGCGTTTCAACAGCGCCATCGCATCCTGAATAGGACCATGCTCAGGATTTTTCCTATATTGAGCGATAAGCAGCCTTGCCAGGGTGATGTGTTCAAACTCACGTAGATAGCTAAGATCATCATCTACAGAGAGGCCCTGTTCATCCACACAAATTAGGGCTTCGCTCAAATTGCCCTGCGCAAGCCATGCCCGGGTAAGCAGGGATTTTAGGGGACGTATATCGGGGATAGGGTGTCTGTAATAAAGTTTTTCCGCCCCGTTCAGCATTCCGATTACGTCGTCCAGGTTGCCTTGGGCAGTTAATACGCGAGCATGCGCAAATATCCAGTGACGATACCAGGGTGCAAACCAATGCTGCTCACCGAATGCTTCACTTCTTTGCAGTTGCTGCCTGGCGGCTTCAAGTTCGCCCTGTTCAAGGTATAGTTCACACAAACCCAAATACAAAACGGCCGTTTCCGGAATTTCTGGCTCACCTTGCTCTGTCACAGTTTCCAATAACTGAAAATACGTTCTTTTTGTCTCATGGAGGCGGCCTTGTGCGACCAGTATGTCAGCCAGGTAAGAAGTGAAACTGATAACGAAACGAATCTTACCAGTCATTTGCATATTCGTTATGGCGTCAGCGACTGCCTTGTAGGCCGCCTCCAGGTCCCCGTTTGCCCAATATGCGAACCCAGGGAGTATCTCGGCGAGTCCACGCTCGAAATAATCATCTTCTTGCAGGAAATCGGTTGCCTGCCGAGCGTATTTCATGGTACCGGACACATCGCCGAGCGCCTGGGCCAGATAGGCACGAGCATTTGCTATCGAAGCTGCTAATGATCGAAGTTCCTCGTCGTTTAACAATTCCTTCTTCAGGTTTCGCTCAGGATAAGTCTTGTCCGTTGAGGCTTCAAGTTGAGCTCTCATGGTGACTGTGGATTCCAGCCATCTTTCGGCATCCCGAATGTGCATCTCAGCAGCCTCTAAATTACCAGCATCCAGTGATGCCCAACCACATCCAGCGCTAAGTATGGGTCTGGAACGGACCAATTCATCCGGTAATTCCTTGACCCAGCCAAGCCAGGTAACGGCCTGATATCTCATATTCATTGGGCGCCATGCCAA
>JAGRDI010000360.1 GCA_020432765.1 Anaerolineales bacterium | reverse complement strand
CCACGTCCCTATTCTCAAGTGGAACTCTCGCAAACCGATGCTTTAGTCATCGGCATGAAACTACCTATCGCCACCAACGGTGCGGATCCCGCCTGCCAGCCCATCACCATTGTCGGCCCGGAAGGAGCCGTCACATTGACCGGCAAAGGCAACGGCGGTGCATTTATCGCTCGGCGGCATATCCATTTGAGTGACAAAGTTGCTGCAAAGTTGAGCGTGAAAAATGGCGATTTGCTCGATTTGCGCATTGATGGTCCCCGTCCCACGACATTACATGACATTTTAGTGCGCGTAAAAGCGGGCTGGTTCACCGAAGTTCATTTAGACACGGATGAAGGCAATGCTGTGGGATTACGCAGCGGACAGAGCGGCACATTGATTGTGCCACAAAACAAAGGATGAGTTTGTGGAACAGGCATTGATTGACAAAATCGTGGCCAAGGTGGTCACGCTAGTGCAGGCAAAAATGATCGCAGCCGTGCCCCAGCAGCGTGTTCTCATGCTGTTTAGCGGAGCCAGCACTGGCTATGTGGTTGGCATGGACATGATCAAAATGCTTGTGCAGGCCAACCACGATCTGACGGTTTTTATGACTGCCTCAGCCGTCCATGTCATTGGCGAAGATAATGTACAGAAGGCGGGTGCCAAAGAGATCATCAGCCCTAAACAGTGGGTGAATACACCCGGATTGGTACGGGAAACAGACCTGGTGCTTGTGCCGACATTGTCAATGAACACCGCAGCCCGCCTAGCGCTAGGATTGATGGATTCGCTATTTTCAACCCTGGTTTTAGGCGCTCTGCTGGCGAATAAACCGGTCATTGCAATTTGTGATGGTGCCGACCCCTATGGCAAAGGCGGCCTTATTTTTAGTGACAGTAATGATGGTGCTGCGGCTCTGCGTGACAAGATGGTAGCCAATTTGGAGACATTGATTGATTTTGGAGTGAATCTTGTGGCAGAAGAAAAGTTCATGATGCGTGTGGTTAAGCAAATGCAAGCAGAAACCAACCTGCCAATCACCACTCCTTTTTCGCCTGTACAACGTGTTTTGAGCAACGGCCGTTCCACCATCCTCACCGAGTCCGATTTATTCAACTACCAAGCGGGCACAACCTTACATCTGCCCGCCAACACGCGCCTCACTCCATTGGCTCAAGATAATGCGAAAAAGCGTAACCTGAAGCTATTATTTGAAAATTAAAGGTGACAACATGCGTTTAGCAAAAGTTATTGGCAACGTGGTTGCCACTCAAAAAGAAAACTCACTCACCGGACTGACTTTACTCGTCATTGAAGAAATTGACCCCCGCACCAAAACAACAAAAGATTGCCTGGTGTGTGTCGATACGCTCGGTGCCGGTGTTGGAGATATTGTTTTATGGGTTCGTGGCGGTGCTGCACGATTTGTTAGCGATATTGATCGTTATGCCCCGGTAGATGCGGCGATTGTTGGCATCGTTGATTCGGTGGATGTAAACGCATGAGTGGTAAAGTCTACACCCGTGGCGGCGACGCCGGGCAGACGTCGTTACTCGGAGGCATCCGTGTCGATAAGGATGATGTGCGTATTGAAGTCTACGGTACGCTGGATGAAGGCACATCAACGCTGGGAATGGCACGTGCCACGACTCAATACGACGATCTTTGCCGCCATATCATCGACCTGCAAGGTGAGTTGATCCCGGTTATGGCGGAAGCTGCCTTTGTAAAAGGTGAAAAAGAACTTAAATTTGAAGTTCCTCAAGTTCAGCCCGAACAAGTAACACGCTTGGAAGGAATTATCGATTTTTACAACCAAGAGTGGATGCAAACCGGGCAATTTATACGCCCTGGTGGTTCACAAGCCGCAGCGATGCTGGATTTGGCACGCGCTATTTTCCGCCGGGCTGAACGGCGGTTAGTTTCGCTCAACCGGCAAGAAGCCTGCAATCCACACCTCATCAAATACGTCAACCGTTTGTCTGATTTGTTGTATGTCTTGGCGCGGATTGATGAGCAGCGCACGCTGATTCAGACGATCAGCGACAATTTGCCACCTGAATTTAAAACGGCCGTTACACATGAAAACGGCCGTTTAACCCAAGGAGAAAATAAGATGGCTCCCACATTAAAAGAATGCGACCGCATGGTCCAAGCCGGCATGCAAAAAGCCACAGAAATTGGCGTTCCCATGGTCTTGACCGTCGTCGATCAAAATGGTGACATCATCGAATCGCGACGGATGGACGACGCCCTTATCGTCAGTATCACGCTGGCACCACATAAAGCCTATACCGCCGCTGCTGTACGCCTTGCCACCCATGATCTGGCCAAAGTCGCCCAACCCGGCGAATCTCTCTATGGCATCGACACCAACTTGCCCAAAATCACACTGGTCGGTGGTGGTTTGCCGCTGCAAAAAGATGGCAAAGTTGTTGGCGCGGTCGGCGTCAGCGGCGGTTCAGTCGAACAAGATATCGCTGTCGCTGAGGCTATGGCGGCTGCATATTAATAGCAGGAAAATATCATGACTATACAGATTCAAGACTCACAAATCGAAGCCATTATTCAACAAGTATTGGCACAAGTAAACGTCAACGGACATAACGGCAAAATGCCCCGCGCCGCACATTATCGTAGTGTTTTCGCAACACCGGATGAAGCCGTCAAAGCAGCAACTGCTGCGTTAGTACGTTTCCGGCGCGTTAGCCTGACTCAACGCAAAGCGATCATTCAGGCGATGCGCGACATTGTCATTGAAAACGCACAGAAATTGGCTCAACTCGCCGTTGAAGAGACTGGTATGGGGCGCGTTTCTGACAAGGTATTGAAGAATCTACTCGTCGCCGAAAAAACACCTGGTGTTGAGATTCTGCCTAACGATGCCTATGTTGGCGATGATGGCTTGACGCTGGAAGAGTGTGCCCCCTTTGGTGTAATTTTGGCCATCACCCCGGTGACAAATCCCACGGCTACCGTCATCAACAATGCCATCAGCATGGTGGCGGCTGGCAATACCGTTGTTTTTGCACCCCATCCCGCCAGTCAAAAAGCCTCTTTGACGACAATGGATTTGCTCAACGAAGCGATCGAAAGCGCTGGCGGCCCACCTAATTTACTCGTTGCCACACAAGAAGCGACCATCGAAACAGCACAAGAACTGATGAATCACCCAGGTATCCCCTTGATTTGCACAACAGGTGGCCCCGCAGTTGTTGATGCATCATTATCTTGTGGCAAAAGGGCTATTGGTGCAGCAGCAGGTAATCCGCCGGCGTTGGTTGATGACACGGCCGATCCCGAAAAAGCAGCACGTGACATCATCTTAGGCCATTCCTTCGACAACAATATGCCCTGCACTTCCGAAAAAGAAGTCGTCGTCACAGCCGGCATTGCCGATGCATTGCTGAACGCCTTCCGCAAAGCTGATAACGCCCATGTTTTAGACCCAAACCTGTTACCACAGCTTGAAAAAGTCGTGTTGAATTCAAAACGGCACGGCCCGAATCGCCAATATGTCGGTCAAAATGCGTGTGTCATTCTGGCAGAACTGGGTATCGCTGCCGATGAAAACATGCGTGCGATCATTGTGGAAGTGGACAAAAATCATCCATTTGTGCGCCATGAACTCATGATGCCGGTTTTGGGTGTGGTACGTGTCCGTGACTTTGAAGAAGGTGTCAATGTGGCCGTTGAAGTTGAGGCCGGTTTGCGGCATTCAGCCATTATTCATTCTTCGAACATTTATCACATGAGCGAATACGGCCGTGCCATCAACACCACCATATTTGTAAAAAATGCCCCCTCATATGCCGGACTTGGTTTTGGTGGCGAAGGGCATACCAGCTTCACAATTGCTGGTCGTACTGGCGAAGGCATGACAACTGCACGTACCTTTACGCGCATCCGGCGCTGTACGTTGGTTGGGGCATTTTCTGCGGTGTAATATGCCGTAGTGTGAATGCATATTGCGTAATGTGTATCCCTACGTTATACGCATTACGCAATATGAACTCAGGAGGTTATCGTGGAAAAAACAGCAGACATTGTCAACGCAGTGAAACAAGCGGGGGTAACAGGGGCTGGTGGTGCAGGTTTTCCGACACACGTCAAAATGCAAGCACAAGCAGAATATGTATTGGCCAATGGCGCTGAATGTGAACCGCTGACCCACGTAGACAAACAGCTGATGATTCACCATGCACCAGAAGTTGTGGCCGGGATGCGCCTGGCGATGCAATCGACGGGCGCCAAGAAGGGCATAATCGGTATCAAAGCTAAATACAAAGAAATCATCGCCAATGTGCAAGCGGCGATTGGCGATCAGGATGACATCACAGTTTTTGGATTGGGCAACTTTTATCCGTCTGGCGATGAGCAGGTGATGGTCTACGATATGTTAGGCCGTATTGTACCTGAAGGTGGCATTCCCATCGATGTCGGTTGTGTGGTTCAAAATATCGAAACGCTTTACAACATCAATGCCGCCGCACAAGGCAAGCCAGTTACACATAAATACATCACTGTCATTGGTGCCGTGCAGCAGCCCATGTCGGTTTGTGTGCCCATTGGCATTACCATTCAAGAAGTGCTGGATTTAGCCGGTGGCGTGGTCACACCACAACCGGTAATTTTAGATGGCGGTGCGATGATGGGCGAAGTCATCACAGATTTCAGCCTGCCCGTGACGAAACGCACAAAGATGCTGCTGGTGCTGCCTTATGATCATCAACTAAGTGCAAAACGACGTACGCCGCGCACAGTTTTAGATGCACAAGCGGTCGCATCTTGTGACCAATGTTATTACTGCACTGATTATTGCCCGCGCCATGCTCAGGGACACGCGATTGAACCCCATAAACTGATTTTGCTGCTGGCCTCCGGTATCCCCCTAACGGATGCACAAATGGCTGGGGCGATGCTGTGCTGCGAATGTCGGACGTGTAACTATGCATGTCCTGTCCATTTGGCACCAGGCGATATTGCGCTGAACATCAAACGCGACCTTGTGAAAGCGGGGCTAAAAAATCCGTATAACCGCCAAACTGAAGTGAATCCCTATCGCGATTACCGGCGCGTGCCGATGATGCGCTTGATTAATCGGTTGGGTTTGGCTAAGTATGATGTGGCGGCTCCATTAACGGCCGTTACTACCACCTACACTCGCGTTACCCTCAACCTCAGCCAACATATTGGAGCGCCCGCTCAACCTGTAGTGAGCATAGGCGACAACGTGAAAGCAGGTGATTTGGTTGGGCAAATTCCAAACGGTGCTTTAGGCGCACCTATCCATGCCAGCATTGATGGTGTTGTACAAGCCATAACAAATAAAGCAATCATAATCGAGGCAAATTAAAATGATGCCAGAAACTGTATTTCCCAGATCCACAACCGTTAAAAAAGCCCTTGGCTTAATCGAATTACGCAGCATTGCACGCGGTATGAAAACAACCGACGCCATCCTGAAAGCAGCTGACGTAGAACTGCTGCGTGCCCATGTCGTCTGCCCAGGAAAATACATCATCCTGGTAGCAGGCAGCATCAGTCACGTGAAAAATGCAGTGTCCATCGGTCAGCGTGTTGCGCCAGAAATAGTGGTAGACCATTTCATTCTCTCTAACGTCCATCCCAGTATCTTCCCGGCAATCATGGCTACGACAGAGATTGAAAGAGTTAAAGCGATTGGTGTGGTTGAAACCTTTACCCTGGCGGCATCAATCGTGGCCGCAGACATTGCTGTTAAAGCGGCTCCCGTAGATTTGATTGAAATTCGTCTGCCTTTCGCGATGGGCGGCAAGGCATTTACCGTATTCACTGGTGAAGTGAGCGCTGTGCGAAGTGCCGTCAATATGGCAGCCGAAAGGCTCAAGGATGAAGGTGTGATCGATTCATTTGAAGTCATTCCCTCACCACATAAAGATTTAATCGAGAAATTATTATAAAAACTAGAGGAGACGCCTGGACTGATACGATCCTGTAGCTTTCTTCAAATTCTCGGATAATATACACTCACAATAAATGAATTTTTATTAGCCATATGCTTGATTTATTCAGTGATATTTTCGGGAATTCGTCCATCTACCTTCTGGTGTGCTAGGAAGGGTGATTCTTACGTTCATAAGATTCCTTTTTAGGTAATAAGCCGCACGGTAACAATTTGGTAGGGGGTTAGCATTAAACGCACCTCGTTGAGGGTGATGTCTACCTTCTCCTGATTTTCTTCCAGTAAGTTGCAATGATATGCTGCCGAAATTGGAAAACCACTTTTTAACGTCACCAGCCCACGACAGCGTTCATTTTCATAAAGGCGCACGATTAATCCATTACCGTCTTCAGCTTGTTTCACCGTTTCGATAATCACATTCGGCGCATCGACCGACAACAATGATGGGTTCACTGCTTCACCACGGCTGCCCTGCACGC
>JAGRDI010000359.1 GCA_020432765.1 Anaerolineales bacterium | reverse complement strand
TTTCACACTATGTTTGCACTTTCTGCAAAAACCAGAATTTTTGCCACTGATTTTCACGGATTTGCACAGATTAAGGCGTAAATTTGTTTGAAATCATGTTCGCTTCCAGAGACGAAAGTTGACAAATCTATTTTCCGCCAGAGTCCAGCACCTAATCTGAATGCTGCAAATCATGAATCGTTGGTTTTAAATCCAGTTCGTCCAAATAAACGCTGATTTCGTCGTAGGTGAGTGTGCGCCCTTTGCCAGCCGCCGCCGTCAAAGCCGCTTCCATCATATTTGTGCCAAAGGAACGGCCGTCTATGACTGGCGTCATTGTCATCACATAACGCACACCGCGTTCGCGAAACAGTTGCATATCTTTAGACGTCGTTGTATTCGTAACAATCACCTTATCCCGCAAATTATCTGGCATATGTCGCCGGATATAATGACAATCACCGGCGATTACAGTCGCCCACTCGTACCATTTGGTGAACTTAGGCACGATTTCATCTTGTTTTTCACCAGTAGGATAAAGCATATCGATGGGTAAACGCGCCGCAATGGGTGCCAATGTACGGCCGAGAAATTTGAGCATGCGCAAACTGCGCACAGGAATGGGCACACCCAAGGCAAACATCAAATCACAACAAGCAACTTCATAACCCAAATCAAAAAAACCAAGGGTCAGCCCATAACGATCCACGCCCATCGTCATCATCACCCGGCCGGATGCATAATTTGGGCCAAGTTCTTTGACTAAGTATTTGGCAGCTTGGCCTTCGAGCGTATTTTTTAGGCCGCTGCCATCCACCAGCGGCGTCTTGCTAACGCCTTTAACCATTTTATGGGCAGCGGTGATCGGAATTTTGCGGTCGCCCATCGCTACCCACAAATCAATGCCACCGACCCCCAACGCATCTACCTGCCCATCAAGTTCATTGAAAAGAGCTGTTGCTTTTTCCACATCCCCATCTGTGCCGCGGCGTTCAATTTGAATAGTCTGACCTAGTAAGTCAATTTCTATTTTTTTGTCCCGTTCTGAACTACCCAGACTTACGCTAACAGCTTTTTTCATGTCTACTCCTCGATACAGCACTTTTGCCACGAATGAATACAGATTTTCACGGAAAGGCTTTTAAGCTGTGCAAATCCGTGAAAATCTGCGGCAACAAGAAAATGCCATAAGTTCTGTCGAAATTTTACCTGTTTTATTCATTCAGCAAAACGGGCAAAAAAATCAGTTCTTGACTGACTGGCGGCACAACAACTGATTCGTAAGCAGTCCAGGCATCTATGCGACCCCAACCATAGACATGATTGGGAACGGCCGTACTCGAATCGCCTCCACAACCTTGATCAGATGTACGTGCAACGGCCGTTTGCATGATTGCCAATTCCAACGCCTCCACATCACCTGCCAAATCAGGATTTGCAGAGATCAACAAAGCCACCAAACCGGCAACATGTGGTGCAGCCATACTGGTTCCCGATAAAGTTCCATACCCTCCCCCCAAGATACTAGAATAAACCGCAACACCGGGCGCACTAATATCTGGTTTGGCCGGGTTGTTGTCACCAACAGTCACTGGACCACGGCTGCTAAATGCTGCGATAGTATCGCTGCTATCAGTTGCACCAACCGTAAATGAGACATCGTAAATGGCTGCCGGAGTTGTAACTGTACTGCAAGATGACCCAGAATTACCGGCAGAGTGTACGGTGACAATACCAGCCAGGTTGACATTTTCGACAATCGGTTTCAAAACATCTGGATCCGTGCAGCCTTCACTGGCAGTGCAGCTCCAAGAATTATTGATGACATGCGGTGCTTTTGATGGATCTCCATCTGTAAAAGGATCGGCACCCTGCGGATAAGGAGCGATAAACCATTCATAACATTCGCTATACGAAGCAGGTGTTCCCCAGCCTTGTTCCATATTGCGGCAGGCAATCCATTTGGCACCGGGAGCCATACCAATTTGATTACCCATGCCATCATCGCCAACCATCGTGCCCATGGTGTGTGTGCCATGACCATGATCATCACATGGTTCAAGCAGATCAAAGCCACATGGATTACCCGGGTTTGAACCGGGATTGTCTGCATGGATCGCATCGTGCCAGTTATAGCCGTGATCGGCCGTTGTACCATCCCAACCGCGATAATGGGGCTTGAGTGCAGGATGCTGCCAATCATAACCAGTGTCCTGTCCACCAATGACAACCCCTTGCCCAGTCACACCAGCCGCCCAAACCGCCGGTGCATCCGTTATGGTAATGCCCCAGGGTATGCTCTGAATCTCGCGTTCAACTTTGGTGCCGGCGATGATATCGAGCTTCACTGTTGGATTGGCATAAATGTGAGCCACATCTGTTCGCTGCGCAAATTTTGTAATCAGCGCCCGTTTGCCACGCGCCCAAATCATATTGGTCACCCAAAAGCGTTGGTAGGGTACATTTGCAGCTTCCAACTCGGCGATGATCGGTGCTTGGGTTTGCTGAGCAACGGCCGTTAACTGCGCATAAACGACCGTGCCCCGTTCTGTTTTGTCAGTGATATTTGCGACGGCCGTTAAATCTGCTTGTTGATCCAAGACAATGAGAAATTCGGTTTCTGTGTCTGCAGCGGCCGTTTCTAACACCCACGGATCTACTTTTTGTATCCATTCAGCACGCGCTGTCGTTTGTATAACAGTGCCAAAAACAATTATTATTAAAAGAGTAAAAAAAAACAGTCGTTTCCGTCGATCCACTTTTGGGTATAGATAACTCTTTGAATTCATATACACTATTCCTTGTTAATAAAGAAAGGTTAATATCAATACATTAGCACTCAATAGAGGTTTAAGTCGGAAGGTAACAACCACAACGGACGGCTGTTCAATTCTTTCACCCACTCACGCGACAAAATGCGGCCAATATCCTTAGCCGCCTCAAATGTCTCTGGCATCACATGCCCGTCACGATGCGCATAGATATTAACGACTCGAATTTCCTCGTTTGCATCAAGGGACAGGTCAGCCATTTGCGCAGCTTTATTGATTGCCGCAGAAAAGTCACCATGGCTGTCCACCAGTTTATGTGCAAGCGCCTGGCGCCCTGTCCAAACCCGCCCCTCACAAATTGTGTCTAGCTCCTCAAATGGCAAGGAACGGCCGTTGGCTACCACCCGCTTAAATTTATGATAGCTATCCATTACGCTGTCCCAGAAAATTTGGCGTTCGGTTTCGCTCATGGGTGCATGATCGCTGTATAGGTCGGCATGTTGCCCACGCTTGATTTGTGTACGATTCACATTCAATTTGGCATATAAGTCGCGTGTACTTGGCCGTGCCATAATCACCCCGATGGAACCCGTTGTCGTCAAAGGTTGGCACATAATATGTTCCGCCGGGGCGGCTACATAATAGCCACCCGAAGCCGCCATATCCCCCATGTAAGCCAGCACCGGTTTCTTTTTATTCAGACGCTCGATTTCACGACCAATCAAATCTGAAGCCAGAGCCAAGCCTCCGCCAGAGTTGACATAAAATATTAACGCTGCCATATCATCCATAGTCTCAGCTTGGCGCAGCAAACGCACCAGGGTTTGCTCACCAGCCGCAGCGCCGCCAATAAAAGGAATGGGTAAATCGATCGGTGGACGTTGGCTTTGGCCCATGATAATCAACCCTTCAAGCGCAATAACTCCAATGTATTTGCGTGTTTGCCGCCGTCTTTTCTCTAACAAAAGCGCGTAAGCTTGATCCCAAGACTTTAATTTTGCTTTGGGTTGCTCTAGAGCCTCCACTTCAGCGCCTTGAATCATTTGCTCATCATCGCCTACGGTCTTTGGCTCTACACTTTTAACAGGTGGGATGAGTTCAGCGGACATATTTTCTGAATCAACTGCATCAGATTTTGCCTGATCCACATGCGCACCAACATCAGCGAGTAACAAAGCAAGCTCATCTTCATACGCTATGGCATCTACCAACCCCACCGCCAAGGCAGATTCGGCCGTATGCGGAGCATTGTCGATGCATGTTTTGAACTGTTCCTGGCTCATGTGACGATCTTGAGCTAAATCGGCCGTTAAGATGTCAAATTGATCATCCAGCAGCCAATCTATCTGGGCGCGATGTTCGGGTGTCATTGTATTATGCTGGGCACCATCATAAGCGGTCTTAAAAGGTGAGATTTGCACAACATCAACTTCAACACCAATTTGTTTCAAGGCATCCTTGAAAAACGTGGCTTCAGCGCGTAAGCCCAAGAAATCGAAGTTGGCACTTGGCGGCACAAATATTTTATCAGCAGCGGCTGCGGCATAATAATGGCGCAAATCCATATAGGGCGTATAAACCATCACTGCTTTGCCAGCCGCCTGCAAGCGGCTTACACTTTGGCGGAAATCTTGAATTGTGGCAATACCTGTGCTAAAGCCTTGAAAAACAAAGACAACGCCTTTCACATTTTCGGCGTCGGCCACAGCACGCAAACGGCCGTTTAACTCTTCCATGCTCAAAGGCGCGGCCGGCAGCGGCAGTTGACGTTCAATAAAACTGCGGGGTGGTGCGGCGCGTTGAGGTAACGATCCGCCAATTGGCATGACGATGTAATCAAGCTGTACCTTGCGCCAATGTCGCAAGTGATTACGCACAGAAACGCCCATGCCGGAATAGCCGGCAGCAGTGGCACGCCAGATTTGTTTAAGTTCACGTTTGAGTTCTGTAAAAAAACCAGATGATTGGTTTGTATCTGTCATATTTTTTTGGTTGATTATAACTGAATTTGGGTTGAGGGCTTAGATTAGTTTATTTTGAGTCAATAAAATTATGCAGTCTGTCCAGCAAATGGCGGAAAAACGGCCGTATTATCGGCGGGTCATAGGTCCGCAAAAATTGCTCGGCCGCATCTGTACCCGCAGCGACAAGTTGTTGGTATGTTTTGTTGTCAGGATACGGCCGTATTCCAAAATCTGTCGTGCGTGCACAGCAATTACTAATATTAATTGAACGTCGTTGACTGGTGCCGCTGGCTTCAAATGCCACAGATTGGGCTTCCATCAACGATTCCACCACATGCTGTGTATATGACCAAATATTATGGACTTCATCTGCATGGTGTGGACATTCAACCGGGGTGTACAAATGACAACCTAACGTTTCCCAATTAACCCCATTCACAAACCAACGGTTATTTTCCACGTACCGACGTTTATCGAAAATATGAATAGGATAATTCAGTAAAATACCACCATCTGCATAATGATCACCCTGGCCAAAGGAACGGCCGTCGAATTGCAGTGCCTCATAGAAAAAAGGTATTGATTGCGACATCAACAAAGCATCGACAACCGCTACGTCAGGCGTTGCTTGCGCACAAAATATCTCGGTTGTACGTTTGGTCACATTGGTCGTCACGATATGTAAATCACGAAAACCCAGGTTACGAAAATCCGCAAAGGTCGCCCGGCTGCCATCCGCACAGAAACGGCCGATCGTGTCCCCCATCCATTCATAAGGATAGCTGTTTTCATAAACGCCGAAACGGGTCACAAACCGGTTGAGTGCTGCCATACGATCTTGAATGCTGCCCAATCGGGTGACATCCTGAGACTTTGTATCACGTAGCGCCTTCATGCGATCATAATCAACCGATTGATAAACCTGCACAATCTCATCCACCGACAATCGCATGCTAATTAAAGC
>JAGRDI010000358.1 GCA_020432765.1 Anaerolineales bacterium | reverse complement strand
AAGCGGTCATCGACAACTTTCACAATAACATGCAGAGCCGCGCCAAAGCCGCGGTTATGAATTGTAAAATCTAGTTTTGACCACGCATTTAACAACAGCGGCTCCGGTTTGATCTCAATCGAGAGAATCGCTTGCCGACGATGGCGTGCAGCTTCACGTTCGCAGCGCAGACGTGCTTCTTTTTGGCTCAGTTCGGCATGGGCACGTGCCGCTTGTACCCAGGCAACTCCTTTTTCTTCTGCATCCAGCGGCTGCTCTTCCAACTGTTTGGCATAATTTTCCAGCGCGTCAGCCCGCTTGCCATAGCGATCGAGCCGCTGCCACAACTGTGCCACTTTCAGCCAGGCAGCGCCTTCCTCATAAGCCAATGCCGCTTTCTCTACGTCGCCGCTTGCTAACCATACTTCTGCTGCGTTGGGAGGTTCTTCAACAACATTTTGCGGGCTGGGCAGCTTCGCTGCAGCATCAATCGGGGCCGCAGTTTGGGCAGCAAGCTGCTGTGGCAAGGGCAAGGCAACTACCATGCCGCTGCGATCACAAACCAGGAGCGTGTCGTCCATTTGGACGGGCGGTATTTCGACACGGCCGTTCATCTCCAAACGCCACTGCTCAACACCATCCTCCAGATTAAGCAGATACAGGTTATGATCTTCACAGCCCACATAAACGTTATCCTGAAAAACAAATGGTGCGGCCGTAACCGGCCTTTTCGTAGCAAATGTCCAACGCGGCTGACCATTTTGGCTGTGCAGAGCCACAAGGCCGCCACGACTACCAACAAGTAAAGTGTCATTCACCACAACTGGGGGTGTGAGCGGCCGTTTATCTCCCACTTGGGCTTGCCAGAGAAGCTGACCTGTCTCAACATGCAGCCCATACACATCACCCGCACGGCTAACCGTGAAAAGCGTATCACCGGCCAAAACCGGACTTTGATCCAGCCAGGCATGTGGTTTATCGGGAATACGAAAATGCCAACGCACAGCACCGCTTAGATCAACTGCGACTATTTCCGGCCCACGGCATGGAATCACAGCCACCTGGTCAAACAACAGCGGTGCAGCCAGTGCGGTGGGTACAGTCAACGGAATCCGCACCACTTCGTCATCCCCTTCCGCTTCAGGCATGACAACAGCTAATGTATTGTCACCAGCTAAAATAATGACTTGCAAATCTTGTACGACGGGGGCGGAGTAACTTTTTTCCGTATCTTGCCACTGCCAAATGGGTTCACCATCGGCAGCAAAAGCGAACACATCGCCACTACCACGCAGCAAGTCGCTGCTATGGGTTGTCAATACCCCCACTGCTGCTTGCCGGTTAGGCAGCCAATACGCTTGTAGGCCGCTAATTAGGGCGTATTCAAAATGATGTTGCCACAACATGTCACCCGTTTGTTTATCCAATGTAAATAGATCGCTGTGCTGCGCACCACGACTGGTTGGCTGTGTGGGCACAAACACGCAGTTGTCAACTAAAACGGGCGTTCGTTTAGCAGGTTGTGCCAAACGAGTCGTCCATAGAGGCATAGGTGGCTGTGTGTTATGCGCTGATGTTGTCACAAAAGCTTACCTCTGAATTTAACATAACTCGAATTTCTGTAAGTGTACCACATATTGGTTTTGGTTAGCGATGGTAAGTCATTTTAGCAACGAGGCTATCAAGGTTATCGCGATCTTCTGCCCAACGAGTAGGATTTTCAACAATATATTTTTGAGTTGCGTGTAACTCGCGTTCGTTGCGGATGATACGTTCGTAATAGCCACGCTGCCACACCGACGTTCCTTTTGTATGCCGTAAATTATTAATGGGGATGGTAACAGTCGTTTTATAGCGTCCCACCACAACCCCCAACGATCCTGGCGCTGCATTCTGTAACCCTTCTTTTTGGGGAATCGCTGCTTTCCGCTCAGGATAATCGGTAAATACAAATATCACATGCACATGATTTGGCATAATCACCCACGTACCTAATTCAACATGCTTGGCATGAGCCTGTTTGGGTACACGCTGCAAAGCATTGGCTGCTATTTCATAAAATGCTTCATTCTCAAACAAACAGTCGCGCCGAAATGTGCAAATGGTAACAAAATACACCGCCGGGCTGGTATAATCCCAATCCGGCAATCGAATCGATCGTCTCTGCCATTTACCTTCATTTATTTTCATAAAAACCCTCCATCATCCCCACACACCTGGTAGGGGTGGGATCGGCGGGGTAGACACCTGCCATGCAGAAATAATCCCTCT
>JAGRDI010000357.1 GCA_020432765.1 Anaerolineales bacterium | reverse complement strand
CTGTCGAAGTCCGGACTTCGACAGGCTCAGTCCTCGTCTTGCATTGCATTTAATCAGCAGAACTTCCGCTTTATTGCTGCTGAACGGTTCCCGATATGCTTTACACGGGCAGTTTACAGCAAGCGAAACCCTCGTACTACCCAAACGGGTAGTTACACCTACCCCGCGATCTACCCGTGAACTGCCCGTTTGGATATTTTCCTGCATGGTTTGGTTTGTTATACTGTGTTTGTGATTTTTTGCACAACTTGTAGGGAGCAAGACCATTTTTAGTCGTAAACTAGCTGTTATTCCTGTGTAAGCAGGAATCCATACTTGTGAGACCCTTCTTATGAAGATAGGGACGAGTATGACAACCAATAAAAGGAGCTTAAACCATGACCCTGTCAATGACAATGCCCAAGGCTGTGACCCAGCCGCCATCAGCAGAACTGAGCAGCAATTATGAAGCCGGTGTGCGCGCATATGCTGATGATTATTATGTGCCGGGCTATTCCCCAGCAGAGACGGATTTACTTTGTGCCTTCCGCATCGCGCCAAAACCAGGCGTGAGCATGGTAGAAGCAGCTGCTGCCGTTGCCGCCGAATCCTCTACCGGTACCTGGACTGAAGTGTGGTCGAATCAGTTAACCGACATCGACTTCTACAAAGCTAAAGTATACGAAATCCACGATAACATCGCTTTTATCGCCTATCCAATGGATTTGTTCGAGGAAAACAGCGTTGTCAATATCATGTCTTCGATTGTCGGGAATGTGTTTGGTTTCAAGGCGGTTTCGGCCCTACGGCTAGAGGATATGCGTATTCCAGTTGCACTGGTAAAAACCTTCCCAGGGCCGAATGTGGGTATTTATGATGAACGTGTCTGGTCAAACAAATGGGAACGGCCGTTGCTCGGCGGCACCGTCAAACCCAAACTGGGCCTACCACCCAAAGCGTATTCCACCATTATCTACGAATGTCTCGTCGGCGGTTTGGACACCACCAAAGATGATGAAAATATGAACAGCCAACCCTTCAGCCGCTGGCGTGACCGTTTCATGTATGCCCAAGACGCCGTGGTAGATGCCATCGCCGAAACCGGTGAATTCAAAGGCCACTGGCACAATGTCACCGCCGGATCGACCATGGAAAGCTTGCGGCGCATGGATTATTTGCATTCACAAGGTGCCAAAATGTTCATGTTTGACTTCCTCACTGCTGGCTTTGCAGCTTCAACAGATGTGTTCAAACATGCCGGCGATTTAGGCATGATCGTTCACTGTCACCGCGCCATGCATGCCGTTTTCACGCGCCAACTTGATCATGGCATCCATATGCGCGTCGTGGCCAAATGGCTGCGCTTGACTGGCGGCGACCATCTACACACCGGCACAGTTGTCGGCAAACTTGAAGGCTCCTGGAGCGAAACCGAAGGCATCATCGACATTTTGCGCGAACGTTTCATCCCCGCCGATCATGCCAAGGGCATCTATTTTGACCAGGATTTTGCCGGGCTAAAAGATGTATGGCCAGTAGCATCCGGTGGCATTCATGTCCATCATATCCCCGAACTTTACAAACTGACCGGCAATGATGCTTTCTGGCTCTTTGGCGGCGGAACACATGGCCATCCCAAAGGCAGCCGTGCAGGCGCACGCGCCAACCGCGTTGCTACAGAAGCGATTGCCTCTGGTCAAACATTAGAAGAAGCAGCCCAAAACTGCCCCGAACTGCGTGATGCTATGGAATTGTGGGCCGATGTGCGTTTCGATGTAACAAAATAATTAATTGTCAATGGCTAATTGACAATTAGCCATTGATTCGGAGGTTCTCATGGATCGCCAGACAATTATGTTAGGCATCGCAGGAGATAGTGCGGCAGGTAAAACGACCCTTAGCAAAGGCATCGCCGACGCTTTGGGTGAAGATCAAGTAACAGTCATCTGCTGCGATCATTATCACCGCTACGATCGCCAACGACGCAATGAATTAGGCGTGAGTGCCATCGCACCAGAAGGCAATTATATAGATATCATGGAACAGCACTTTCGCTTACTACGCGAAGGTAAGCCGATCTTGATGCCAGTCTATAATCACAGCACTGGCAAATTTGACCCGCCACGTTATGTGCAGCCAACTAAATATGTGATCATAGAAGGATTGCTGCCGTTTCATACACGCATCATGCGCCTTTGCTTTGATGTAAAGGTGTATTTGAATCCGCCCGAAGATTTACGCTATAAATGGAAAATCAAACGAGACACGGCCAAACGTGGCTATTCCACTGAACAAGTGCAGGCATCCTTGGAGAAACGCAAAGATCTATCGCCCAAATACATTCACCCGCAGCGCAAAAAAGCAGATTTAATCGTACGCTTCTATCCACCCGATGAGGATACGGCCGAAACCGGCGGACATCTAAATGCCTGTCTTGTACTGCTGCCTACCCTACCACACCCAGATTTGACCGATTTATTGGCACACAGTGGCAACGGCCGTCGGCCAGCCATGCAATTAGAATTAGGGCGTTACGAAAGTAAACCTGCTGATTTTCTGCAAATTGATGGCTCAGTTTCGGCCAACAAAGCGGCCGAACTGGAACGCATCATCGCCCATAATCTGCCACCCGGCGATTATTTGGACTTTACAAAATTGGGTAAGTTTCAATCCGGGTTGGAAGAACAGCAAAGCTATCCGCTAGCGTTAACCCAACTGCTGATCGCCTATCACATGATCACGGCCGAAGAAGCTGTCATCGCATAATACCCATAGACAGGTCAGCACCATCGATTTTATTATGTGCTGACCTGTGTGTTATAATATCGTCCTGGAGTCTGGCGAGTTCTAGACTTGTCAGGTTTCCACCACGAGTGGAATGTGAGCAAATTNNATTGATCATAAAACCTGACAAGTCTTCTCTGGTAAAATAAAGAACGCCTGTGTCCAGTATCGTTGTTTAAAATTAATGGATTGATTCGGAAGTTAATGGGATAAATCAATGCGAAAAATAAAACTTGCACCGTCCATTTTAGCTTCTGATTTTGCCCAGCTAGGTACTCAGGTGGAAGAGGCGATGCTGGCCGGGGCTGATTATATTCATGTGGATGTAATGGACGGCCATTTCGTGCCAAATA
>JAGRDI010000356.1 GCA_020432765.1 Anaerolineales bacterium | reverse complement strand
CAGATGGTGTGTCCGTCGGTTCGGGTGCCAACGACGGGGTCGGCACGCCTGCCAATGGGTTCGCTGTTGCGGGTGCAGACGGCGTTGAGCCACCACAAGCGGCAAGCAATGATAAGCATAATATTGCGCAAATTTTGATGATTTTTCGCATGATTTCTTCCGTTTGGTAACTACAACGAGACTTCGAGAAATTGCTTTTAGATTTGTACACAGATAAACGCTGCTGAACACTGATTTTTATTTATGTCAATTTCAAATCTGTGTTAATCTGTGAAAATCTGTGTCCTATTTCAAACTCTCGTTGTAGTCCCTTGCCAATTCAAACACTCACATAACTTTCTGTCACAGTTTAACACAATTTCAGGTCTGATTCGCATCCCCAAATAACTCTTTTACGTTATAATTGTTGACATGCGTGTTAATCCGTATATCGCTGGTAATCCGATTGGGGAAGAAGATGGCTTTTTTGGCCGCGAAGACATCTTCCGCGATGTGCTGCAAGTCTTAAACCACCCACGCCAAAACGCGATTGTACTCTACGGCCAACGGCGCATTGGCAAAACCTCCGTACTGCTGCAACTTGAACAGCGTCTGGCCGCCGAAGGTGACTTCACACCCGTCTACTTTGACTTGATGGATCGTGCCGATAAACCGTTAAAAGATGTGTTATTTGCACTGGCTTTGCGTATCAGCGCGGTACTCAATTTGCGGCCACCCGACCCCCAGCAGTTTGACAATGCCGGGGATTATTTTCGCCAGACCTATTTGCCCGAAGTGGCGACAGCCGGCAACGGCCGTGACCTCGTGCTGCTCTTTGACGAATTCGACACGCTCGATAATCCCAATCAAAATCAGGCTGGTGAAGCCTTTTTCCCCTACCTGCGCCGCTGGATGACCTCAATTGAAGGGGTGCAGTTCATTTTTGTGATCGGCCGTCGCCCTGAAGATTTGTCTATCAATACCCTGTCAACCTTCAAAAATGTAAAATCATCGCAGGTCGCTTTATTGACCAAACGGGATGCGTTGGCTGTTATTCGTCAGGCCGCCGACGAAGGGAGTTTGTTATGGCCAGATGCTGCGGTTGAATCTGTTTGGGAGTGGACACAGGGACATCCCTATTTCACCCAACTTCTATGCGAAACAACCTGGAATCTCGCGCAGCGGGAAGCAGATAAAGAAATCCCTACAGCCACGCCGGAGCTAATTGATGCCGCGCTGCAGCCAGCGCTGGTAGCAGGCAGCAATGCCTTTGTGTGGCTGTGGAATGGGCTGCCGCCTGCCGAACGCGTGGTGATGGCCGCCATTGCCGAAGCCGAAAGCACAATCATTACACAAGAAGAATTGGTCGGCATTCTCAATCGCAGCGGCGTGCGCTTGATTGTGGCACAGTTGGAATTGGCGCCGGAAACATTGGAAGCATGGGGTTTATTGGTACAAACGGATGGCGGCTACCGCTTTGCAGTACCGCTGCTGCGCCATTGGGTACGCAAAAACCGTCCCTTGAACCGTGTGAAGGAGGAATTAGACCGGCTGGAACCAGCGGCCGATAACCTTTTCCAGATTGGGCAATTTTATTACTCCCAGGGAAATCTAGATGAAGCGCAAAACCAGTTACAGCGAGCACTGGAAATCAATCCCAATCATTTGAAAGCGCAACTGCTATTAGGCCAAGTTTTCCTAGATAAAGATCAGACTGAAATGGCAGTTGAAACACTGCAAGCTGCTTATGATTATGATAGACGTGCATCACGAGCAGTATTAGTCACAGCATTGCTCAAAATGGCAGAAACACAAAGCGACGAATCTGAGCAGTTAATCACTTATAATCATATTCTTGAGATTGCGCCCGGAAACACAGTTGCTGAAAACAAAAAGGTTGAGATACATACCCAGCAATGGCAAGCGAAACTTGTATCTCAAGCAACTAAAGCCATTCAATCTGAAGGAATCGAAGATTGGTTTACTGCTGCCAAAATCTATACAGAACTGGAACAAGGTTTTCCACAAGAAGACACCTGGAGCATTCAACGCAAACATGCTGAAACACAGCTTGAATTGCAGCAAAAATACAATCAGGCGCTGGGTGCGCTGGAAACTGGCGACACGACAAGCGCCCAAGCGCTGCTGTTGGCGATCATGAGCGTACAGCCGAATTACAAAGACGCACCACGTTATTATTTGCAAGCCACCGAAGACATCGACGTGACAGCCTTGCAGCAGCAGGCAGACGCAAGTGTCCCGCGCCAATCTTTTTGGCGCATTCTGGCAATTGTGGGGGGCGCAACGCTGCTGTTAGGGTTATTAATTGGGGGCTTTGGCGGCTGGCGCTTGCGTGGTTCTCAAATTGAAACTGCCCCGACCAATTTTCCTACGGCAACCGAGACAATGATTCCAACCCAAACCCCAACAAACACAGCCACTCCAGACCCGTTTATGACTCCTTTGACGGCAACGCCTGGCACAACCTGGACACGCCCAGTTGACAATATGGAAATGGTTTTTGTACCGGCGGGCAGTTTTATGATGGGCAGCGACCCAGATGTCGATTCCAATGCACAAGATGATGAGCAGCCACAGCATGAAGTCTCTTTGGATGCGTTTTGGATTGATAAATATGAGGTTACCAATGCCCAATTCGCCGATTTCTTAAATGCAGAAGGTAACCAGGAAGAAGATGGCAGCAACTGGTTTGATATTGATGCTTCTTCTGCAAGAATCAGTGAGGTTCAAGGAGAATTCAGTGCGGATGAGGCGTATACACAACACCCGGTTGTGGAAGTATCCTGGTACGGTGCTAAGGCTTATTGCGAATGGGTGGGTGGACAACTGCCGACAGAAGCGCAGTGGGAATATGCGGCACGCGGGGAAAACAGCAGTCTCTATCCATGGGGCAGTAGTTTACCAAGCTGTGACCTTGCTAATTACGGTAATTGCTCAGGAGGCTCCACTCTAACTGTTGGCAGTTTGTCGCCTGCCGGCGATAGTTGGGTCGACGCAGCAGATATGGCTGGCAATGTATGGGAATGGGTGGCAGATTGGTATGCATCATATCCTGAAAAACCACAAACAAATCCTACTGGCCCCGATTCAGGGTCAAGCAAGGTGCTGCGTGGTGGTGCGTGGTTCATCAACCTCGGCAGCTTCATCCGCGCCGCCTACCGTCTCAACCTCGACCCAACTTTCACGCGCTACTACACGGGGTTGCGGTGCGCCCAGGAGTA
>JAGRDI010000355.1 GCA_020432765.1 Anaerolineales bacterium | reverse complement strand
TTTACACATTGTTAGGATGATGCACAGATCAGAACATGTTTGGACGAAAACAGATGAATGAATCTAAACCATTTGACATGTCGCCCCTCCTGAGGACCAAGTTGTATCCGCCACCCGTGACACCGGATTTGGTGGCCCGGGTTGAACTGCTTGAACGCTTGGAACAGAAACGCGAACGGCCGTTAACCCTCATCTCGGCGCCGGCCGGATATGGCAAAAGCATCCTGGCCAGTATGTGGTTGGAAGCGAGCGGACTACCGGGCGCTTGGGTTTCATTGGATGATGCCGATAATGATCTCCATACCTTTATCACTTATTTAGTGGCTGCCATTGAAACGGCCGTTTCTTACATACCAACACAAATCCAGGCTCAGCTAAACGCATTCACTTTACCCCCCGCTGTTACCCTGGCAAACACCTTGCTCGCCGATCTCGAACAACTTGAAACACCTTTCTTATTAGTATTGGATGATATCCATTTTATCCACAACCAACCCGTTTTTGACTTTCTTGCGGCTTTACTGAAACATCCCTCACAAGTCTTGCATTTGGTGTTGGTTGGACGCCAGGATCCCCCCTTGCCCATCGCCTCTTTGCGTGCCTATCAGCTTGTCACTGAGATACGCGTGCGGGACTTGCGTTTCTCGCTTGATGAGACATCTCAGTTTTTGCAGCAGATGCTAAACCGTTCCATCAGCAAAGAGATCGCTGCCGAATGGGCAAAAAATACGGAAGGATGGCCTGTGGCTTTGCGCCTGACCGCCCTTTCGCTTCGTCATCGCCCACAACTATCCAGCAATGTTCCCGGCAGCAACCAGTTTTTACATGAATACCTTTTGACCGAGGTGTTGACCGAGTTACCCAAACCTTTACAAGACTGTTTGCTAAAAACCGCCCTGCTAGACCGTTTTTGTGCTCCTTTATGCGAAGTGCTTTGTTTGGATGTGGATGAAAACGGCCGTTTAGAGATGACAGGGGAGCAGTTCATTCAGTGGCTGCAGCAAGCAAACCTTTTCCTGATCAGTTTAGATCACCAGAACGAATGGTTCCGTTTCCATCATCTTTTTCAAGAAGACCTGCAGCATATCCTGGAAAGGCAGTTAAACCCTCAGGAAATATCCAAATTACATCTGCGAGCAAGCAAATGGTTTGCTGAAAACGGGAACGTTGCTGAAGCGATTCAACATGCCCTGGCAGCCAACGATTCGACGGCGGCTGTAGAAGTGTTTGCTCGTTATCGTCGTGCCGCCATGAATGGCGAGCGCTGGCGTCAATTAGAACAGTGGGTACGTTTATTTCCTGAAGAAGTAGTGGAAAGTGAGCCGATTCTTTTGCTCACCAGAGCCCATCTTGCCCTGGCCTTTGGCTTTAGCTTTACCTTTGACTTGGAGGCAATCCTTACACAGGCAGGATCCCTGTTAGCTGAGCAGCCTTCTGATTCACCAACCATACAGGTACTCTGGGCCGAACTCTCTTATTTTAGTGGCCTGGGTGCGCTCATGGCAGGACCGCCAGCGGCAGCAGTCAACACCGGTGCCATATTGAAACAGAAGCTATCACAAGATGACTATTATTTGCACGTTCAGGCGTGTGGTATAGAAGCCTTTGGGCAGCAAATGTCAGGCAATATTCAGCAGGGTGTCCCCATCGTTCAAGAAGCGCTTGGTAAAGGGGATTGGCCGGCGAATTTACAAGTCAAGGCTCTTTTAAATCAAGCGCTCCTCTACTTTATGGAAGCTGACCTGACCTCAGCGCGAATCTTTGCGGAGAGAAGTATCCAGTTAGCTCTAAAAAATAATTTGAACCCATTCGAAGCCAGGTATTTCGCAGGCATGACCCTTTACTTACAGAATGATCTGATACAGGCAGAGACGCATTTATTGGCCGTAATAGAACAGTCAGCATGGTTCGACCCTCTTTATTTTACCCACGCCGCTTGCGCCTTGATGTGCCTTTATGAGGCGCAGGAGCAGCCAGAAAAAACCGGAGCTGTCTTGCAAAAATCTCAATCTGTTCTGGCAGAAATGGATAACGAATATTCACAGCAATTGCTCGACATGTTTCAGGTTGAGCTGGCGGTTCACCGGGGATACCTGGCTTATGCCCATCAACTACTCCTGCCGCTCCCTATCGATTTACAGCTTCCCATCTGGTTCTGGCAATATTACATCCCCCACCTCACCCCAATCAAACTTTGGGTGGCCGAGGAAAAGAACTTAGAACGAGCCCTCGCTTTTCTTGAAGAAGTAGATGAATTTTTGCGTAAGATAAATCGCAACATGCACCGCATTGACATATTGGCTTTGCAAGCTATGGTCTACAAATCCCTCA
>JAGRDI010000354.1 GCA_020432765.1 Anaerolineales bacterium | reverse complement strand
GGCTGAGAATATCGTCTTCTTGCACGCCCGCATCAGCTAAGGATTCGTCCTCGCTGAGACGCTTGCCGGATGAACGATGATCCAGCCGATAGGTGATAGGATTGGCACCCTGGCTTGTGGGTAAACCCATTTTACTCACCAGCGCCGGGATCAAACGCCGCATGGGTACATCATTGGGCAATTCAACAGGGGTTTTTTTGGAACCTGTGGGATCATAGATAATTACTTTGGTACTAGCCATTTTGTAAAAGCCTCCAAGCTTTTGGTTGTTGTTTAATAAAAGTCACTAATCAGTACGCAAATTGTTTGATTTAGTTGCGTAATATAAAGCAGTTTACACTGGGCAATGGTGTAGGACGGTCAATGCAAGCTTTGACCGCACCCGATTTTGTTTACCGGATACTGGCGTTTTTTTTTACCTGAAGAGACATGTCAGGTTTTATGATCAATTTGTTCATACTCTACTCGTGGTAGAAACCTGATATGTCTAGAATTCGCCAGACTCCAGATGTCTATTCGAAATTAAAAAATGTCTCTTTGTCGCCAGTTAACTCATAGTATACAACTTTCTCCCCATTACGGGCACGCAAAATGCTCAAGGGAGGTATGTCGATTTCGGCAAGCGTGCGGTCGAGAAAATCTTCTGTGCCACTGATGCGATGGGTGAGCCGTAACTCACGCTGTACACCGGTTATGGGCGAGATCAGTTGATCCTCGGTCAGGCGTGCCATACGCTTGAAAATCATCTCTTCTTCATCAGTCGAAGGATCAACCATGCTGATGACAATCTCGTAGCTGAATTCTAAGACAGCTTCAGAGCCTAAGGTTTCCTTTGCGATGGTTAAAAGATCAGCAAGAGTGGTATTAACGGCCGTTGCTCCCGCCAATTCCTCCAACGGCTCTAAAACCGGATGCAAACGGTCTTGAACCACTGGATATTCTGTTTTATACACATCATTGGTCAAGCCATTGATCAACAAACCCACCCCCGGCTCCACATCCATAGCATGAATAAGTTTTAACGCTTCTTGGGTTTGGAAGGCGGCTACAATTGAAGCACTGGTCGGCGTAGTAGGTACTTTACCCTGTAACAGATTTTGGCGTGCCAATAACGGGCAGGAGTAACGCAGGCCGATCATCTGGTAATCATAATCGGTGAGCGTACTTTCATAATTGGCGCCACGTCCGGGCCAGAAAACGCGCACAATGCCCATCAGTTCCTGAATCGCACCATCGACCCAAGGACGCCCGATCGATTGGCTAAAACGATCGATGGAAAGGCGTGCTTCACGATTGTCGAGACAGCCGATAATGGCGTCTACATGGCGGAACACCCCCAAACCTAAGCCGTAGTTGATATCCCCATGCCAGGCTTTGACCTTCACGTCAGGGTTAAGTTCTTTAACTGCTTTAGCAGCGGCGTCAACTTTGCGACGGCCGTTGTCCGTCGCCCGAAAAAGCACAGAACGGCTCAGATTGCTGTCTTCGATGGTGTCAAAATCAACAATCAATAAATTGCCGATACCCATCAATGCTAAATTTTTTAATACCTCGTTACCCAATGCACCCGCACCCACAACCATAATGGTCGCGTTGCGTACCACTTCTTGCTGCCACCAACTGATATAGCTAAAGGTATGGTAACGGTCGCTGTCTGGATCGGTAATTACAATTGTTTCACTCATAAATATATCTCTATTGGTTTCTTCTTTTGGGCCACGAACTGGCACAGATTTTCACGGATTAGGGTTCTTTTTTGTCAGGTTTTGCCACTTACCATACGGGCTAATATAGCAGAAAGTTGCACAACGGTGATCTATTTAATTATCAAGCTCTGATGAAATTTTGGGTGATATAAAATGCACCATGTGGATCATAAGCGGCACCGATGCCTACATGTGTCCAGATGGGGTTGAGTAAATTGCCACGGTGGTTTGTGAGGCGGCGCGGTTGGTTCATGTAAGCATTATGGATGGCATAAACGGCCGTTTCGCCATGCGCCGCATCCCCATAAACCACACCGATATTCTCGCCACAAGCCATATAACTCACACCGTATTGTGTAATGCGACGGGCAACTTTGATCCCTTCAGGAGACGTGTGATTGACGTATTGGCGTTTGAGCATATCAGCAGCATGACCACGTGCCACAGCGGCCAATTCCACATGCCATTGCAAATTAGGATTGCCTAACCAGCGCGGTAAATGCTGTTGGCGGGCGCTGTTGAGCAAACCAAACATCAAGGTTTCCAAAGCCACAAGGTCAGGATCATGTTCGTTTTGCGGCGGCACGGGGGTGATGTCGGCCGTTGTAATACGCAGGAGTGAATTCTCAACGGCCGTTGACCCCACAGCAGGTGTCAAATCATCAGCATTAATGGCCAGCACAGCCGGTGTAGGTGGTACAGTTTGTGCCTGCTGCACACTCGCTTCGATATCTTCTGGGGTTAACTTCAACCAATCAGCCATTTCGTCAATTGTCAATTCTTAATTGACAACTGTCAATTTTTGGGGGTTAGCTGCCGGTAAAAAGGAAGTACAAATTCAGTGCGGTCAGCGTTGAGTGTAATCGACTTGCGTTCGACTTCACTGTCCATCTCACGCGGCCAGGTCACATCGACATCATAGGTCAAGCCAGAATTTAACGGTACGGGCAGCTCACAAGTAAAACGGCCGTCTTTGGTTGTCGTACCGGCAACATGACTTTTCACCCCTGCACAGCGCACACGCACCTGCAAACCGTACAAACCGGGGCCATCAGGGAATTCCTGCACCAAAATACGCAGTTTCGTGGTTTTCATCGGCTCTTTCTTGCCCCTGAATTTGCGCTGCACTGAATTTGAGAACTGGGCATTAGGGGCAACTGTGGGAGTGGGTGTGACAACATTGACGGGCGGTTGTGGCACTGGCGCAGGTGGGGGCTGCACCTGGTCACTTGTGATTTGAATCGGTGCCTGGCGCACAGGCTGCGGTTCAGGCGGGGTCAAATCTTCCGTTGTAATTGTAAGCGGGGTTCCGCGTGAAACGGCCGTGATTGGGTCCGCTTCCTGCTCCATAGATGAGGTCGTATCTTCCTCTACTTGCAAGGTTTCCCTGGACATTTCAGGGTAATTGACCGGTATTGGCGAACGGTAATAAGGTGGAATGGGTGCAATTTGTTGTTGGGCATCTGGCATTTCGTCTAAGGATGGCGTACCGGGTGACAAAACAGCCGCGTCATAGGCAAGTTGACGGCCAAGTTTGTCACGCTCAGTGGCACTGCGCTGCACTTGTTGGCGGATGAAATAGGCGGCACGTTTGAGTACCTGGCCAGCCGGACTGTATGTGCCAGGTGGTGAAGCGGGGTCAAGGCTGTAGAGTGGATAACCGCTTTTCCAAGCAAACGCAGCGATTGACAATGCCAGCCAGTTAATGGCCTCTTGCGCCCCACCCACAGCCGCCGCACTGGTTGCACCTAAAGCGGCCACTTCGTCGTCTGCATCCAGGCTGCTTTCAGCCAATAAATCATAGAATGCGCTGCGTACGGCCGTTTCGTTTTCAACTAGACGCTCGAAGCTGTGGCGCGTGGGATCATCCAGCAAATCGGCAGCACGCAGCAATGCCTTGGCGCGTGATTCGGTAAAGTCAGCCACAGGTTCGTCGCTTTGGTTTAAGTCGGCAATTAACCAATCGAGTAAACGGCGGGCGAAAATCGTCAAATGGGCGAGATCAGGCTGGGTTTGTATCAATTTTTGAGCAGGTTCTTGCATGTTTACGCTCCTGAGGCGTGGGTATGTTTTGTGCAAGACCCACAGGGTTTAAGATTATTTTGAGTTGATTACTCGATAACAAACCCTGCGGGTCTAATGGTTAATGATATGCAAAACAGCCGGATGCAAGCTGCACCGGGTTAGTTTCATTAGCCATTACGCAGAAACGGCCGTAAAGTCGCAGCAATTATGATTTTTATCTTTGTTGGCTTACGTTCAAAGTTCCTGTAAAGTTCAAAGTATGAATCTACAAAACAGCATAAATCTCAAACGTTTATTCCTCACATTTGTGGGTGTGATTAGTCTTATTTTGTTGCTAGCAAGCTGTTCCAACTCTTCGGAACCAACACCATCTATAGAGATCATTGTTCCTACAGCAATTACTGCTCCAGAAACCCCTTCCACAGCTGCCGCAGTTTCATCAAATGAGTCCACGGTGGCAGCAACGGCCGTACCTCTCCCCACCAATCTTCTATACCAATTCCCACCGATGCCCAAAGCGCTCGAAAACCCGCTGACCCCCCAAAAGGTTGAATTGGGTCGCCAATTATTCTTCGACCCTGTGCTTTCGGTTAACAATGAGATGTCATGTGCAACGTGTCATCAACCAGAAATGGGGTTTAGCGACGGCCGTCCCGTCAGTGAAGCGCGTGCAGACATTCCAGGACGAAATGTGTCAACTTTATGGAACAGCGGCTATAACCAATACCTCTTGTGGGATGGGCGTGAAACCTCACTTGAATCACAAGCACAACTCCCCCTCACCTTGGACAGTGAAATGGCCAATGATCCCGCTGAACTCGTTGCCCGTTTGCAGGCGATTCCTGCCTATGTCGACTTATTTGAGACAGCATTTGGTTCGGGGCAGCCGCTGACCTTTGAGCAAATTACAGCGGCTTTGTCTGCTTTCCAACGCACCCTCGTCAGCGAAAACAGCGCCTATGACCGCTATGCAGCCGGGGATGCCACGGCTTTAACTGAACAACAAAAACGCGGTCTGGCGCTCTTTTTCTCAGACACAACCCATTGCAGCCAGTGTCACGCGCCGCCCACCTTTGCTTCGGAAACGTTCCGGGTGATTGGTGTGGATAGTGATGATCCCGGCCGTGCGGGCGTGCGCCCAGAGGGTGTTTATGGTGCTTTTAATGTGCCGACCTTACGCAACATCACCCAAACAGCACCTTATATGCATGATGGTTCTTTTGCGACGCTGCCCCAGGTCGTTGAGTTTTATGCTGCCGGTGGTGGGCGTGTGCATGATTTTGAATATGTCGATCCGTTGATTAAGGGTTTTACGCTTAGCACACAAGAAAAAGCAGATTTGGTCGCTTTTTTGGACGCGTTGACGGATGTGAGTGGGCTGCCGGAAGTGCCCGAAACGGCCGTTTCGGGTCTGCCAGTCCAATACAAATAACCAAAGAGATTTGTCAACTTTTTTTTCTAAAGTTGACAAATCTACTTACAATTTAATTCCCCTGCACAACCGCGAAATCAAATTCGCCTACTTCGCTAGAATTAGCCACATTGCTCGCATTGCAGTTACGTGACTGCACTACATAATTATAATTTTTGGTTACATCGCCAATCGCATTTGTGTCTGTATAAACTTCACTGCCAGCCGGTAATGTGGCCAGAATTGTTTTCGCATTCGGCGCGAAATTAGGTGTCGTTGTGCGGTGAATCGCGTAGCCGCCCTTGTTGGCTGCATTATCATTCCAGGAAAGTCCTACATCTGAATCACTTAACATAATAATTGGCAAAACAGTTGTTGGGCTTTCGTCAAAGCAGGGCAGCGCAACGGCCGTTACTTTATAGATCGAGGCATTAGAACCATCCTCAGCTACATACACATTGCCGTTCACATCTTCACCAAATGTAGTCGGTCTGCCCAAACCGGCACCAATTATTGTGGGCAAGCCAAAAGCAGTCAGATCATTGCCTGACCCACTCAAAGACCAGAATTTCCTTGAGCAGTAATCAGCAAACAGATAATGCCCATTCAACGCTAATATATCTTCGCCCCGATAGACAAAACCACCAGTAATTGAACATTCGCCAGATAAATGATCATATTCATGCACTGGAAAATCATAATTGCCCATCGGACCACAGCCGCTGGTGTTATATGGCTGAGTGCCTTCATAACAGCGCCAACCCCAATTTTCACCACCACTGCTGGCAGCTGCTTGGAAATCTATTTCTTCCCAATTGCTATAACCCACATCAGCGATCCACATATCGGCCGTATCTTTGTCAAAACTGAAGCGCCAGGGATTACGCACACCATTTTGCCAAATTTCATCACAATCACCGCCGGCTCCATCGGCGTAAGGATTGCTCGGGGGAATGCCATAATTATTGTTACCACTGATATCGCAGCCTGTCGCGCCGGCCGTATCGACATCAATGCGCAGCATTTTACCTAATAACTGGGTGTTTGTTTGCGCACGATTATTTGGATCACCTTGCAAACCACCATCACCCACGCTGATATAAAGGTAACCATCGTTGGGGCTAAAATGAATATCACCCCCATTATGATTGCCTGCATCTTGTTCAAATTCCAACAAAACGATCGCACTGGCAGGATTAGCTAAATTCGGATTTAAAGCATTTACCTGGTAACGGGCAATGCGTGTTCGATCTAAACCTGAGCCGGCAGGATCATAGGTGTAGTTTACGTAAAAATAACCATTGTTAGCATAATCGGGATGGAAAGCCAGACCCAGTAGACCTTGTTCTTCGTTGGCATCATCAACCAATGATTCGATATCCAAAAAAGGCGTAGCTAACAAACTGCTGCCATCAAAAATACGAATACGACCTGGTTTTTCAACAATAAAAAGACGCTCATCACCCGCATGTGTAATCCCAACCGGCCGATTAAGCCCCGCACTGCTAGAAATAACTTCGGTTAAGGTTAACTCTGGCGTGGTAGGAGGAGTAACAACAATTTCCAACGCATCTGTAGATGCCCTATCACCAGAAGGATTGCCATTCATGTTAACCGAATTACCGGCCGCATATAATGTATATGTCATCGGCAGAGTTAAACTATCAGGAGCAGTCCAATTAAATGTGAATTCGGCCGTGCCTGTGCCATCATTCATTTTGGGTGTGGTATGGGTGATTTCATCATCTACAACCTGGGTTTCAGCATTGGCATTGGACAAGATGCCGCCTGTCGCAGATACATTCAAACCAGCATGATCCTGAACTTCCAAAGCGCCGCTGGTCACGCTAAATGCAATCTGCACGACTTCCCCAGAAATAACCTGAGCGGGACCATTCAGTTCTACTGTTGGAAAAACGCCAGTTCCATGGCAGCCGCCTTCACTACAATTAATACCACCGTTGATAGCGGGATTGCCGGAGTGACCCGTCATGCCTGTCGAATAAGCCTTAAGTGGGTTAATCAATAATAAAGTAGCAGCCAGGATACTTGTGATTATTCCAAGTACCATCAATATGCTTAAAAATTTATATCTACGTAGGAAGTTTCCCATCTTGTGACCTCTTTTTGCCCGTTGTCATGGGGAATTGAATATTTAATAGACGCTGCTTCAATGCAGCCGCTTGATTGTACATTGGTAAACAGATATTGGTCAATTTCGGTTAAACAAATAAAAAAGTGGTGGATACTGCCAGGTTTCCTTAAAAACCACGCAGTATCCACCACTTTTAAGAGCTATTTGCAACAGAAATCCTGTTCTTTTTACGGCGTTCCCATGACGACAGGGTGATCAAACTCACCTACGCGGATGGAATCGGCCGTTGAGGTGCCACTACAATCTTTGGCGCGAATGATGTAGGTATAATTAAAGAAGGTGTTGCCTAATATGCCACTGTCTGTAAAACTGGTATCAAACCCCTCATATACCTTCACTGTTCCAATTGTGATGCCATTTGGGTCAAAATAAGGGGTACGGCCGCGCCAGACTTCGTAACCACCACCGTTGGCGGCGTCATCACTCCAGTTTAGTTCGACATCCATGCCATTGGCTGCTGCAGCAATGGCGGCTGTGGGCGCAACGGCCGTTTCCGCCACACACGAATCCACCGGTACAAACATGGGTCCAGACACGCAAGGCCACGTATTGTTGGTATTGTCTGTCCAACAATATTGTGCGTCTGCCTGTCCTTGGTTTACCTGCCAGGTCGTAATGGTTTCACTTTGCGGCACATACCACAACACAATATCCTTGCTGCTGATATTTTCACTGTTAATATAACCCTCTGGGCCTTGCTGATAATTACCAGTGCAACAATTGCCGATACTGCTCATATCTATTGCACCTTCACTCGTCTTGTAAAGAGTTGCGTACAAATAGGCATTATCACCTGTGCCGCCATCCCCAAATTGACCCTGGCCAGGTTCCACATAATAGCCATCACCACCCTGATCAAGTACACGATAACGATACCCTTCAGTGGTATACGGACCACTTTGCAGCCACCATGCTTCGGTTGTTTGATCATCCCAACTTGTACCATTCCACACCGCTATTGAATCATCGGCAGCTCCATCAGCAGCGATATCTATGCGAATCACTGGGCGATAAGTCGCTTCCTGAGTTGTATCATTGCCACAACCCTGTCCAAAAGCAGCCGTGGCCACACGCCAACGCCCGTCGGTGAAGAATTGGAAATGTTGTTCATAGCGATAGTTGCAAGAATTACCCCAATTGCTCATGCGAAAATCCTGCACAACTTCAAAACCAATGTAGGTTGTATCGTCATACATATCATTCACTTGTGTATCACCGTATGGATATATCGGGAAACCACCACTGCCACCACCACAGCCAGTATAATCAACATAGCCCCAGTTACCGGGATAATGGGCGTGCCATTCAAGCAGTTTCATGCTGGTAACAACGTCTTTACCACCAAATTTCACATTGGTCACATTGAGGGCGTCGTTAGGTGTAGTAAGGTAATCGAGGGTCCAACCGTCCTTATTAACACTATCTGTGGTACCACAATCTTCCGGTTCGCGATGGTTGCTGTAATCATTGTAATCAGGTTCTAGATTACGATCTGTCCACCAGATTTTTTCGATCTCCTCGGTATTAAAATTAACCATTACCCAGACAGTCCCATTGTCGACAAAAAATACGGCCGTTGCACACAAATTACGGCCGTCACAAGTCGTGTCCAAACGATTGCTTTCCATCAAACGAATCTGCTCCAGTTCCGGTTGAAAACCAAGCGCCGCTTCTACGTCAGCATCTTCATGAATGATTTGCTGTGCCAAGCTGTAAAGACGTTTGTTAACCTGTGGATGTGCGCCTTCGATATTGAATACATCGATCACCGTGCCAGACTTGGCATGCACCATGGCAATCACAGCTGCGTTTTGGTCAAAATTATAGATATCAACCTGGTAACAAGAACCATCGGCACATTGTGGAAATTCGGCCGGAAATGCTTTCACGCTCACAGGAAACACGCTGAAGACTTCAGCGCGGTCGCCAGCCGTGTATTCCTCTACGCGTGCATCGAGCAAGGCTAAATCCTGTGCCTGACGTTGGGCGTCACTCATGGGTTGTTCCGTTTGAATCAACGGCCGTATACCTTCATCACCAGCAGCGGCCGTGCCGGCACTCATTTGGATAATTAAAACCAATATCATAAGGGCCAAAAATGTAATAATCAAAGTGAAATTAAAGCGGGTACGGAGCATAGTAGATTTCCTCTATCAAAATAAAATCGGACAAAATGCATTTTGGGTTTGTTACCTGTAACAGCAGTCTAACAAACAAATTCCTGCCCATGCAGGAATCATCTATATGGTTCAAACAGGTTTTTACACCAAGCTCGTAAACGAGCGCCATATTGTACTATTGAAGTGCAATATTGTCACACCTGGCTCATCGTATTTTATCATTGAAATTCCTTCTTTCGGCCGCACTCAGGACATGCTTGCATAGTGTACAAGAAATTCGTGCCATTCGTGTTAGAATCTTTTCTGGTTTATCCAGGTTAAGAAATGGACCCTAAACACAAAAAAACCGGAGTTGGTAATCATCCGCTACCAATCTCCGGTTATATTTCATAGCTAAGCAGATTTGTCGAATCTTGAAAATTCGATAAATCTGCAAACTGGTTCTAAATCGGCATGCCCGTTTCCAGCTTATGCAGCCCTTCCCAGGTACGCATCAACTCTTCCATATCAGATACCGACTCCAAATCGATTTCCATGGCTGCACGCAGGTCATCATTGTGCAAGTTGCGGTCATGCTGCTTAAGCATCGGTTTCACCAGGCTGTTAATAAAGTCACGTTCGGCACGCGTCGCTTCCAGCCAGAAGAGGCGGCGCAAACGCGGCAGCAGTTCATCATCACTAAACAAATCTTGAATGATATTACCAAAGATACGATTCACCTTCACAGACACATTGTCCAGCTTGTCCGCATAGCTCATCTCAAGCTCCGCGCTGGAGGCAGCACTTGGTTTCTCCTCGCCCAGGAAGCTGATGTCGAAATCAGGTTGGGCCGGCATCGCTGATTCATCAAGGATATTAATCGCGAACTCTTCTTCTACCGGGGCTGCTTCCTCAGCAGCCACATGGTTATTGTTTGACGCAGCCGGCGTCGACGCGGCAATCTCTGCACGTACCACGTCCGGTCCATGCAAAGCCACATCCAACAAGCGTTCATTACTCGGCAGCGCCAATTCGCGTTCACCTGCTTCCAGGCGTGAATGCACCGAACGATCTGGTTTCATGAGTTCATACATCGTGGCCTGTTGGCACACATGCCGGAAATTAGCACCCACACGCGCAATCAAAGCCTCATATGCTTCTGCTAACGTGCCGCCAGCCGCATTCGGCAAAGTGTAGCTATATTCCTGGCCATAACTGGCCCGCTCGAGGCGTGAATACAGTTCGTGAGCTTCCAATGTCCGCTGCAGTTCTGCACCCATCACATCAGCGACTTCAGGCATGAACTTAGATACCGATTCTTGCATCATCAATTCCACCTGGAATAAAATGCGTTTAATCGGAATTTCGATGCCGCTGGTTCCCCAGATTAAGTTGTCGTAGGTCACATCCCGGTCATCCCAATATTCAGTGCCATAACTTTCAAGCAAAGTGTCCACTTCGCGCTGGATTGAATCCTGCACCAAACCCTGCACGCCGTTTAATGTCGGGCGGAGTAAATTGCGGAAGCGTTCATCGCTGTTTGTACGCATGCTCAACTCCAATAACGCATTGTGGAAAGCACGCGGCAGCTCTTTTTGCTGACGTATAAGAATATTTTCGTAGCGGCGTTCTTGCAATTGTTCCCAACTATTGGCAAAGGGCGGGTGTACACCGCGATGCGCCAACTGTTTTTCATA
>JAGRDI010000353.1 GCA_020432765.1 Anaerolineales bacterium | reverse complement strand
AGATTAAATCATCACAATCTATCATATTCTTCAGGCTCTACATCAGGTGCCTTTGCCAAAACCGCCAAAAGTTTTTCACGGTTGCCCCGTTTTGCGCGTTCTTCCAAATAACCTATCGCTTGCAAAGTTGCCACCTTTTCAGCCAAAGCCAACATGACAAATTGGTTCATGGAAACCCTTCTTCAGAGGCTAATTCTCGAACTTGATTATGCAACGATTTTGGAATTCGCAAATCGATTTCAACTTCTTCCATGCTGTCCATATAAACTGCCGTGTCATACGTATCAAACCAAACGGCCGCTTCTTCATCATTTTTGAATTTAGGTAACTGAGGCATTAAGTTTCTCCGGCGGCGCAACCGTTTTTTCTCGGCGACGGTCAAGTCGCGAGTCGTAATGACGCAAATTCGTTATTCAGATTTGAGCGCAAATACTTCTTCATAATTATCGTTAAAAATGGATAAGTCCTTTATTTACTCTCAAATTGTACCAAAATCCGCATCTCAACCTAATCTATTATTAGAATTACAAGCGTTTTAGCCCCACAATTGCGACATCTATCAGTAGCAAGTCTGATTGACTGACTAATCTCATTTGCAGATCATTCTCAAACCTTTCTGTTGAGAAAGCAGTTAACAATTAGGATATCCATTCCTATTAAAATAATTCTCTATCGATCCCATAACCATAAATTTACTTGGTTATGGGATCGTGAGATTAATAAACTTGTACCGCGTCCTCAGCCAGCACCATATCCAACGTGGCAATTAATTCATCCGCATTTTGGGCATCAAAAACAAGGGGCGGTTTCAACTTGAGGACGTTGTGGAGTGGGCCATCAATGCTGAGTAAGATGCCGTGATCTTTCATACGTTCGACAATATAAGTGGCTTCGCTGTCTGCCGGTTCTAATGTCTCATGATCACGCACTAATTCGATGCCCACAAACAAACCCAAACCACGCACATCGCCGATGATAGGGTGTTTTTCCATCAATGCTGTTAAGCCTGTTTTGAGACGTTCACCAACTTGCAAAGCGTTGGCTTGTAGGTTTTCGGCTTCGATGACTTCGAGTACGGCCGTTCCCACCGCACACGAAACGGGATTACCCCCAAATGTATTAAAATATTCCATGCCATTGGCAAAAGCGTCTGCAATTTCGCGGGTTGTTACCACGGCTGCCAACGGATGACCATTGCCAATTGGTTTGCCCAGCGTGACGATATCCGGCACAATCCCCTGTGTCTCGAAGCCCCAAAAATGGCTGCCGACACGCCCAAAACCGACCTGCACTTCATCAATAATACAAACCCCACCGGCAGCACGCACAACCTGGAAACATTCTTCTAAATAACCATCAGGCAGCACAATCTGGCCGCCGCAGCCGAGGACAGATTCGGTGATAAAACCGGCGATGGGGTTTGTTGTGTTAGCAATAATGTCGCGCACAGATTGAGCGTATTGTGTCCCGGTCGAACGGCCGTAACCCTTATAAATCCCCCGATAAGGATCAGGCATCAACGCTTTGTGGATGTGGGGTGGTGTGCCGCTGCCACCCGCACCATCATGTTTGTAGGGGCTGATGTCGATGAGTGCAGCCGTATTGCCATGATAAGCGCCATCTACCACAATCATATCCTGCGTGCCCGTGTAGGTGCGTGCCAAACGCAAAGCGAGTTCATTAGCCTCGCTGCCGGAGCAGACAAAAAAACAAACATTCAGCGGATCGGGGAATTTTGCCAGCAGTTGTTCGGTGTAGTTGATGATATTGTCATGCAGGTAACGTGTGTTGGTATTGAGGACGTAGGCTTGCTGCGACAACGCCTTAACGACATGCGGATGGCTGTGACCGACATGGCAGACATTATTGACCACATCCAGATAAGCACGGCCGTTTTCATCATACAAATATTGCTGCCAGCCACGCACAATTTTGAGCGGCTTTTGGTAGGAAATCGAAAGCGATTTGCCCATATGTTGGCTGCGTTTGGTCAGGATTTCTTGTTTGCTTTGGGCTGGGGCTGGAAAACGGTCTGCGGGAATACCCAACAACAAATTAGGG
>JAGRDI010000352.1 GCA_020432765.1 Anaerolineales bacterium | reverse complement strand
ATGCTGGTAGACGGCCGCCTGGTGTGCAATGGGAACGATGCCCAACGCGAGCGGAAAACTATTCGCCTGTTGCGAAGCGTGGCCGCTTGGTGTGCCGTCGGCACGTAAGCCATCGCAATAGACGCCGTCAGACATCAACAAATTATGATTGATCGCAGCTTGAAGATCGTGCGCCCGCCGGCGGTAGGTTTGGCAATCCTCTTCACGACCGATGACCTGCGCGATCCTGGCGATGATATCAAAATCAGTGTAGGCATAGGCGTTGATGACGGTGCGGGTGGCGGTGTCCATGTCATAGCCATAGCGCATCGTCGGCGGCCAGTCAATGATGCCGTGTTTATATGCCCCACCCGCATCGCCGCCCATCAGGTCGTGAATCAGGCCGGTTATTGTATTGTGATGACGATAGACATAGGCGGCAACCGCTTTTAACTGGTCGTACTTGTCGTGCAAGAAGGCTGCGTCGCCTGTTTGCATATAGTAGTGCCAGACCCAAACGAGGTAGGCTTGCGTAAAATCGGGGATGTCGCGTGCGCCGTCGCCGTTGGGATAAACAGCATTGAGACGGCCGTCGGGCCAGTACTGGGTTTGCGAATCGAGAAATTCATGCAGCGTGCGGCGTGTCAATTTGCGTTCACCATAGGCCGCCATCGCCACCAGACTTTCGTTGAGGCTATCGACCAAAAAGCCGCCCTTCTCACGGGTGGGTGTATCGAGAAATTGTTCCTGCGCCCCCACGAGAATAGAGCGTTTGAGAAAGTGCCACACCTGGTTGAGCGTTGCGTTGGATGAGTCGAAGCAAGAACGGCTTGTGTCTAATTCGGTATGGCGGACAAGAAAGGCGATTTTTTCGGCCGAAATCCCCTCTTCGCACACAATCTCCAGATAACGCAGCCCCAACATTTCCTGCGGCAAAAATACAAATTCACCTCCTACCCCATATGCAAAATAACGCATATCCGTTCCCTGATTGTGGAATAGGTTGATCGTGTCATCCGCGTTGAGTGTGTAGCCTGCCAGTAAAGATGCTTTGCCACGGCCGTTAAAGATGATTTTCGGCCGGCCGGCATAAATCGCGCCCAAATCAACCAGCGTGCGCCCAACGGCCGTTTGCCATACCCGCGCCGGCTCAATCTCACCCTCAACAATGCGCGTCAAATCAGGGCGCAGTTCACCTGTCCATGGAGGGGTTGGAGGCGATCCAATAACAGTGACTGGTTGCCACTCCTCGTCAATCGCAAACTTGTGCTGAGCGCAGTCAAAGTAGCGTAAACTTGTGCTGCGTGCAGTCGAAGCAGCACGAATCGCTTCGACGTAGCCGACTCCTTCATGCGCGTGACGGGCTGGTTGGTCGGGCAGCCATTGGGCAGCGCGGTGACACTGCCAGCTTGCGTCTGTGCCGACAGTAACCGTGTGGCCATCGGCATGGGTGATAATCGCTTTGAGCAGAAGACCGCGTGTGCCGGCAGGTCGGCCCTGGCCGCCACCGAACCAGTGGGTCAATACCGCCAGGTCATTTTCTGCGTTTGGTCGCAGATGGCCGGTTATATCGAAGGCATTGTAATATTGAAATTGGGGGTAGTGGTAGCCGGATGATCGGCCGATTTGCATGCCATTCAATATCACTTCATACTGGTGCACAGCGGCGACGCACAGTAATGCTTGCTGCACGTCGCCGCCTTGGAGAAGAAAAGATTTGCGCAGACAAGTGTAATCGTCTAGGTCGTCGTTGTCGCGCTTAATCCATTGTGCGTCGTGCCAGTCGTCGTTGTGAAAGAGGCCGGTGGTAAATACGGCCGAATCACTCCACGCCCACACCTGATCTGTCCCGTCCCATGTCCGCACCCGCCAACGATAGCGCGTCGCGGAGCGTAGTGGTTGACCTATATAATCGATATGATTTTGGCCAGCGCCGGCAACTTTGTTGCTGTCCCACATAAGCACATCGTGCATGGTTGTAACCTGTATTTGGTAGGCGATTTGTGCTTGAGCAGCACGTGAATCGTCAATCAACCAACCAAAGTATGGACGCCAACCCACCCCAACAGGTGCATCACAATCATCGACGCGCAAACGAAACGGCCGTTGGCTCATGCTTTGTTTGCCATTTGCTCCGATAGCGGAAAAAGGTCATCGATCTGTACCATCGTGCCCGTTTGCAGCGCACGATTGCCTGCAATCCCGACCAAAATTGAAGCCGCCCCATCGATGTGCGAAGCTGCCCGATTAAATGGATCATACGGCGGGTTGGGTGAAAATATCTGTTCCAGCATGACGGGATCGGCCCCGCCGTGCCCGCCTTCTCCCACAGGAACCGGCACCTCATACGACTCACCAAACATCGGGAAAACGCGCATCCGCGTTTGCTTAAATGGTCCTTTGCTGGCAGACGCCTCGCCGTCACCGAGCAAGTGGGTGATGCTTTCCTCAATGTCCATTTCGATGCGTCCCTTTGTGCCTGTTATCGATACACGGAGACCTTCCCAGGGCGCATAAGCGACGAGACAGTAGGAGAGCATTGCCCCGTTGCTGTAACGAGCCGTGACAGCCAGTGTGTCTTCAATCGTGATCGGTTCACCAAACACGTTGCGGTCGCGCAAATAGCCCGTCTCCGCTTCCGCATCGAGATAAAGTCCCTTCAATGCGTCTTGTGAGGTCAGCGAGAGCGCGAATGGATCATCTTGCGCCGCCGGTTCGTTGGTGTAGCGGATGTAGTCGTAGTGCTCGCCGCGTGCGGTGGCATTTTCCTTGCCATAGAAGCTGAGATTGCCTGCTGCGAAGACGCTTTTAGGATACGCATCAATCCACCAATTGACCAAATCAAAATGGTGGGTTGCCTTATGTACGAGCAGACCGCCACTGTTTTGTTTTTCACGATGCCAACGGCGGAAGTAGTCGGCGCCGTGACTTGTGTCAAGTATCCAGGAGAAATCGACAAGCAGCGGACGGCCGACCATGCCGTCCATCACCAACTTGCGAAATTGGGTATAGGCGGGGGCGTAACGATAGTTGAAGGTGACGGTGAGCGCACGCCCCGTTTGCTCGATGGTGGCGTAAATCGCCTTGAGCTTTTCGATGTCCGTGGTCAGCGGCTTTTCGCTGATAACATCACAACCCAGCGCCATAGCCCGCGTAATGTAGGTATGATGGGTGGCATCGATCGTGGTGACGATAACACACTCTGGTTTTGTTTCGGCGATCATTTGCTCAAATTGATCGGCATGGTATGTCGGCCGTGCCGTCATATCCAACTGTTCAAGCAGTTGCGCATTATACCAATCCATGCGCGTCTGACTCAAGTCGCAGAAAGCAACCAACTCCGCCACCTCTCGATAGGTTTGTGTGATGGCCTTGACAAACATGCCTGCACGGGAACCCGTGCCGACAATTGCGTAACGCTTATGTTCATTCATGTATGTTTACACTCCAAATGCCATGACTTGTTAGTGTGTGATTTTTAAATCGGGTAATAACTGTTAGGATTGTAAAATTTCATCCTCGGTTACGTAACGTCGAATGATGCGCCAGCCACCCCATTGAATAATCAGCGCGGTAATGGCGAAGATAAAGGTAAGGCGGAAAAAACCGGGCAAGAAAAGGCTGAGAATCATTGGAATCGCTGCCATCAACACGATTGCTCCACCCCAAAATGGATGTGAAAGGGCTAACTTCGCCGCATTTTTGAGCCATAAACCCAGTGGCGGATCGACGGTAACAAGTAGTGGCCATGCGTAGACGTTCAGCAGTAGTAGAACAATCGCCACTAAAATGGTCACACTCATTGCCGCTAATGTCAGCAGTTGCCCTTGATCCATTTGACGCAAAATCAGGCCATTAAGCAACACCAGTAATCCGCCACCCAGATCGATCAATGTGAGGACAGTCGCTTTGCGCCAAAAATGACGTATATTTACCCAAAAAGTGGCTGCTGGTTTATATGCTTCGCGCCCTTGTGTCCACGGTGCGATCCCGGCAAAGAGGGCCGCGGTCACGGCGGGAATGGTGACGATCAGCAGCGCACCAAATAGCCACAACATATTGAGCAAGATGAATGTTGTCAGCGTTCGAAAACGTTCGAGCCAGTCGGCACGCTGCGTTTTGTTGTTGTGGTCAAGATTTGACACGATCATCCTTTTAGTCCTGTCGTACTAATGCCTTGCACAAGATATTTTTGGAAGGCGATAAAAATGAGAAAGACAGGAACTAGTGAGAGGGTCGCCATGGCAAAAATCGCGCCCCAATTGGTAGCGGCATTGGGGTCAGACATCGAGCGCAATGCCAACGATACTGTGTATAGTCGTGGGTCACTGAGATAGATCAGAGGTGAGAGGAAATCTTCCCAAGTCCAGTAGAAAGAGAAGATGGCAGCCGTTATGAGTGCAGGCTGCATCAATGGCAGAATGACACGCCAAAAGATGGCAAAGCGTCCCGCTCCATCGATCTCGGCGGCTTCGTCTAGGTCGCGCGGAATCCCACGAATGAATTGAACCATCAGGAAGATGAAGAAAGGGCCACCAGTGAGACGTGGCACAATCAAAGGTAAGAATGTGTTGACCCACCCCAACTCGTTAAAGAGGATGTATTG
>JAGRDI010000351.1 GCA_020432765.1 Anaerolineales bacterium | reverse complement strand
GATCTGGACACTCATGTTGTGCCGGGCGGCTTCGGCGATATGTTTCTGGAAGCTGCCGGGGCCATAATGAAAAGTAAAGTTGCCGGGTGGGCTAATACACAGGGCGTTGGTACCTTGACCCACTTTATCAGTACAAATCGCCATGCTCGCAGGCTGTGTCCACCCATTTGGTTGTGCGTGCTGCACGGCCGTTACCATGCGCTCAACATCATTAACCTGCATCAACGGCAAATCCACCGGCAAAATCAAGATACTGGCTGCTCCCTGCACAGCTGCCCAAGTTGTCGCCTGACTTACGGCCACATTTAAACTATCCAACAGGTCTTCGGCCGGAACAGTTTCAGCCAATGTCCAGGCGCGATATTGCCAGGCCAGATTCAAAACGCGTGGATCACTGCTAATGACTAAGGTTTGCTGAACGGCCGTTGTCTGTTCCAGAATCGACAAGGTGTGCTGTAAAAAGTGATGGACCAGGTCAGCACGTTCTGCAGCCGTCAATATATGTGCCAAACGCTTCTTGCTCGCATGCAATGATTTTACCGGAATGATCGCCCATGTGTCCATATATTGGGATCAGATACTCTCCTCGTATGCAAAAATCAGCACTTCGGCGGCTAATTGGGCGCGATCGGCTGCGGTTTGCATAATGGTTTGAGTTTGTAAAGTGGGTATATCCAGTTCAGCCGCAAGGCTCTTATCTTGTTGATCATACACAAATTTATCGATCAGCTCACCATAATGGTTTGCAACGGCCGCTGCCGACACCGGCAGTCCCATCTCCGCCATCATCTTTGCGGCTGGCCCTTTTATCGCTTTATCACCCACAATCGGGCTCACAGCCACTACCGCACGTGGCAAATCAACCACCATCGCCCGAATCGGATACACATTCAAGATTGGGTCAATGCTCACAAACGGATTGGACGGCGCAATAATCACATAATCGACCTGATCCAATGCATTGACAACAGCCGCAGTCGCACGTACATCTTCAGGCAGCTGCACCGCTTTGACAGGTGGCTGCCAGCGCTGCTCTACAAACCAATTCTGAAACGGGTAAACGCTTTCAGCAGTAGCGATCATGGTGGGTGCGGGTTGGTCACTCATGGGCAGGATGGCTGGTTGGATCTTGAATTTTTGGCACAGGCTGCGAGTAACGGCCGTTAGCGTCTCACCATGCACCAATCCATTCGTGCGTATCAAATGTGTCGCCAGATCAAGATCGCCCAGGCTAAACCAACGCGGCCCGCCCAAACGCTGCACTTCCGCAATCGTCCGCCATGATTCGCCCGCACGTCCCCAGCCCGTCTCATCATTGGCCACGCCGCCAAGCCGATACATCACCGTATCCAAATCGGGGCAAATCATCAAACCCAAATGCTGAAAATCATCACCCGTATTCACAATGATAGTTAGATTTTCCGGCGGCAAGATTTGTGCCAGCCCATCAGCCAGTTTGGCTCCACCCACGCCCCCAGCCAAACAAACGACTTTTCGTTTTTCAAAAACTTTTGGTAAATTTATTTTCACGTCTTCATACGAGAAAATAACGAACAAATATCTATTGTCATACTTGCTTGTGCAAATACCCAATTTATGGATTCCTGCCTGTGCAGGAATGACCGTGTAATTCCTACTCCGTTATTTTCCCTATCTGCTGTTGCCCACAGGCAGCACATAATCAGCCACTGCCTGTGCCATGAGCGCCACACCATCAATCATGGCGCGTTCATCAAAATCAAATTTAGGATGGTGATGGGGATAAGTCAATCCTTTTGCCGCGTTGCCGCCACCGACAAAAAAGTAACAACCCGGAATCTCTTCCAGAATATAGCCCATATCTTCCGAGGCCATGGTACGGTGTTCGACAATATTCTCAGCCCCCATTACAAGCGTGGCGGCCTGGCGCACAACGGCCGTTGGTTCTTCAGCATTCACGACGGCCGCTACAATTGCCACCGTTTCCATTGTCGCTGTGCAGCTAAAAGCAGTCGCCATATTTTGGGCCATTTCCAAAATGCGCCGATACGTCTGGCGGTGTAATGCCTGGTTATAACTGCGCACCGTTCCTTTTAGAATCGCCCGATCAGGAATCACATTAAAGGTTGTCCCGGCGGCAAACTGCCCAATAGACACCACCACGCTGTCTTGCGGATTTGTGTTACGGCTGACAATAGATTGCAAAGCGACAACGATATGTGCTGCCGCTAAAATGGGGTCTTTGGCCTGATGTGGGGCTGCGCCATGCCCACCTTTGCCCTGCACAGTCAGCGTGAAAACACTGGACGACGCCATGCAGGGGCCATCGACAATACGCACCTTGCCCACCTGTTCCGGTGTCCAAATATGCATTGCCAGGGCTGCATCAGGGCGGGGATTATCCAACACACCATCAGCAATCATCGCAAACGCACCGCCCAACCCCTCTTCGGCAGGCTGGAACATAAATTTAAGCGTACCAGCCATTTGTGCTTGCTGCTCGGCCATGATTTTCGCCAATGTCAATCCCATTGCTGTATGGCCGTCATGGCCACACGCATGCATGACACCTGGATTGACAGATTTATAGGGTAGATCGGTTTCTTCTTGAACCGGCAGGGCATCCATATCAAAACGCAGCAAGATCGTCGGTCCCGGCCTGGCACCGACTAACAAACCCACGACACCTGTCTTTGCCAAGCCGCGCTGAACTTCAAAGCCTAAATCGGCCAGCTGCTGCGCGACAATGCCACTGGTACGTGTTTCTTGAAAGCCCAATTCAGGGTATTGGTGAAAATCGCGCCGTAGGGCAACCATTTCATCAAAATGTTGTTCGGCCGTTATGTGGAAATCTGGTTTTGTCATAATGGATAACATTTCGTGTACGCTGAAGATAGATACACGGCAAATATAATTGATTTTTAGTCGCTCAGGATGGAATTATAGCAGAATCAGACGTTTTTGAGTGCCTGGTTTTGGGATTCGCCCAATTTGGTGAAATGTGGTTGGAAGGAGATCGGGTGGAGTTGGTAGAGGGAACGGTCTTCTACTCTTAAAGCTGCTTGTTGATTATCCATGCGCTATTATAACAAAATCAAAAGAGGTGGCCTGTTTATTCAGACCACCTTCTTTCAACTGCATCGAGCCTTAGCCATCAGGCGTAAAATTGGACATAAGTATCGTCTGGCATTGAGCCTAAATACACGCGGCCGTATTTTTACATTACAGGATCAATCTAGTTGGGGCATCAAAATGTCTGAAGAAGCACTAGAAATCTGTAAAATACTTGGTGCAGAACGGGGTGTGGGGTTGGCATATAACGCACTCGGCTTTTCCTGGCGTAAAAAAGGAAATGAGTGGAAGCTAGATGTGATGACGATTGAAGAAGCTGAGGATGCCTTCACCCGTGCAGAAGATTATCTATTACAAGCGGTTGATCTCTTTACCCATTTCAGCGAACCAATCCGTCAATGGGAAGCCAATAACGAGTTAGGTAGCCTTTATGGCGACTGGGCCTGGCTATATCATCAAAAAGACAAATTTGATCAAGCCTTGCGGTATTATACGGATATCTACAAGCCATTTTGCCGTCTTTGATCCATTTTCCAACCAGGGTGTTATCTTATTGACAAATGCCCAAATGCGGTTGTTGGATAATTTCAAACAGCCGCGTAAATTACAACGACGCTTTGTTTCACTCGCACTAGATGATTTAATTGAAAAGGGGCTGATTAGACCTGTCGCAGAACGAGTGGAATTGCTGGCACAACGGCCGTCTATCCTCACAGCCTGGTTACATCTCACCAACGCCTGTAATTTACGCTGCGCTTACTGTTATATCTATAAAACACCTTCCAAAATGGAGTTAACTCGCGGCAAACAAGCCGTTGATGCCGTTTTCCGTTCCGCAATTGCCCAAGGATTTAGCGGTATTAAGCTCAAATATGCCGGTGGTGAACCAACCTTGAATTTTGAACTTGTTCTCACACTGCATTGTTATGCCCAAGAACTGGCGAACAAAAATGAGCTTTCACTTGATGGCGTTCTTTTGAGCAACGGCGTTGGACTTACGGATCGCATGATTGAAGACTTGCAAAACTATGGCATACGGCTTATGGTTTCGCTTGATGGATTGGATGATTTTCATGATGGACAACTGCCGTTTATCAACGGCAAAGGTTCATTCACCAAAGTCATGGATTCGCTTGACAAGCTGGCAAAATATAGCCTTGTCCCCTCCATATCGATCACCGTTTCCAGCCTTAATTTACAAGGTTTACCGACACTGGTTGAACTTTTGCTGGCACGTCAACTCCCCTTCAGCATCAACTTTTTTCGTGACAACAACTGTACGCAAACATTTGGCGATCTCGCCTTTCAAGAAGCAGAAATTATTAGCGCCATGCGTGCTGCCTTCACAGCTATCGAACGCAATCTACCGCCTTACAGCTTGCTGGGGAGTTTGCTCGACCGCACCAGGCTGGATAGTCCCCACAACCGCACCTGCGGTGTCGGTAATTCATATTTGGTGATTGATCAACATGGTGCCGTTGCCAAATGTCATATGCAAATCGAGCAGACTATCACGGATGTGGATACGGCCGATCCCCTGGCACTCATTAACACAGATTCAATTGGCATTCAAAATCTACCGGTAACAGAAAAAGAAGGCTGCCGCGATTGCACCTGGCGCTACTACTGCGCCGGGGGCTGTCCAGCACTCACCTATCGTGCCACCGGACGCTACGATGTCAAATCACCCAACTGCAACATCTACAAAGCACTTTTCCCCGATTTAATTCGTCTGGAGGGTTTGCGGCTGTTGAAATATGGCTCTGAATTCAATCCACAACCGCATGAAAGTGATTGTGCCTGCGATGATTGCGCTTGCGGTTAATGTCATGTGCAATTGATTTGAGGTTACTGTTTGGAAGTGGTGATATAAGCGAATTTTGTTTCCCACCTAACAACTTGTGAGACCAAGCCACGTTGATAGAGACGTTTCGTTAAATCTAGCTCTGGTTTTGAAATACCCGCTGCGACAAGATGATCAGCATAACTGACGCGTTCACTTGTATCCAACGTAAACCAGCGTTCTATTTGTGACTCAGTAACTGAGCGTTCTTCGACTTGCTGTTCAACAAGTATCTCAACTTCAGTACCAAAAGCTGCTAATAAATCATTTTCATCCCAATTCACCAACGGATCGCTGGCATCATGATATATCGCTTCCTCAACGGCCGTTACTCGCGCACTCAATTCATCATGTCCCGTCCAATCAACCAGCTTATACAGGCGCTGCGTGTGGCGCGGAATCATTTGGATGAAACAAAAACGGCCGTTCTCCCCCAACAACTCCTTCAATTCCACCAAAGTCTCCGGCAAACGCCCGACATCACGGGTAAATACATTGCGACCAATAATGCGATCAAAGCGCAAATCTGCTTCACCGCGCAAGGTTAGCAGCGTGGTTAATTCGGGTAAGGAGCCAATCAGAATATGCGGCCGTTCCAATTCAGGCAGCCGCTGTGCCTGCTGGCGTAAAGCATCACCTGTGCGGTCACTGCTGGCCAGCGCCCACACGCCGCCCTCCG
>JAGRDI010000350.1 GCA_020432765.1 Anaerolineales bacterium | reverse complement strand
GTCGAAGTCCGGACTTCGACAGGCTCAGTCCTTTTCTCATATCAACAATTTCTCCCCGCACACAGACAGCAATGATACGTGACAAGGGGTCTATATTTATGGCATAATGTGGACACGAAAATGTGGACACAAAAATGTGGACACAAGAGTGTGTGATATTGAAACGGCCGTTTCCGGGGAGCCAAAGAACCAACAATCCCGCCGGATCAGGCAGCAAATGTACAATAAAAGGATGGACGTGATGAATCAAGAATGGCGTGATGCTAAAGTGTTATTCCGTTTTAATGGCGTGCCGGTGAAGGTACGGCCGTCTTTCTGGCCAATGTGGTTGAGCAGTTGGCCGGTTTTGATTTGGCTGGCAAAATGGCGCCGACCAAAACGATCTTGGCCCAAATGTGTATTAATTGGCACAGTCTCGCTGCCATTTCCTTTGATAGCTGATTTGGGTCACGCTTTGGCGCATACGGTTAGCGCCAAGGCAGCCTGGGCAGATATGGATGAAATTCGACTGGCAGCCGATATGCCACGTACCATTTATTTTTACAATGATGTCTCGCCCGATCAGCACCGGCTGCGTGCTACAGGCGGCCCGCTCTTTAGCAGCTTGGGTCTGTTGTTAAGCCTGCTTTGGCGCTGGGTTTCAAAAACAGGCTCAACCAGTCGGGAATTGGCAGAGATTTCATGCGTTAGCCATGGATTCATCTTATTTGGCAGCTTAATGCCAATCTCACTTGTAGATGGTGGTACACTTTTGAAATGGACGCTGATCGATAATGGCTGGGATCCTATCGAGGCAGATAAACAGGTCCGGCAAACTGGCATAGGGTCTGTCATCATTGTGGCGGTGGCAGCAGTTGGTTTCTTGCTGAAATGGTTGGCAGGCCGATCAAAGCATGACTGAAGAACAAGGCGTTATCGAATAATACGCAACGTTGCACACATTTTGAGCTTGCTGAGCATTGGCTTTGTTTTAATATTTATTGTTGGTAAAACATTTAGCGAGCAAGGGTCGATGCGGGCGTTAGCCGCTTGATTTTTGACGAGAATGAAGGAAAATTCGTGTCACAAACTGGAAACTGGCGTTTTTATTTTACCAGAGGAGACCTGTCAGGTTTTATGATCAATTTGTTCACACGCTGCTCGTGATAGAAACCTGACAGGTCTAGAATTCGCCAGACTCCATTTATAAATACAATGAAACGACATATTGTAGGGTTTGGACAAGATGAACTTGGTGATTGGGTAGCCAAATTAGAATGCCGTCATCAACAGCATGTGCGCCATAATCCGCCATTCGTCAATCGTCCATGGGTGCTGACGCAAGAAGGACGCGACCGTTTCATTGGATATCAATTGACGTGCAAAAAGTGTGCCGCAGCTGCACCACGTGATTGGTGACAATGTTGAAAGATGTATATGAACAACTTGTCTACCCGATAGATAGATAAGTCGTTCATGACTCCTGTTGTGGATAAAAGAGGATCAAAAGTTTATGTCTAAAAAGGAAAACAAAATGGTGACGATTTGGTTAATTGTCGTTGCTGTGTTGATTATGGGTTTGGTTGTGTTTGGCGGTTTTGTGCGCCTGACACGCTCTGGTTTGTCAATTGTTGAATGGAACCCGATTAGCGGTGTTGTTCCACCGGTTGGTCAGCAGGCCTGGGAGACGGAATTCGCAAAATACCAGGAGACCCCAGAGTTCCAAAAAGTGAATGCAACAATGACGCTGGAAGAGTATAAGGAGATTTTTTACCTGGAATATATTCACCGCCTCATTGCTCGTTTTGCAGGCCTGATTGTGGCAATTCCATTGCTCTACTTCTTGATAAAAGGCATTATTCCGTGGCGCAAATCGGCCGTTTATGTGTTGATTGGGTTGATGTTTGGCTTTCAAGGCTGGTTGGGCTGGTATATGGTCAGCAGCGGCCTAGTGAATAATCCAGCCGTCAGTCATTATCGCCTGACTTTCCATTTATTAACGGCGCTGCTGTTGCTGGGGTTGACTGTCTGGATGGCATTGCAGCATTTGTCTGGCTTTCCGAAACGTGTTCCCGGTGCGGTCAAATCGACACCTTTTATTTTGTCATTAACTCTGCTGGTTGTGCTTATTCTGCAAATCGCGTACGGTGGCTTCATGGCCGGATTGAAAGCAGGGCATGTGTCAAATACCTATCCATTGATGTTTGGTGTCTTGGTACCGCCAGGCATGTTGACCATAGTGGAACCTTGGTGGTTGAATTTAGTATCGGCTTCGACAACAGTACATTTTATCCATCGCTGGTTTGCGATTGTCGTTTTAGCTGTGTCCATTATTCTTTATTATTTGACCCGCAAACGCGGTTATTCACGCCAACTGCATCAGAGTATTATTTTGATGGTGGGTCTCGTTGGAGTACAAATTTTACTAGGTGCCCTTACGGTTTGGTTTTTTGTGCCTACCTGGATCGCGCTTGTCCATCAAGCGACAGCATTGCTGTTATTTGTGACAACCATTTTTATCAATTATCGTGTACTGCATGAACCGGTGACTGCTGCTGAAGGTGTGCCAACTGAATTAGAGCCGACAACTGCTTAGGCAACATTTGTAATTAACTGAACGATTTGGATCGAATATTGCTTTGCGGAAGCGTCTTTCTATCCCTAATTTATATGTGGACGCTTCCTTAGGGTTTACCCGTTTTTAACATTGGACATTGGTAAACGGGCAAACCCTAAGTGCATGCAAAGTGAGTCCAGGCGCTGTGTTATGTTTGGTAGCTACAACTCAAGTGAACGCGTGACAATTTGATTGACGACATGGGCGCTGAATTCTTGGATGGATAAGTTGTTTTGACGACGGCCGTCGCGTCTCCGCAGCGAGACCATCCCCGCTGCCATCTCTTTGTCACCCACAACCAACATATACGGTATCTGCATTTTTTGTGCCTGCCGGATTTTGCCATTCATTCGATCTGCACCCAAATCAGCCTGCACACGAATATGTGCTGCGGCGAGTTGCTCCTCAACCTGTTTCGCATACCTGTTATGTGCATCTGTGATGGGAATAATACGCACCTGTTCGGGTGCCAGCCAGACTGGGAATTTGCCTGCATAATGTTCGATCAGAAAGCCAATGAACCGCTCATGGCTGCCCAATGGGGCACGATGGATGCATAAAGGCATCTCTGCCTGCCCCTGCTCATTGACAAACGCCAGATCAAATTTTGCTGCTGCCGCAAAATCAACCTGATTTGTCGCCAAGGAAAACTCGCGCCCAATCGCGCTCCATACTTGCACATCGATTTTGGGACCATAAAAAGCAGCTTCCCCTTCTGCTTCCACAAAAGGAATGCCGCTGTTGAGCATAAATTCGCGTATTTGGGACTCGATTTTGATCCACATCACTTCATTGTCTACATATTTTTTGCCCAACCCGGCTTTGCTGTGCTTACTTAACTGCATTTCAAAGCGCTCGATGCCAAAGAGATCGAAGTAATAACGGTATAGATCGAGAACGGCCGTAAACTCCACCTCCAACTGCGCTTCACTACAATAAATATGCGCATCGTTTTGTTCGGCAGCACGCACGCGCATCAGACCAAACAACTGTCCGCTGGCTTCGTAGCGATAGACCATGCCATATTCAGCCAGTCGCACGGGCATATCACGATAGCTGCGCGGTTTGCTGCCAAAGATTTTGTGATGGAAGGGGCAGTTCATCGGCTTGAGGAAATAGCGGCTGCCGCCTTTGTCCATCGGCGCATACATCTCGTCCTCGTAATAGGGCAGGTGGCCGCTGCGCAAGTAAAGCGCTTCTTTAGCGATGTGCGGCGTGGAAACACGCTGGTAACCGCCTTTGGCTTCCATTTCATACGCTAATTTAGCCAGTTCTTCGCGCAAGATGTTACCATTGGGCAGCCACAGCGGCAGACCAGGACCGACTTCTTCATCCATGATGTAGATTTCGAGTTCGCGGCCTAATTTGCGATGGTCCCGCTTTTTGGCTTCTTCGAGCAAAGCCAAATGGCGTTTGAGGGCTTTTTTGTTCGGCCAGGCTGTACCATAGATGCGCTGCAGCATCGGCCGTTGCTCATCACCGCGCCAATACGCCCCGGCAATACTCATCAGTTTGAAGCTGTCGGCCGGAATGTTGCCCGTATCGGCAACATGTGGCCCACGGCAAAGGTCTTCAAAATTACCCAGACGGTAGGTAGAGAGTACGGCCGTTTCCTCTCTTTCTTCATCATCAGCGAGTAAGTCAGCAATCAATTCCAGCTTGTAGGGCTGATCAGCAAACAGCGTTGCCGCTTCTGTCTGACCGATTTCACGATATACAAGCGGGTATTGCGCCCCAATAACACGTCGCATGCCAGCTTCCAGACGCGGCAAGTCATCTGCTTTGAACGTGATAGCCTGGCCCTCTTCATCAACACCCAGATCAAAATCGTAATAAAACCCGTCAGCGATAGGTGGGCCAATGCCCAGCTTGGCTTGTGGATAGAGTTGTAAAACGGCCGCTGCTAAAATGTGTGCGGCCGTATGGCGCAGACGATACAGGTTGGATTCGACATAAGGAACATTTTCTGCTTTTGACATGCTAACCTCCATGTTAGGCGATTTTGCAAATCGCCCCCGATTTACAAAATCGGGCTACAATCAACTAACTTATATAAAAAAAGCCGCTCTTGTGAGCGGCCATTAGAAATCACAATCTATTGCTAGACAAATTATCCGCTCATAACTCCATCGATTTGGTAGTGATCAGGGTCGTGACATGGGTGATGAATTCGGCCACTGGGGTCGCACCACGATTCACATTGTCGCGTGTGCGCACAGCCACCGCACCTTCTTCAGCTTCTTTATCACCGACAACCAACATATACGGAATCTTCTGCATCTGCGCACTGCGAATCTTTTTATTCATACGCTCGCTGCTGGCATCCACTTCCACGCGCATACCAGCGGCACGCAGTTGGGTGGCAACCACTTGGGCATATTCGATATGCCGGTCGGCAATCGGCACCATCATCACCTGGACTGGGGACAGCCACAGCGGAAAAGCGCCGTTAAAGTGTTCGATCAAAATACCAACAAAACGTTCCATGCTGCCAAACGGCGCACGATGAATCATCACCGGGCGATGTTTAAGGCCATCTTCGCCCGTATATTCCAGATCAAAACGTTCCGGCAGTAAAAAATCAACCTGCACCGTGCCCAGCTGCCATTCACGCTTGAGTACATCCCGGAAGATGAAATCCAATTTAGGGCCATAAAAAGCGGCTTCGCCCTCTTCTATCGTATAGTTCATGCCCACTTTGTCGGCTGCTTGTTTGATGGCAGCGAC
>JAGRDI010000349.1 GCA_020432765.1 Anaerolineales bacterium | reverse complement strand
GTCAAGGTTCAAAGGGCACAATGTTAAACACGGTGACAGAGTTGCAAAGAGGGTCATTTTGTCAGGATGCTTACTTTGCCGCCTTGCCACCGTTTTCTGTGGTGAATTTACTCAACTGTCACTGATTTCGCCAAATTGCGTGGTTGATCGACATCTGCACCTCGGCGTACCGCGATGTGGTAGCTAAGCAGCTGCAAGGGGAGTACATTGATAATCGGTGCTAAATAGGGGGGGGTTTTGGGCACATAAATAACGTGATCTGCTTCGCGCAAAATGGTTTGATCCCCCTCGGTTGCCAGCGCAATAACAACACCACCGCGTGCCTTGGCTTGTTGTATTTGGCTGATCATTTTTTCGTATAGCGAGTCTTTTGTCGCGATGGCAACAACGGGCATAGACGTGTCAATTAATGCGATGGGGCCATGTTTCATTTCTCCGGCTGGATACCCTTCAGCATGGATATAACTGATTTCTTTGAGTTTTAATGCACCTTCGAGTGCGATGGGGTAGTTGATGCCACGACCCAGGTAGAGAAAGTCATTGGCTTTGAAAAAGAGATTAGCGAGTTCTTCGTATTCCTGGTCGCGATCTAAAACTTGTCCAGCGAGATCGGGAATACGGGCTGTATCTTCGACGAGTTGGCGTAATTGTTGGGGCGAAATCGTGCCACGCAGTTCGCCCAATGCGCACGCTAGCAAGTATAAGTCCATGATGGAATTGGTAAACGCTTTGGTGCTGGCAACGCCAATTTCGGGGCCGGCCTGCATGGGGATGTACCCATCAGAAATGCGCATCGATTGACTGCCAAAGGCATTGACAATTGACCACAAGTGTGCACCTTGCGCTGTGGCTTGCTCACAAGCCGCCAGCGTATCGGCCGTTTCCCCAGATTGTGTGATCGCAAGAACGGCCGTATTCGAATTGATGATCGGATTGTAATAACGGAACTCAGAGGCATATTCCACTTCGACCGGCACACGCGCAATTGATTCGATTAGGTATTTGCCCACCAAACCTGAATAGTAACTCGTGCCGCAAGCGATAATAAAAATCTTGCGCAAATTTTGAACCAATTCTGGTGTCAGGTTCATTTCGGGCAAATTTACACGGCCGTTTTCAAAATCAGCACGACCACCCAGCGTATCGATCAAGGCCCGTGGCTGTTCGAAAATTTCTTTTTGCATGAAATGTTTGAATTCCCCCTTGGCCGCACTAACCGGGTCCCAAGAAATGGTGTGAACTTCAGGTGCTATTGCCTGGCCGTTCAGGTCTGAAAGCTGCACATCGTTACGGGTAAGACGCGCCATTTGACGATTTTCAAGGAAGATCATGCGCCGAGTGTATTCGAGAATGGCAGGGATGTCTGAGGCGATGAAGATTTCATCATTGCCAAGGCCGATGGTGATGCCGCCTGCGTTGCCTAACCGTGCACAAATGAGCTCATCAGGATGGTCAATATTCATGACGACCACGGCACTGGCACCTTTGAGCAATTTTAGGGTTTGACGTACGGCCGTTTCCAGATCAACACCCCCACCCAAATGTCGTTCAACTAACTGTACAATCACTTCTGTATCAGTATCTGAGCTGAACTTGACGCCTTCATCTTCAAGTTCTTCACGTAATTCCAGGAAATTTTCGACAATGCCATTATGTACCACAACGACACGGCCGTCCATGCTCATATGCGGATGTGCGTTACGTGCATTTGGCTCCCCGTGTGTTGCCCAGCGTGTATGGCCAATCCCAATATGCCCCTTCAGCGGCGACGAAATTAGGAGAGACTCTAAATTAGACAACTTACCAGCATCACGTCGCAGAGCAATATGCCCATTCTGTTCGATCACTGCCACACCAGCAGAATCATAACCACGATACTCAAGCTGCTTTAAACCATGCAAAACGACATTTGGTGCCTGACGCGATCCGATATAACCAACAATACCACACATAAAAAACCTCCAGGTTTATAGCGCCAAACAATGACAAAATACTGCAGCATTGTCATTGTCTGGCAATTAATATGTGGCGTACCCGCGTTTTACTTCTTGCGTGGGGACGCCCCTTCAAATTGTATGAGTCAGCTTTGCTGAAATGCTGACCGCTTTTCGCGCCACATGTATTACGATTTGTCGCTTGGTTACCCAAATCGGTTTGACGTAATACTCATTTGAAGGGGCAAGTAATCAGAGTGTGGATCTCTGGAAGGCATCCGCTGATCTTTCGATTTTCATTAGCCGTTTCGACTAACTTAGTCCCACTTTGACGATGGGGAACCTTCACCTCGTCAGCCATTTGTTTGTATTTCACCACAAATAAATGGCCCATGCGCTGTTAATGCCCAACGGCAGAAACTTTCTGCCAACCGCAACATCTTAACGATAACTGCGATAACTGTCAACTATGTATAGTTTGCTAAAATTACAATTCTACTTACACCTTGTCGGATCAATGGTGGTGTGTATAGTTGAAAGGCATATATTTACAAGGAGTTTTCATGAGCTATTGCACACCAAAAGCAATGAAAACCCTTTATTTTCAGGAGAGAAAGTATGAAACAGCTTCCAGAACATGGGTCTTGCTTTATATGTGGATCAGAGAATCCCAAAGGCTTGGGTGTGCGTTGGTATGCACGTGAAGATAACTCTATTATCACTGAAATTGTACTAACTGAGTCTGAACAAGGTCCGCCGGGTCATGCACACGGCGGGGTTCTTGCAGCCTTGTTGGACGAGGTCATGGGTACGGCCGTTTGGCATGCTGGTCATATGGTGTTGGCTGCCAATTTAAACATTGATTTCCGTCGCCCAGTGCCATTGGGTGTGTCTTTGGTAGTCACAGGGCGTGTTAGTGACAGAGACGGCCGTAAATTATTCGCTCGTGGTGAGATTAGTTTGCCAGATGGCACGAAAGCTGCTGTGGGCAAAGGTTTATTTATTGAAGCCAGTGACCTATTCACGCGAGAGGATGGCAGCTCTGGATTTTTAAAAATGTTACCCAAGTAAACACAAATGACCTTTGATATTGCTCTCACCTTATTTATCTTAATCGTGGCAATCATCCTTTTTGCAACTGAGCGTATAAGAGCCGATTTAGTTGCCTTACTGGTGCTCTTGGCATTGTTGCTCACCGGGCTGGTCACTGTCGAAGAAGCTTTTTCCGGTTTTTCCAATCCAGCCGTGATAACTGTCTGGGCGATCTATATCGTGAGTGCCAGCTTAACCCATACAGGCATCGCCGATTACATGGGAAAATATTTAGGAAAAGTCGCGGGTACAGGCGAAACACGCTTGATATTTGTTCTGATGCTGGCGGTGGGTGGGATGTCGGCATTTATGAATAATATTGGCGCCGCCGCCGTCATGCTGCCTGTCACGGTCGCATTGGGTAAACGTGCCAATGTGCCTATCTCAAAATTATTGATACCGCTGGCATTTGGCTCTTTATTGGGGGGAATTACGACTCTGATCGGCACGCCGCCTAATTTGTTGACAAGCGCTGCTTTACTTGAGGCTGGTCTAGAGCCATTTTCCCTCTTTGATTTTACCCCCTTGGGCCTAATTATCTTATTCAGTAGTGTGATCTACATGCTGCTCATCGGCAGGCGCTTGTTGCCAGGGTATTCTGCCACTCATGTGCATAGCGAAGATTTGGTTCAGGAATATCAATTGCGTGATTACCTTGCAGAAGTGCATGTCTTACCCAATTCTCCCTATATTGGAAAGACTTTTAGCGAGACACAATTGGGTGAGAAAGCTGGGTTAACTATCATGGGGCTGCAACGCAACGGACAGTCGTCTTTCGGACCCATTCACAATATACATATTGAAAGCGGTGATATTTTATTTGTCGAAGGACAGCATGAACGCATATTGATGCTGGAGGAAACGGGTGGCATCACAATTTTACCTGAAACGATTCGTGATGCAGACTTGAAATCGCCCGAAGCGACTGTAGCAGAAATTGTGGTTAGCCAGTTGGCACGCTTTATTGGACAAAATATCGATGAAATGAATTTTCGCAGTCGTTATGGCTTAACAGTTTTAGCAATTTGGCGCAATGAAGAGCCAATTGTTGGCCGTTTATCTGAAGTGCCTTTGCAATTGGGTGATACCTTGTTGGTACACGGCCGTCGCGAACGCATTGAGGATTTGCGCGATGACAATGCCTTTTTACTGCTGCGTCCGCCTGAAGGTCCCAGCCCGCGCTTGCATAAAGCGCCCATAAACTTAATCATTTTTGTCTCAATGATATCATTGGTCGCTTTCGGCGTGTTACATATAGCGACCGCAGCTGTTTTAGGGGCAGCCATATCGGTACTGACCGGTTGTCTAACAATGGATGAGGCTTATAAATCGGTCGAATGGAAATCTGTGTTCTTGATTGCCGGCATGTTACCGTTGGGGATCGCGATGGAGACGACAGGCACGGCACTAATGTTATCTGACGGGATTGTCACGCTGACTGGTGGTTTTGGACCGCGCGGGGTAATGCTGGGAATATTTATTTTGACAGGCGTTTTGACTGCATTTATGTCCAATGCAGCTGCGGCCGTATTGATTGCACCCATCGCCATTCAAACTGCCTATAGTCAAGCAGTTGATCCACATGCTTATGTAATGGGTGTTGCGTTGGCTGCTTCGTGCGCATTTGTGACTCCGATCGGGCACCAGGTTTGTATTTTAGTCTATGGGCCTGGCGGTTATCGTTTCTCTGATTTCACACGTGTGGGTGTGCCTTTAACGATTTTAATTTGGCTGCTTATGCTTGTATTCTTGCCGGTTTTTTGGCCTTTTTAGCTTTACTGGTTAGAAAGCGGTTAAACCTCGTTGTGATTGTTGTTATTCTAAGATGCTCTTGCGTATAATGTTTGATGGAGTTTACGTTTGCATTATCTATTCAGGTTTTGATTTTTGCTGCGAATGACGAGAGATTTTAACGGGTTTTAGATCATATAATTTCTTAATCCTTGTAATTCTATGGCAAAGTATTAGGAATATTCCATGTCAGATTTATCATTTCTTTGGGCACTTGGCGGCTTTTTTATCATCTTAACCCCAGTGGTTCTTATTCATGAGTTAGGGCATTTCACAGCTGCCAAATTGTCCAACATCCGTGTTGAAGAGTTCGGATTTGGTTTACCGCCGCGTGCGTTGAAAATTGCTGAACGCAATGGCACTATCTATTCCTTGAATTGGATTCCGCTGGGTGGCTTTGTGCGTCCTTCGGGTGAAGATGACCCTAACGTTGAGGGCGGATTTGCAAGTGCATCAAAACGAGCGCGTTTGTTTGTTTTGTTTGCGGGCGCTGGTGCCAATTTTATTGCGGCGCTTCTTATTTTTTGGATTGCTTTAATGTTGGGACAGCCGGCGATTGCAGTTGGTGGCGTTGATGATAATTCACCCGCTTTAGCTGCTGGACTTATCGCGGGTGATGTGTTTTTGGAAGCAAATGGTACAAAGATAGAAAATACATCTGTTTTAGTTGATATGGTGAAAACCTACGCGGGTGAACCTGTCGAACTGCTCATCAGCCGCAACGGAGAAAAGAAGGTTGTCACGCTTGTCCCTCGTGTGGAAGGTGAATATGATCCAGCTGTTGAAGGACCGATTGGTGTAAGCCTAACGGCCGCATCTGGCGGTGAGCGCATCAGTCAGAACCCGCTGGAAGCGGCAACTGGATCTTTGGCTTTTATGTGGGAGTATATATCGTTATACGGCCGTTTACCCAGCATGCTCATAAGTGGCGAAATCACACCCGCTGAAGCACGCCCCGTCAGTGTGATTGGTATTAGTCAAATTGCTGGTCAGGCAGCCGAAGCTTCAGCTGCCAGCCGTAATCTATACCCACTATTGACCATGGCTGCTTTTATCAATGTCGCCTTAGGTTTGACGAACTTGTTACCTATTCCGGCCTTGGATGGTGGCCGCATTATGTTTATTCTTGTTGAAGCTGTGCGTGGCCGTCGTATTGAGCCTGAACGCGAAGGCATGGTACATGTAGTTGGCATGTTGGTATTGCTGGGTTTGATGGCCTTTATGATCTTTCAGGATATAGTTAACCCGATCATTCCGTAGAAGTTATTTGTTATTCACTAAAAATTTTGATAGAGGACGAAGGACGAATGACCGAATTTTCGTTTTTTGTCTTGCGTCTAAAAGAACTGCTAATTTATTTGCGCATAGTTGCTTAAAATAGAGCGTATTGCGTTCACCCAAAAGGTGCGTGATACGCTCTAATTGTATTAAAATTCGGCTCTTTGGGAATTCGTGGGAGGTTACCTTATTGCGTACAGCGTATTGTGTAACTCTCGCTAGATACGCAATATGAAATACGCAATATTAGCGTCAATCCCCTGAAATCCTGAAGACCCTAAAATTCTAACGAGGTACATTATGGAAAATGAAACTGAACAACTATCCTTTGCAGAGGTGCTGGCTGAACTATTAACGGCCGAAGATATCCCCTTTAAACACTTAAAACGCCTGTCTGACCTTTCTGACGCCGACGTGCAAACCGTACAGCACCAATGGGTCGCTGCTGAGGATGAGCGTCGCCATGCGGTTACGCGTCATTTGGCGGATATTTCTGAGGATGATTTCGTTGTTGATTTTTCACGCTTCTTTGGTTATTGTTTGCAAGATACATATCCACCTGTGCGCATAGCTGCCTTAGATGGTTTATGGGATGCGGATGATCTAAAAATCATGGCAGCCATTATCGCCTTGCTGCAAAATGACGAATCGCATGAAGTGCGTGCGGCGGCTGCCGCTGCTTTATCCCATTATTTAATGATGGCACAGTGGGGTGAACTGCCCGATGCTATTGAACCACTGCTGATCAAAGTGTTACTGGAAGCCTATAATCACCCGGATGCAGTTTTGGCGACGCGGCGAGCTGCATTGGAAGCCTTAGGTGTTATTAATACGGAACAAATTTCGCAGCTGCTCGCAGATGCTTATGAAAGCGGTTCGTATGAAATGCAGTTGAGCGCCGTTTTTGCGATGGGTAACAGTGCTGATCCGCGTTGGGTGACGATTGTGATCGATGAGATGGAAAGCCCTTATGAAGAGATGCGTGCAATCGCAGCTCGTTCCGCTGGTGAGATTGGCAGCAGTGATTTTAGTAGTTCACTTACGGATCTGGTTTTAGACGAAGACGAAGACGTTGCCCTCAATGCGATTGCTGCGCTGGGAAAAATTGGTGATGCACACGCCTTGGAAATCTTGGATGATTTTTTACATGATCCCGATTTGGAAGAGCTGCATGATGCCATTGATGACGCCGTGAGTGAAGCACAGATGATGTCACTAGATTTTGATTTAGACGACATTTTCGGTGACGATTGGCAGCCTCCCCATTGAGTGAAATTTTTACGGTCTTCACCCAAAATATTTTACCAATTCTGATTGTTGCTGGGTTTGGATATGGATTACAACGCTGGAAACCGGTGGACAAAAAGTCACTTTCCGGCATTGTTTTTAATATTTTAAGCCCTTGTCTTGTATTTGCATCTTTGGTTAATTCGCAATTGCTTGGTGATGAACTATTAGATTTGGGTTTGTTTGCGGTTTTAGCAATTGGAACGATGGGCGTGCTGGCATTTATGGTGGCGCGTGTTTTGGGATTGTCGCGTCGCGAAACGGCCGTACTCATGATCGTGACTATGTTTGTGAATAATGGCAATTTTGGCCTTACTTTGGTTAATTTACGTTATGGTGATGCTGGTGTATCGCGTGCAATCGTCTATTATGCTACCAGTACTATGCTGGTTTATACGCTGGGCGCGTTCATTGCCTCTTTGGGGAGCTTGCATTGGCGCGACGCACTTAAACGCATGATTCGTTTACCCGCTGTTTATGCGGCATTTGGAGCAGTGATCGTGTATAGTTTAAACATACCTGTTCCACGGCCCTTGATGAGCGCAATTGAAGTAGCTGGCGCTGGTGCCATCCCGGTCATGTTATTGGTTTTGGGCATGCAAATGGCTGATCTGCAAGGTGGTTTCAATATACGCCTGGCTGTTCCTGCCATCAGCATGCGGCTGTTGCTAGGGCCGATCATTGGTTTGGTAGTGGCGACTTTTATTGGATTAGAAGGCCTTGGGCGCAGTACATCGATTGTACAAACCAGCATGCCTCCGGCCGTTTTTACCATCGTTTTAGCGACTGAATTTGGGTTGAAGGCCACTGTTGTCACCGGTATTGTGGTTGTGGCGACACTCATCAGCCCGCTTACCATCGCTTTGGCGATAACATTATTAGGTTTGTGAACGCATTCAGCATATTTTTTATCCTGTTAGCAACTTTGTTCCCGCTGAGCCTACAAGCACCGGATCAGCAGAGCAGCAAGTTTAAGTTTTCTTCTACGGCCGAATATGAATTCGGACAGGAGATGCGCTTTTTACTTGAAGTTTCAAATCTGGGCATTGCATCCGGGGTAACATTATTTGTGCTGCCTGAGAATGCAACCACCCCGCTTGTCTTAGAGGCGCCTTTTGCTATTGGTGCCCCCTTTCGCTCCCGGCAAAAGATCGATCTCTCGGAATTAAACTTGCCCCCATTTAGCACAATTGAATATTGGTGGATAGTGGAAACGGAAGACGGTGAAGTTGCTTCACCAAAAGAAACCGTTGTGTATGCAGATAATGCATTCATGTGGCAAGAGATGACCCAAAATGGGGTGACGGCGCGTTGGAGTGGGCAAGGGCCATTTTTTGGACAGGAAGTACTTGATCTGGTTGCAGAAACATCAGCACAATTAGCTCCTAATTTGCCACTTGAGGGAGTGACACCTTATGCTGTGGTTGTTTACCCTTCTGCAGCAGATATGGAAGGTATGATCGGGACAGAGTTGTCGACTTCTTTTGATTGGGATGTGGTATTTGCAACCGCCGAAAACTCCACATCCAATGAATCAAATCTAGCAAACAGTGTGCCTTACGGCGTCACCCAAATGCTTTTATATCAGGCGGCCGGTTCACGTTACAGCAATTTACCCTTTTGGTTGGTCGAGGGCTTGGCGTTGTCTCAGCAAAAACAACCAGACCCGGCAAATACGGACGTGTTGTTAACGGCTATACGTGCACATGAAACGCTTCCATTTAGCGAATTATGTACAACCTGGCCGTTCACAGAGGATCCGGACTACCAATTAGCGCGTGCGCAAAGTCCTGATTTTATAC
>JAGRDI010000348.1 GCA_020432765.1 Anaerolineales bacterium | reverse complement strand
TTCCTAGCTTTGGAAAACACCTAATCTGTATCTGAATTTTTATCATCTTCATTTCTAAATGCAAATCCCCCCTTGACTTTAAACTCGAGTTGAAGGTGTAGAATAGAGTCAAATAATCAGGGAGTCTAGTAGTTAGGTGGTCCATACCTGACTACTAGACTAAGAGCATAAAATGACCGAGCAGACTTATCGAATTACCGGCTTAGATTGTGCCGGCTGTGCAAAAACAGTTGAAGATGGCGTGGCGAAGTTGGCCGGCGTGCAAAGTTGTACGCTCACTTTTACCAGTGAGATTTTACGCGTGGAAGGGGATGTGCCGCAAGATGCTGTGATCGCGCGTGTGCGTGAGTTGGGGCATGATGTGGCCAAAGAAGATGAGGCAACAACGGCCGTTTTCCCACCCATTCCCCAAAACTTCTTCCAATACATGTGGAGGCGTCGGGACACTCGTCTAGCACTATTCGCTACTTTATTGATCCTACCGGGGCTGATTTTCCATGAGCTGCTGCCCGGTTTGGGAGTTGACAATGTGTTGATTAATGTTGCGGCCGTTGCTGCTATGTTATTAGCCGGCTATCCGGTCATCATCAGCGCCTACCGTTCTATACGCATCAATCGCGACATCAATATCAACGTACTCATGAGCATTGCCGCGATCGGCGCCGTGATTATCAGTGCGTACACCGAAGCGGCCGTAGTAATGGTGTTGTTTGTCATCGGTGAAGCGATGGAGGGTTACACGGCCGAACGTGCACGCAATTCGATTCGCGGGCTGATGGAACTGGCACCTGGCGAGGCCGTGCGGCTCAACGGTTTTGGTGCTGAAGAACGCGTGTCTGTCAGCAAGCTGCTCGTTGGTGATCATTTATTGGTCAAACCTGGCGAACGTATTCCGATGGACGGCCGTATTCTTGCAGGCACATCATCTATCAACCAGGCTCCCATCACTGGCGAAAGCCGCCTTATTGAAAAACAAGTTGGCAACACCGTTTTCGCCAGCAGCATCAACGGCGCCGGCTTCCTTGAAATTGAAGTCACTCATTTAGCTGCCGACAATACTATCAGCCGCCTGATCAAAATGGTGGAAGACGCACAAGACAAAAAAGCACCAACACAACGGTTTATTGATCGTTTTGCACGGTACTACACACCGGCTGTTGTGTTGATTGCCGTATTGGTTGCGATTATTCCAGCTTTATTTTTTGGACAGCCATTTATCGACCCAACTGATCCGACACTAGGCTGGTTATATCGAGCGCTGGCACTATTGGTCGTAGCCTGTCCGTGTGCCTTGGTCATCAGCACACCAGTGACAATTGTGAGTGCAATCAGCAACGGGGCCCGGAATGGTGTCTTGTTCAAAGGCGGCGCGCATGTTGAAGAATTGGCACGGGTGAGAGCAATCGCTTTTGACAAAACCGGCACATTGACCAAGGGGCAGCCGGCAGTTGTTGTGGTCCGTGCGGCAGCTTGCATGCAAACGGCCGTTGACAGGTGTGATGCGTGTGATGATTTGTTGGCTTTAGCCAGCGCTGTTGAAAAACGCAGCGAACATCCCATTGCCCAGGCGATCCTACACGCTGCCGCAGAACGCGGTGTCAACACCTACTATCCGACAGCTGACAATGTGACCGCATTGAGTGGGCGTGGCGTAACAGGCGAAATCGATGGCCAGCGTGTGACCATTGGCAGCCACCTCTTTTTCGATGAAAATATCCCTCACGCGACGCATTGTGCGGAGGTCAGCAGTAATGCCGGGCAAGGCTACACCACGATGCTTGTGAGCAGTGACGGCACATACAAAGGCTATATCTCAGTGGCAGACACGGTGCGTGACAGCAGTCGTACAGCCATTACAGAATTGAAGGCGCTGGGCTTCGAGCAGCTTGTCATGCTGACCGGTGACAATCAAGAGACAGCCGCAAAAGTCGCCGTAGAAGTGGGTGTTTCGGCCGTGCAAGCAGAATGTTTACCCGAAGATAAGGTAACGGCCGTTGCTGAACTGATGCAAGAATATGAACATGTCGCCATGGTCGGCGATGGCATCAATGACGCACCGGCATTAGCGGCAGCTTCGGTTGGTATTGCAATTGGCAATACGGCACAAGCGATGGAAACCGCCGATATCACCTTGATGCGTGCGGATTTACTGTCGCTGCCATTTGCTGTCAAACTCAGCCGCACCGCCATGCGCATTGTCACTGTGAATGTTATCCTATCTTTAGGCATTAAATTTATTTTCCTACTGCTGGTTTTGGCCGGAGTGGGCACAATGTGGATGGCTGTATTGGCTGATGTGGGCGTCTCGATACTGGTGACCCTCAATGGCATGCGCATGTTGCAGCAGCCAACAATGACAGCCTCTTCAGTTTCTCTGAAACCAGCGAGTATCTAATCGCCCAAGGCTTGTGATTTTAGGGAATAGTTGGTGTCTAAAAAAAACAGCCCATTACAGATAAATTTTTCACGAATTGCACAAATTAATATAATCGAAAAAGGTGTCTAGACTATGAATTTTACAACTTTACAAGAATTACTAATTGAGCGTACGACAAAAGAACAATTTTCCGGGATTGTACGCTTGACTCGTGACGGCGATGAACTGTTTGCCGGTGCATATGGCTTTGCTGACCGCTCTTGGAAAATACGCAACCATCTGGATTTGCGTTTCGATACGGCTTCGATGACCAAGTTGTTTACGGCCGCTGCCACGCTACAACTCATCGATCAAGGTAAATTTGATTTGGAAACGGCCGTTATCCCCTTTCTTGGCATCGAGGATACAACCATTTCCGATGCTGTCAGCGTTTATCATCTGTTAACCCATTCATCCGGCATTGGCGACGACGCCGAAGAAGAAAATGGTGAAGATTATGCCGACTTATGGAAAGAACGCCCCAGCTATATGGTCACCGAAACGGCCGATTTTTTGCCCCAATTCATCCACAAACCACCCAACTTCGCACCCGGGGAAGGTGTACGTTACAACAATGTGAGTTTTATCCTGCTTGGTTTGATGATCGAAAAAGCAAGCGGCCAACGTTATCGCGATTATGTGCGTGAGCATATCTTTGCACGCGCCGGCATGCGTCACAGCGATTTTTTGCACATGGCTGGCGTCTATCCCGACGTTGCCATCGGGTATGAGAAAATTGAGGACAACCAACCCGACATCACTGTCTGGCGCAAATGTATCTACATGCGCCCACCGCTGGGATCGCCTGACGGGTATGCATACACAACTGCCGCGGATATGGAACGTTTTTGGACGGCCGTACGCAGCGGCAAACTACTGTCACCAGAATTAACACAAGCATTCCAAACACCACAAGTTTTTTATCGTCACAATCAGGGCTTTGATTACAAATACGGTTTTGCTGTCTATTTTGCACTGAACAATCAAGGAGAAATTGCCTTTTATTTGGGTGAAGGTGAAGACAATGGTGTCAGCGCCAAAAGCGTTTATTATCCGGCACATGGTGTGCAGGCGGTGATGTTGGCTAATCAGGGTTTCTGCACCTGGCCGATCGTGTGGGATATTTACCGCTTGTTAGAAAGCTAAACACGCCCGGCAGTTGAAACCGCAGCCATGAATACGAAGACCGCCTTCACGGTCTAGATTTAAGTCGACGTAGGTCGACTTTGTATTTATAGACAGTGAATTTATTCGCCAGACTCCGAAAAAAATCTTCCCAATCCATAAAACTAGCAGTACAATACTGCCTCTATGGCTG
>JAGRDI010000347.1 GCA_020432765.1 Anaerolineales bacterium | reverse complement strand
GCTAAGTCGAGAATATTATTTGCCGGCAATGATTCGCCTGTTTTGATGCGTGGTCCTTGTGCCAGGAATATGCCTTCACTACGATGGCAGCCCGAATCGCCACGAATCTGTTCACTTAACACCTTACCTTCGGTGGCAAAAAGCGGGCAGGCAATCATATTGTAATCATCAAGTACCAGATGCAGATCGGGCCCTTTGGCAGCGTAGGGGCCGTGGTATGCGGTTTCACTGGTTATCACGTTACTGAGGATGGAACGGCCGTTGTTGTCGCGCAGCTTACCCAAAACCTCAATCACCTCAGCCCGCTTCTGCACATAATCTGCGGGATCAATACTGCCATGATCGTCGCGACCGCGTACATTCAAATAAATTTGACCGACATGCCCCATGCTGTACGCAGTTGTGCGCTGCCAATCAACACTGTCAAAACTCAGAAACTTACCAATGACATCGTTGCGCGCTTTTTTTGAAACACTTGCCACCAAATTTTGTAACCCCAAACGCACAATCCATTGATACGCCGTTGATGGTGTGATACCATGCCGGAATGACCATGCTTTTAGCTGCGTCCACGGGTCGCGCTTTAATTTCATCAACCCTTTTTCCATCAAAAACACATTCAAATTGACCATGTTTAGCAAGGGGCCAAAGCCGTGGTCAGACATCACCAATGTGTGGGCTTGCGGCGGTAATTTCGCCATCAGTTTGCCGATATATTCATCAACCAGTTTGTAGCCATCACGAATGGCATGTTCAAACGCAGAGGCTTCATGACGCGGATGGTTATGATCCATGAAACGCCACAAGGCATGTTTCATCACATCCATCGCAATGAAATGCACCATCAGCACATCCACCGGCTCTCGATCCATCAGACCTAATGCCCATTTACCGCGTGTATGGATCAAGTCATATAAATCAGCGATAAACTCAGCTTCGACGCCCGGTTTGTATTGAATGTTGGGAGCCACACGATAGGGACCAAACTCAGCTTCGTAGCGTGTGATGAGATCGTCTGGATAGCTGTTACGGCTGCCCTTTGGACTGAGTAAACCAGCAATTAAAAAGCCATTGACTGCACTTGGTGGATAAGTGATGGGCACATTCATCACGCCCACACGATAACCCGCCTGCGATAAACGCTGCCAAATAGTGGGCTGGCGGATGCGGGTTGCGTTGACCAGTGTGAAATTGTCGCCATGGGGTTGAATGAAGTCGAAGACACCATGTTTGCCGGGATTACAACCGGTCATGAAGGTTGGCCAGGCAGGACTGGTAACCGGCGGCAAAGTCGAAAGCAAATCGCCATGCACGCCTTGCTGCATGAGCTTCGCCAGGTTAGGGAGATGGCCTTGTTGTGCCCAGGGACGAATCAGGTCAAAGGTTGCACCATCAAAACCAATAATCAGTAGTTTCATGAGGTGTTATTTTCTGAACCACAGAGCACACAGAGAAAAATCAGGCTCCATTTTTCCTGTGGGAATTTTTCTTTGTTTACACATCTTGCGACACTTCCTCACTCTCGACGATCTCACGAATGTAATAAACGTGTTTACCTTGTGCCTCATAATAGGTGCGCACGATCAGTTCGGCGATAAGACCCAGAGCAATAAATTGCACGCCGAGAATGACAAATAAGACACCCAGGAGCAATAACGGCCGTTCACCAATTTGATACGCATGAAAACCATCCCGACCGCCACTGACGCCTGCCCAAATTTTAGTCATGCCCAAACTGAACAGGATTAAAAAGCCCAGCGCCGACATCGGGAAGCCAATATTGCCAAAGAGGTGCATGGGACGGTCACTGTATTTGCGCAGAAACAGAATCGTGAAGAGATCAACAATCACACGGAATGTGCGCGAGATACCATATTTGGAGACGCCTGCCGCACGCGCACGGTGGTTTACTGGTTCCTCAGTTAGCTTGAAACCGGCAAAACTGCACATTTCAGGAATAAAACGGTGCATTTCGCCATATAAATGCAAATCTGCGACTACTTCAGCGCGAAACATACGCATCGAACAGCCGCGATCGTGCAGATGCACACCGCTGGTAGTGGCAATCAATTTATTGGCAATACGGGAAGGGATTTTACGCATGAGCAGCGCGTCCTGCCGATTTGCACGCCACCCATTAACCACATCATAATCATCATTAGCCTGAATTTTGGCGTACAGCTTGGGAATATCGGCAGGGTCATTTTGGCCATCGGCATCGAGCGTGACGATAAAACGGCCTTGGGCGTTATCGAAGCCAGCCGCAAAGGCAGCAGTCTGCCCATGATTACGCCGGAAACGGATAATGGCGATACGGCCGTCTTCAGCATGCAATTCTTTTAACAAACCAAAACTGCCATCAGAGCTGCCATCATCAATGAAGATGATCTCGTAATTGATGCCAAGATCATCAAGTGCAGCATGGATTTCTGCAATTAACGGCCGTAAACTTTCAACTTCATTATAGACTGGGATCACCAGGCTCAAATCTTTTGCATATTTTGCATACATGCCGTCGATTTTAACATGCAGGGACAAGAAGCGAAAACGGTAAAGGGGAACTGTAGGCAGATAGCCGGGTTTTCTAAGGATTTAGCTGTCAGTTTGTCAGCGGGTCAGTCAGTCGGCGATATAGGCTGACTAGTTGAAGTGCTGACAAACTGACCGCTTTTTTGCGAACAAAAAACCAGTTCGCCATCAAACATGAGTTCGGTGGTCGGCCAGTTGTGGCCGTCGATGAGCTGTGCGTAAAATTCCCGATAACGGTTGACGAGACTGCGTCCGCCATGTGTGCTAATAGTCGGAAAAGAGACGACGAGCCAATCTACTTTTAGGGCTTCGAGGAATGGTCGGCCGTTACCTGCATAGTTGCGTGAAAAACGGGGCATTTCTTTGAGAAAGAGTGCCACATCGGCTTTCTCTTGCGGGGATTGCAAAGCGACATCTTGCAAACGTGCCAACGGCGGCAGTCCTTGTAGGTCAAAATAATGATTGATGAAGTTGATGCGCGGTTCGTGGATGTCGTAGGCGTAAAATTCGGTGTCGTTTGGTAATCCCATCCACGGGAAGGCAAGCGGATTCAATCCACAGGCGATGTCCAGGATACGCAGCGGGATGCCCGTGACAGCGAAGATTTGGGCATAAAAATCGACCATAATCGGTAAGCGTTCGCGGGTAGATAGATGGGTGTAGAGGATTTCCTGGCAGGTGGTTTTGATTTGGGCTTGGTCGTTTGTGGCGAATACGGCCGTTAGCTGTTCTGCCGCCGCCGCATAATCAGGATCGCCTAAATAAGGCGCCATGATGCTGTGCAGTCGTGTACGCACCGCTTTGATGGCTGCCTTCGGTTTTTTATGCTGCGTCAGCGCCACTGCCGCCAATTCACGAATCGTCTCTTCGCTGGTGTCGCCGTATTTTTTGGATTGTTTAACGGCGTTGACGACGGTTTCTAGATCGGTTGATGCATTCATTGCCCCTCGTGTTCATTTGTCAGTTGTAACGCATGATAGATGCCCTAAGGAACGCACTTGCGCTTATCTGCTCAAGCGGCGCACCTCTTTCCCGGGTCGTATCTCCTTCTCAAAAAGCAGCTCACGACGGTACTCTTGCATACCCAATTTGGTATAAAATGTAGGCGCTCCGGTAAAGCTATTGGCATCCGTATCAGTGATAATACGCCGTACTCCCTGCTGCCAAAATGCATGAAATGCCATCAACATGAGCGCTCTTCCTGCACCTTGTCGCCGATAACCAGGGCGGACAAAAAGACTGCCCACTCGCCCCATATTAGCGCTTTCAACTAATTTTGCATTGCACAAGACACCTCCCGCCACATGGTTCTTATCCATCAATAAGAAACAAAGCCCTGGTGTATTGGAGTAAGTTTCATCTTCAGGTATATCGGCATTTGTCATTTGTTCTTCTGTGGTGACTGTCTCTGAAAATGACATGGAGATAACACCCCAATGATCGGCAAAAGCTTCCTCCATTGCGGAGCCAACGATATCCCAATCATGTTCAAGATCCATCTCACGTAAATGAAAATTATCCGGTAATGGAGGCACTACGGGTAGTTTATCTAACTCGACAGCTAAATGCATCCATTCGCGTATTTTGGTATAACCACTCTCGACAAATAACTGAATAGCGTCTTCTTCACTTTTATACAGGTTTGTTTGTAAGACAGTTTTTACACCCGATGGGGCGTAGGACGATATCGATTTCGCTTGTTTTTCTGCCCAAGTTAGAAGCTGTGTACCGATACCCTTTTTCCAATAATCAGGATGAACTGCACCACCAACTTCATAAATAATATGCTGCTCTTTGTCGGCCAGGTAGGCATACCCAACCACTTTGTTTTGCGTAGTTGTCACAACGACTTTCTTGCTCGTCAAAGGCACATAATGAATCAGGCGTACATTTCCGACATTATCCACTACTGCACGTTGTATATGAATAGACTGGGCAGCCGCATTTAGGACTTTGACAACTGCACGCGCATCTGAATGTTTATAGGGTCGAAGGGTGAAATCTGTTTCTCGACGCATTTATCGTATTTTCAGGATTGTTTAATGGAAATATCGGTCGTTCGTCTCCGGTCTTCTGCCGATTCGCTAAGTCAATAGGTAAACCGCGACAAGTCCTTTGAAATAGATTATTCATTAAATCGCGGTTTCCTTGAGGAATTCACAAAGTCACGATTGTTTTAAGTCAAATTACTTTTTGTGAATTACCTACAAATGCTTACATAGAATACGGATATGCCTTGCCGATGCAGGTTCCCTGCTGGACATGTACATTTGGCTGCGTCGTGATTTGTACGTTTGCACTGCGCTCAAAACACATGACAAAATCTGACCCACCAAACTTGAAATAGCCCAATTCTTCCCCTTTTCGCAGCGTCACACCCGCTTCAGCAGTAATTGTCACCGAAGAGACCTGCGCCATGCCCATCGGCAGGCACGCAACCAGTCCAATAGGCGAGTCGATCACGATCAGACCGCGTGTCTGAAAGAACTGATAGCCGGTACCATCCTGAGCCGACAAATGATTACGTACCTCCCCATCAATAATGATCTTGTCCACCTCAATGCCCAAATAAGCCTGCCCCTGAATAATTCGTGATTCAAGAACCTTACCCCGTACGGGGCTGTTCCAGCGATGATAATCTGTAGAGTTGAGGAAGCTGTGCATGAAAATGCCGCCTCTGAAACGGTCAGCGTATTGGCTGTCCTCTAATAACTCTTCAATCGAGTAAGTGAATATCTTACTGCGTATGACGACAGGCTTGTCATCCACTTTCTTTTCTTGCTGCAAGTGAATATTTGAGTTCTGACCGATGCGCCACCAGCCGACCAATGTGCAATCCGCCTGAGAGACAATCACGCTGTCGTCGTTTAAGCCTGCTATCGGTCGCATACCCGGCTTTGTGTGGCGGGCAAAGAACTCATTAAACGTGAGGTATCCGCTCGGTGGTGCCATATATTCGTCCCAGTTAAACCAGGGATCATCCTTAAAAGTCTGCACCTCTTTTGCCGATTCCGGTGTGTCGAGGTAAGCACCCCAGAGATCGGCACACTCGACTATCCATTTAGACAAGGGAGTAAGTTCGTCATGCTTCTTAGGTTTATGCGGCGTGATGGGTGTTTGGTGTTTGCTGACTGACGGAAATTGCATAAAGAAGTAGAAGGCCACCAGATGATCATAAACAAGGCGCGAATCTTCTTGTGTCTCTCTGGGTGTCCAGTGCACAAAATCGTCGAGGTAATCGTAATATTCTGCTAAATTCGTGATACCGCCAATGATGGGCAGGTCAAGTTTATGCGCCGCACCAATGGCCTCTTCGAAATCGCGCTCCCAGTTGTTTTCTTTAATTAATTTGATTAGCTTTTTTACAATCTTTGAATGCTCTTTTGGGGGCTGAGAAGAATATGTACTCATCTTGCGTCACTCCTTAGTGAATTTTATTTCACGATGGCCTAGTAATATTATATTTTGAATAATATCTTGTATTGCAATGTGGTGCAAATAGAAGGGCATATTAGAGCGGTTGCGCGAAACGCAATGCAGGTTAGCGCAATATCGATCTTCCTCATCAAATTTTCCCGCGCTTGTTCTTCGAACAGTCTACGAATCTCAACAGTGCCGTTTCATTTCCCATCATTTTTTGCGCCACGAGACTTCCGTCCGCGCTGCCACAACGCCACAACTTCCACATGGTAGGTTTGTGGTCTCAAGTCGATCGGTTGGACTTCAAC
>JAGRDI010000346.1 GCA_020432765.1 Anaerolineales bacterium | reverse complement strand
CATTATATTGAGATGATTAATAAAATCGACCTCAAAGGATGTATTTTATCCTTTGAGGTTTTTTTGTAAGGCGATAGCCAATCAGCATTTATCATTTATGTTGATTGGCTCTATTTAATTTATGACTACTCACATCGAAGAATTACTAACGTTTACCCAAGAAACGGCCGTTAATGCCGGTCATCTTGTGCGTGAAAAATATTACCAACCACTTGAAATACGTCAGAAAGGTTTCCGAGACATTGTGACCGATGCAGATATCGCCGCCCAAAAATTAATCACCGATACCATTCAAAGCTCTTATCCAACCCACGGATTTTTAACTGAAGAAAAAGACAGTAAACTACCCACTGATGGTGATGTTATTTGGGTAATCGATCCAATTGATGGCACAACCAATTACAGCCGCCTCCAGCCGCTTTTTTGTGTATCCATCGCAGCCCAAATCGCGGGCAAATCTGTAGTAGGTGCCATTTATGACCCCATGCGGAATGAATTGTTTAGTGCGGCTAAAGGATTAGGTAGTCATCTAAATGGCAACGCTATCCAGGTAAGCGCAGTTAATTCATTAGAAAAAACAATAGTCGCTCTGGATTGGAGTCGTCACAAAGGGCTGCGCACTTCAACGTTAGATATTTTAGCTTGCTTCGCCCATCAAGTTCAGGTTGTGCGTGCAATTGGTTCGGCCGCATTAGCCATGGCATGGATCGCAGCCGGACGTTTTGATGTGTATCTGAATTTTAATCTAAGACCCTGGGATGTTGCTGCCGCCGATATTTTGATCAACGAAGCTGGTGGCATGCTGAGTGACCTTTATGGGGATCCTTTGTCATGGGCACGAAAGGGCATGAGTGGTGTCTCTAGCAACGGCCGTATCCATCAATCATTCCTCGACACTTTCCAGGACGTTTTGTAAGCAATAACGTAACAAACAGTTATTATTCTAGCATGCAGAAAACAACAATTGGCAAAGTAAGACTATACAATTCTAGAGCTTTGCCTCTCTTATTAATTGGAAAATTATGCGTTGGCCACCCTATAAACATATATTCTTTGATTGTGATTCTACCTTAACAACCATTGAGGGCATTGATATCCTTGCAGAAAGCGTCGGCAAAAAATGGCGCGTAGAAGTGCTGACAAATGCAGCGATGAACGGACAGCGCGAGCTTGAAGATGTCTATGACAAGCGTTTGCAAGCAGTTAAACCCACGCGGCAACAAATCCTAGATATTCGACAATCTTACAAAAAAAATATCGTTGAAGATGCCTACCAACTTATCGCTGCGCTGCAATATTTGGGACACAAAGTCTACATCATTAGCGGCGGTCTGGCAGAACCGGTGCAAGAGTTTGGCATTTTTCTGGGCGTTCCCAAAAAAAATATTCGTGCAGTAGGTGTGACCTACAACGAGCTTTTCGGCCATTGGTGGAGTGGCGATGATGCAAAATATTTGAACTATCGGGAAGGTGCTTTGACAGTGAGTGATGGCAAAGCTGAGATTGTAGACGAATTATTAAATGGGAAAAACGGCCGTTCCTTACTCATTGGTGATGGCAACAGTGATCTCCTTGCCAGCCATGCAGTTGACTTGTTTGTAGGGTATGGGGGTGTGATCAAGCGGCAAAATGTATTTGAGAATGCACCGGCCTACTTGCATAGCCTCAGCCTTGCCCCTTTGCTTGCGCTTGCGGCTGGACCCGCCGCATTACGCCTATTGCAAGGCACAACCTACCAGGCTCTCAGCAAAAAAGCGTTCCACCTCATTAACAACCATGCAATCACATTCACTGATCCACATCTAGAAAATAAATTTGTGCGTGCGGTTGAAAATTTATTGTTCCCA
>JAGRDI010000345.1 GCA_020432765.1 Anaerolineales bacterium | reverse complement strand
ACAAGATTTCTATCCGTGTTGGTGCAGGTTCTTCAGTTGGAAATACTTCTGCAGTAGGCATTGGGCCAGGGTAGCCCGATTCTACTTGTGCTATAGGTTCTGTTGTTTCGGGTGACTTTTGTTATACTTGCGTGAAATTTTCCATTTGAAAGAGGTTGGAGCTTTATTCATCGCTGGGTTTAGCTGCCGGGATGAATGTCTGGTAAACGGGCACAAAGACCAGATTCTTGTCTGAAAACTCAGTCGCCTGACGGCCACCCAGCACATAAATGCGTGTTTCGATATGGTTGACCCCGACATGGGGCCAATTGACGCCTTCTTCAAGCGTTGGCGTGTTTACGACTTGCCAGGTTTCATTATTGGGATTGTAAACTTCACTAAATGGGATGTCTTCATCCGGCTGCATACCGCCGCCAATCACATACAGTTTGTTGAGTAGCACGGTCGCACCTGCGCCGGCACGCGGCATGAGCATATCAGGACATGCCGTCCACATTTCGTTGGTGGGATCAAAGAGTTGGCAGGTTGCCAGATCTGTTTCGCCGTCTGTTCCACCGGCGATAACCAGTTGGTTTGATAGTTCACCACCAGTTGCAAATGCAGTTGCTGTGGTCATTGATGGCAACGGCCGCCATGAATCACTGCCAGGATCATACACATAAGCCGTATCGAGATAATTTTCACCATCCCAACCACCAAAAAAGTAGAGGAAAGCCCCATCTGTTAACGTGAGGCCACCAGCTGCAGGTTGTGGCAGGGCGGCGACGCTGCGCCATGCATCTTGTGCGGGGCTGTACGCTTCAACCACTGCTGTGGGGCTGCCATCTGCTAAACGGCCGCCCGGCACGTAAATTTCGCCATACAGTTCGGCTGCGGTGACATCGGCAACGGCCGTTGGTTTTTCGGCCACCTCCTGCCAATAGCCATTACGGCTGTCAAAACGTTGTACGGTTCCATCCACACCAACGGCCGTTTCGCCGCCAATTTGGTACAAATCAAGACCCACAGACGCCACAGCCATATTGGCGCGTCCTTGTGGCAGGGGACGGCTGATAGACCAGCGCGTATCGCCAATTGGTTCTTCAATAAATGGTGTGGGTGTTGGTATTGCCTGAGGGGTTGTGATCACACGTAAGCCGAGGGCAACGATGATAATCACACTGATACCGAGCAAAGCGGCCAGACCTAAGATACGCCAACTGCGCTGCGCATCAGAATCTCGTCCGGTAATATTGGTTGTGTTGGTTTGATTAACGGCCGTTTCTGCTCCATCAGTTTCTGCATCAATTTCTGGTGTGGGTGCAGCGGCCGGTTGTCCGGTCTGACCATCTAACTGAATATACCCTTGTTGGATGCCGGCTGTGGCTGCTTCCGTACGTGACGAGACACCTAGCTTCGTATAGATGTTGCGCAAATGCACCTTGACAGTGTTTTGGCTAATCGTTAAATCAGCAGCAATATCTTTGTTCGTCGCACCACCTGCCAGGCAGCGCAGTACGTCCAGTTCGCGTTCGCTTAGGGGTTCACCAAGTTCGGCCATTGACGTGATTATAGCCAGCCACAACGTAAGCGACGAACGAAATCAAGCGTCAATTGGCAATTGTTAATGGTCAATAGTCAATTATTTTCAATTGGTGTGATTTCGTCGGCTGGTGCGATTGAGGGTTGATCGGCCGTATTAATTTCCTCGATAAATTCGGGAGCAGGGGTTTCTATAGGTAGTTCTTCTGGTTCTGGCGCGAATGATTCCGGTTCGATAACTGGATTGAAGATCGAAGAATTACAAGCGCGATTTTCAGGTAAAAGCGCTTCTTCCCATTCTGCTTCTGTTAAACCTTCAGCATACTGACCGATACCAAAATAGGCTGCCATCACATTGCAAGAGACCGGCGCGGCCCATGCAGAGCCTTCACCCCCATTAAAAATGAAGGTAGCCACAACGATTTCAGGGTTTTCGTAAGGTGCGTACCCTACATACCAGGCATGGGTCGGCTGTACGGCTTTTTTCTCGAAACGACACCAACCACGTTCAATGGCGATATTGTCACAATATTCGGCCGTTCCTGTTTTACCGGCAGTGCTAACGCCAAAATCGTCTAACCAATCTGTGTATGTTGCCCCGGTATAAAAGCGTTCGTTGTCAATTCTTTGGTTTACGAGTTTCATTCCTTCGGCTACGATTTCTAAATATTGGCGGTCGACATCAACGGCCGTTACCACATCTGGTTGGTAAATGTAATTGCCATCAGCATCAAACTCGATTTTTATTGGCGGATTCTCAACGATAGCCCCATTTTCATCCGTCACAATCACCAAACCATCTTCATCCTGGTACGCTTTAAACGTGATACTGCCCTCGCCATCTGTAAAGACGATATTGCCCTCTTCGTCGGTCATATGGTGGATGACTGTTGGTCGATAGAGGAAACCACCGTTGGCGATAACTGCTCCCATTTGGGCCACTTGCATGGGAGTGGATGTCATAAAACCTTGACCAATCCCTAGATTATAATCATCACCTGTTGACCATGGTTCGCCTTGCGTGGCGCGTTTCCATGCGCGTGTGGGCACATTGCCTTCGGCTTCAAGCGGTAGTTCGATACCCTGCACGATGCCAAAACCAAATTGATTGGCGTAGGTCGCGAGTCGATCGACCCCCAACCCCTCAATTGATTCACCGTCCTGGTCAAAACCACCGCTGATTTTGTAAAAGTAGATGTCGCACGAATTGGCAATGCCCTGGCGCATATCCATCACCCCATGCCCATCGCGTTTCCAGCAAACAAAGGTTTGATTGCGACCAGGATCGTTAGGTGCGAAGCGGTTGGGAATGTCAATTTGCCCTGGTGCAGTCAAAAGTCGTTCCGGCGAAATAAGCCCTTCTTGCATGGCTCCTGAGGCAGGTACAAGTTTGAAGGTCGAACCGGGAGGATATGTGCCGCTAATCGCATGATTGACGAGCGGCGTGTAATCATTACGTGCCAAGCGTAGATAATAATCGACTGGCACTTCGGTTTGAAAGCGATTATTGTCAAATGTGGGAAAGTTGACCATAGCAAGCACTTCGCCTGTTTGCGGATTCATGGCTATTGTGACTGCTTGTTCAATTTCGGGCAGCGTGCGTTCACCTGTGATCTCATCAGTGCGTGGCGTGTTGCGGTTGGCTTCCATAAATTGTTCTAAAATATGGAAAGCCTTCTTTTGTAAGTCCAGGTCCAGAGTGGAATGCAAATTTAGACCCGCCTCTGGCTCTTTTGACACGCCGACTTGACGCACTTCACGGCCAGTCCAATCCTGTTCGATGACACGCTCGCCCTTTTTGCCGGCCAATTCCAGCTCCATTGATGCTTCTAATCCAGACCAACCCACACGATCAGCGCGATCATAGCCCAACACATCAATCCAGTTCTCATTCGGGATAGGACCCATATAGCCAATCATATGCGAAGTGTACTCGCCGCTGGGATAATCACGCAGCGGTTCAGGCAGTACATGTACGCCGGGCAAGAAAATGCTTTCTTGTTCGATGGTGTATGCTTGGGTGATGGGGATGCCTGAGGTAATTACAGCCGGTACAAATTGGGCGAAGCTGTTTTCGCGGACGATGGCTATGATGCTGTCAGGCAGTCGGGGGACAATGCCGGCTTCATCAAGGGTTTCTTCGACGGATGCGCCATATATTTGTGCTAATCGCGAGTAGGTGCTGACGAGTTCAGGATTGGCAGATTCAATTAATTGTTGTTGGGCGAGGGTGTTGGTGACCGGTACACCTGTCAATAATGAGAGGCGCTCATAAACAGCTTGCAGTTCGTCTTCATCTGTGGGTAGAAAGGCAGGGGTGATAGTGACATTGAAGCTGGGTTGGTTAATCGCCAGCGGCTCGCCGTTGCGGTCGAAGATGACGCCGCGCGGTGCGGCCGTACGCAAAGTGGCAAATTGGTTATCGGCGGCCTGAGCAGCAAGTTCGGGACCACGTACTTGTTGGATCCACCAGACACGATAAAGCAGCAGGGCTAGTATGATCAGGATGACAACACGAATGAAGGCAAGACGGCCGTTTACGCCTACGTTTTCGCTGTCTTCTGCCTGTTCTGCTTCTACATCCTCAATTCGTTCCCATCCAATGCGGGACATGCTGCTTCTCCATTTGTTGAACTAAGTTCTTCCGCCTAGATACTAATGCTATGTGGACATAAATTCAATTATATTTATTGGTTGCTAATTGTGAGATGCAGGGGGAAAACGATGATATTATTTGAAATAAATTAGAACCAACTTGAAAATCATGCATAATCGCAACCTTTGACCTGGAAATGTGGTTTCATTGTTAACCTGCATGGCTCGAGGGTCTGCAAAATTATTTATGAAAATAAGAGTGAGGTAACTGGCGGATGGATAATAACGAAAATATCCCCAGCAATTTAGAAGCTGACAAAAGCCTGCCTAAAACGTCGAATAATGGCGGGTCAAATTGGTTACGTAACGGTGCTTTTGGGTGTGCAATCATATTTTTTGGCGTTTTGACTTTTGCTGTGATTACAGTAGTGATTGGCATGAATAAAACTCAGAATACGATTGTCGAGCCAATCAGCGATCTGGTAAAGCAGTTAGTCGTCCCTGTAACGCCAGTTATTCTGCCTAATCCGGCGACCATTGTGCGCGAGATCAATGATCTTTCGCGTTTGGAAACAGCTTCCTTTGAATTTGAGAAGGTGATAACGGCCGAATCCAATCAGGATGTGTTATGGGGTGCTTTAGGCGAGTCGATGGTATTTGTGGCCAATGGCAAAGTGTTTGCCGGCGTCGATTTTTCCGAAATGGCGACGACAGATTTGCAAGTATATGATCCCGACACCGTCTATGTGCATATGCCAGAAACCAAGATATTTGATGATATTCCCATGTTGGATAATCAGAAATCTTTTGTGGCTGACAGGGACACGGGGGTTTTCACACGTGCAAACCCTGAATTGGAGACCCAGGTGCGCCAGGAAGCCGAGCGTGCCATTTATGCCGCTGCGCTTGAGAGCGAGATAATCGAGCGGGCGACTATCAATAGTCAACAATACATGCTCAATTTTCTCAATGGTTTGGGCTTTGAAAATGTAATTTTCACAGACACACCTCCTGATCCGGCACCGCCATTTGAACAAGAGATTCCAAAAGGTTTTGTGGTGACGCCACAAGCTCCCTAGATCGTATTGCGTATTGGGTAAATCAAAATGTTTACGCAACACGCAATACGCGTTATTTTATTCAGGAATTTCGTCGGCGGGACGCGAGCCAGGGTCAGGTAATCCGCTGGCGGCAAGGGTGTTGATCACGTTGACATCCATCGTGCCTGCGCAAAGGATATGACAGGACAACCGGTAATTTCCTAAATCACCTTTGTCTTCTAGTTTTGCTTTCTCGTTTGGGTGATAGGTTTTTGGTTCGCCGCTGTTAAAGGTGACGCGACAGGTTGTACAGCGGGCATTGCCGCCGCAGCGATGTAGAATGTCAATGTCTTCATCGACCAATGCAAGTATAAGGCGTTTGCCGTCAGGTGCTTCAAATTGTTTGTCGTCTACAATGATGGTTGCCATAAAAAACTCCTTGTTTTGTTTGATAATTCCTTTAATGTTTGATTTTAGCACAAAATGATATGCAATTACCCCCTAAAATCCCTGGTTTGAAATGGATTACCCTGATTGTGGGTGTGTATACGGCCGTTTGGATCGCGTTGGAAGGTGATTTGCTGTGCGTGGTTTTATTGGGTGTGGGGGTAACGGCCGTACTTCTCATGCATCTCATCCAACGTTATTTTGCTGGCATCACGTTCACCTTAAGGCAGTGGCTTGCATTCACCACAGGGACAGGTTTGTTGTTTGGTGCAGGCAGTGTACTTGTCAGCCTGTTGTTGATTGCTATAAAAACAGGATTACATGCCCATGG
>JAGRDI010000344.1 GCA_020432765.1 Anaerolineales bacterium | reverse complement strand
ATTCAGCACTCCGATCTAACAGTTGGTGCGCCAAATCCGGCGACAAAGCTTCACCACCACACAGAATTTTCAAATCCTGTTTACCGTTCCAGCCCGCTTCTAATAGCAACCGCCATGTAGCCGGGGTCGCTTGCATGACAGTGATCTGTTCGTCTTGTATGGTTTTTTGCAGCAACTGCGCATCGGCGGCCGTTTCTCTGGCAGCAATTGTTACCTGTGCACCACTAATCAACGGCAAAAACAGTTCCAATAAGGCAATATCAAAGGAGAGTGTGGTTACCGCCAACAAATGATCGGTCATTGTTATGCCAGGCTCCTGCTCCATGCCTGTCAGAAAATTGACGGCCGCGTGATGTTCGATTTGCACACCCTTGGGCCTGCCTGTGGAGCCAGATGTGTAAATCACATAGGCTAAATTTTGCGGGGTTACGGCCGTTGCCAATATACCAACAGGTTGACGACTAATTTCTGGCCAATCACTATCCAAACAAACCAATTGATGGTTACACGCTTCCAAAAGGCTGGTCAAATCTGACTGTGTTACCACAAGGTGTGGTTGCGCATCTTCAAGCATGAGCGCCAAACGTGCCGACGGAAAAGCTGGGTCCAGGGGAATGTAAGCACCACCAGCTTTGAGAATGCCCAACATACCTACCAGCATATCCAACGAGCGCTCAACCAATAAACCCACCAACGTTTCAGTTCCCACGCCACACCGCTGTAAATAATGTGCCAATTGGTTAGATTTCGATTCTAATTCGGCATAAGACAGGGAGTGGTTCTGGAATGAAACGGCCGTTTTTTGAGGATTCTTTTTAGCCTGTTCCGAGACAAGTTCATGCAAACAAGTTTTTTGAGGAAACGGTGCCCGTGTTTGATTCCAGGTATGCAGCAAAAGTTCCCGTTCATTTTGCGGCAGCATAGGTAATCTAGTAATCGGCTGTTCAGGATCAGCCACGATCGAGGACAATAATTGCTCCAGGTGCATCAACATACGCTGCACCGTGGTCGCATCATAAAGGCTGGTGTTATAATATAATGCCGCAGCTAATTCATCTTCCACCTCAGCCATCATCAAAGTTAAATCAAATTGCGCCGGCAGCCCGTCCAAACGCATGGATTCAACTATTAAGTCGCCCATTGCCATTTTTATGCCAGGGAGTTCCAAAGCGAAAGCACTCAACCCCTCAGCGTTAAGCACCTGGGCACGCTGCATGATAAACATCGTCTCAAATAGCGGTGGACGGCTCATATCAGCCTTCAAACGACCAGCTGCCGCTAAGTCTGCGGCTAACTTGGGCAAAGGGTAATCCTGATACCTGATGGCAGCAAACATGGTTTGCCGCATTTGAGCCAAAAACTCGACAAAGGTAGGATCGTCACTAAAATCGGCACGGATAGCGACCGAATTGACGAAGTAACCCAATAAATTTTGCAATTCGGGTCGCTCACGCCCAGTAACAACAGAACCAACCAGCAAATCTTCTTGACCCGTGTAGCGATGCAATAAGGTTTGGAAAGCGGCCATTAACGTCGTAGCCAACGTCGTCCCATGCAGCTGGCTAAATAATTTGATACCCTTTGTTAATTTTGGTGAAAGACGCTGGTGCACAACAGACCCGGCAAAGCTTTGTACGGCCGTTCGTGGTCGATCGGTCGGTAAATCCAGGCGTGGCAGTTCACCACCAAGCTGTTGTAACCAATAATCTCGTGCCTCGTCACCCGCCGGGCTGCCGAGTTGTTCCCTCTGATAACGCACATAATCCGCATATAACAAATCAACAGGGGGTAAGTTAGCATCAACGCCCTCTTGTACAGCCCTATAAAGCAAATAAAGCTCCTGCACCAACAATGACATTGACCAAAAATCGGTAATGATGTGGTCGAGTGCCAGCAAGAGAATATGTTCATTTGTTTTGCGTTTGAGCAAGACAAGGCGCACCAGGGGACCGTTTTCTAAATCGAAAGGTTTGTATGCGTTATATTGAAGATGGGTTGTTAGTTGATCTTCATTCCAATCGCTAGCATCAATTGTGTATAGGGAGCCAGGCAGATGCGGTCGGATTTGTTGCACAGGACGGCCGTCACGCACCTGAAACACAGTCCGTAAACCGGCATGCCGATCCATTAATTTTTGCAAAGCTTGCTGCATCGCAGCACTATCGATGGAGCCATACAAACGCACAGCACCAGCCACATTAAAGGAGACATTGGCCGGCAAGAGTTGATGCAGCACCCATAACGCTTCCTGACCATATGACAACCTAGTCGGTTCGGCTGCGTCATGAAGGGGTTGGATTGCGTTTGAACCGACTTCTGAAGCAGTCAAAAGCGCTTGTAATTGGCGGCTAAGGTCAATTAAGGTAGGTCCCTGCAGCAAATTCACAACCGGTATATCGAGGTTGAGTTCACGCTCAATGCGGCTTTTTAGCTCCAAAGCCATGAGAGAATCCATACCAAGCGTATCAAGCGGTTGTGTGGGATTTAGCTGACGGCCGTCTAAGCCCAAGATAACTGTGATGGCAGTTCGCAGCTTGTCTTGAATCAAATCGGACTGTTTAACAGGATCGGCCGCGGCTAAAAAAGTCAACCAATCATTATGGGAGGCTTCGTCTGTCACAACGGCCGTTTCTGCTACCGCTTCAATTAGATCAACAGTTTGGCGCAGCATGCCGCTGGCACTTAAATGCCAGTTGTCGTCGCTGGCAGCATAGACAAAAGTTTGAAAAGCAGCGCTTTCGGCAGTAGTCAACGTCAAAACCGTTTGTAAACGCAACCTGTTACCATCAGCGGGAATCTCAGCGCCACCAAGCATTTGGATATCATGTGCGCCAACACCCCAAAAATTCTCAGCCACAGATTTGATATGCAGTAAGAAAAAATCGGTTGTGGTTTGGTTCTCGATAGGATTGAGAAATTCTTCAAAAATAGGTAAAACTGTAGGCAGCCGTTGAACGCCGTTTGAACTCGAATTAAACAAGGGCACAGATTGACTTGGTTCAATATCTAGCCAATAACGTTGGCGCTGAAATGGATAAGTAGGCAGGATAAGTTTTTGGCGGGCGGACAAATACGGCTGATCAAAGGCGTTCCAATCAATATCAAAGCCATGGACATACAACTTGGCTAAGCTGCTGAGAACGATTTGCCAATCTTCTTTGTGACGGCGCAGCGATGGCAGCCACTCCGCTTGATAATCAGGGAACGCGCTTTGCCCCATGCTAATCAAGTGTGGCTGTGAGCCAATTTCCAAGAAAACAGTTACCCCTGATGCAGCCGCAGTTTGGAGACCTGCGGCAAACTGCACTGTTTCGCGCACATGTTTACGCCAATAATCGGCGTCAGGCGCTTCTAACAACATTTGGCCTGTAAGATTAGAGATAAATGGGATTCTGGGTGCTTGATAGTTAATTTGGCTCGCAACGGCCGTAAATTCAGCCAACATTGGTTCCATCAAAGGCGAATGAAAAGCATGAGAGACAGTTAACGGCCGTGTCTCAATACCATGTGCGTTTAAGTGTGTGCTAATGGCGGTAACGGCCGTACCTGTTCCTGAAATCACAACATTCTGCGGTCCATTTATTGCTGCAATCGCCAGCTCGTGTTCATGGAAGGCAACAGCCTGTTTGACTTGTGCCACGTCCGCATAGACAACTGTCATCGCTCCACCAGCAGGCAATGCTTGCATCAATTTACCACGAGCAGTGATCAACTTTAGACCATCTTCCAAAGAGATACAACCGGCAACACAAGCAGCTACATATTCACCCACGCTGTGACCCAGCACAATATCCGGCACGATACCCCAAGAGTGCCACATCATCGCCAGTCCATATTCGAGCGCGAACAAAGCTGGTTGGGTGTAAGCAGTTTGGTCAATCAACCCGTCTTCTATGGTTGAAAAAATTAATGAGAGTAACGGCCGTTTCAATTCAACATCCAAAATTTCAGCGCAACGATCTAAAGCAGCACGGAAAACGGGTTGGGTCGCATACAAGGTCTGCGCCATGCCAGCGTATTGAGAACCTTGTCCTGTAAAAAGAAAAGCCAGCAACGGGCGTCGGCCTGTGGATGCTGTCGCGACAGCTTGATGTTGGTACAGTTGTGCCGTGATGTCGGTAATCGTTTCGCCGCTAACAGCCAGTCGATAATCAAAATGTCCTCGCCCGCCATTGGCTGTATAACAGACATTGGCCAGATCCAAACCTGGATACTGCTCTAAGAAAGATATATAACGTGATTTTAAGGCAGTCAAACCGGCTGCATCGGGTGCTGACAATGCGAGGAGATGGCGTGGACGATCAGCCATATGGGGTAACGGCCGTTTGGCTGCCAAAGGTGCTTCTTCAACGATAAGGTGTGCATTCGTACCACCAAATCCAAAGGAACTGACACCCGCCCGCCGCACCACCGCACTGCGTGGCCAATGGGAGTTACCGGTATGTACCCTTAGCCGCGAACCGTCCAAAACAATATGTGGGTTCAACTCTTTGAAGTGCAAATGGGGTGGTAATTCGTCATGATCCAAGGCCAAAACTGTTTTGATCAACCCGGCCATCCCGGCGGCAGCCTCTAAATGGCCCACATTCGTTTTCGCCGACCCTACCCACAGGGTAGAATTGTCATCCTGCGTCTGATTATCAAAAACCGCTTGCAAAGCATTGATTTCGATGGGATCACCCAGACTCGTGCCAGTACCATGTGCTTCTATATAATCAATATCTTCTGGCTGGACACCAGCATCCTGCAAAGCTTGCCGAATGACCGCTTGTTGGGCCATGCCGTTAGGCGCTGTAAGACCGTTGGAACGGCCGTCCTGATTCACAGCCGATCCACGCAGCAATGCCAAAATAGGGTCGCCATCACGCTGGGCATCATCCAACCGTTTGAGTACAACAACGCCGCATCCTTCGCTGCGCACATACCCATCTGCACTGGCATCAAATGTCTTACAACGGCCGTCGCTGGCCATCATGCGTGCCTGTGAAAATGTGATCGTCAATTCAGGTGACAACAGCAGGTTTACTCCACCTGCCAAAGCCATGTCCGTTTCGCCGCTACGCAAACTTTGCATGGCTAAATGAACAGCCACCAGCGACGAAGAACAGGCCGTATCAATTGCCATGCTTGGTCCTTGTAATCCCAATAAATAGGACAAACGGTTGGCAGCCACACTGTGTGCATTGCCGGTGCCGGCGTAAGCATCAATCAAATCCTGTTGACTAAACTGCCTCCGGGCATAATCATAACTACTTATTCCCATGAAAACGCCAGTGGAGCTGTTAACCAGACCAGTTGGCGCCTGACCAGCACGCTCTAATGCTTCCCAAGCAACTTCCAACAGCAAACGCTGCTGCGGATCCATGCGCTCAGCCTCACGGGGTGAAATACCGAAAAAGGAGGGGTCAAACTGGTCAACCTGATCCAAAAAACCGCCCCAGCGTGTACTCATTTTGCCACGGATCGGTTCATCACCATTTGCATAGGTCGCTTCAATATCCCAACGATCCACCGGAACGGTACTGATAGCATCAACACCATTTTGCAGCATCTGCCAGAAACTATCCGGATCATTTGCACCCGGAAAACGACAACCTACCCCAATTACTGCAATCGGCAGTTGACCATTGCCAATTGACAATTGGCGATTGGCGACAACTTTTGGTTCTGCCAGATAGTCAGCCAAATCAGCAATTGTCGGATAATCCCAAATTAACGTCGGTGTCAGCGAACGGCCGAGCCAGTTTTCCAACTCTGCAGTTAAATTCACTGCCTGTACCGAATCCAAGCCGTAATCAACAAAAGGTTGACGCGGGTCGATGCGATCAACAGGCAGTTTAAGTTGGGTTGCAATATGCTCCATCAACCAGGCAGAGATTTGGTTGAAAGTTATGCCTTCGTTTGCAGTTTGATTAACCGGTACAACTTGCTGCGCAGGAACCGGCGGAGTCTGGCCCATTTCCCATCTGCTTAACACTTCAAGCTTATTTTCCAGATAGTTTTGTTTACATGCATGCCTTTTGATTTTGCCGCTAGACGTTTTAGGAATACTCATTGGTTTGACTAAAACCAGGGCATGCAGCTGTAGTTCATGTTCTTGGGCAATTGCCCGACGCACAGAAGTGACTACATCTTCAACGGCCGTTCTGCGATTTAAACGGCTCATTTCATACACCAACACAAGTCGCTGCTCATGACCTTCTTCGACAACAAACGCTGCTCCCAGACCGCCTTCAAGGGTTTCATGTGCATTGACAACCGTGTTTTCAATATCTTGTGGATAATGGTTGCGGCCACGGATGATCAACAAATCTTTTAGCCGTCCAGTGACAAACAGCTCACCATTTTCCCAAAAGCCCAAATCGCCCGTCCGCATAAATGGGCCTGCGCCAGAATCGGCCAGATAGGCATGAAATGTTTCGGCCGTTTTTTCCGGACGACCCCAATACCCTTTGGCAATGCTAGGACCTTTGACCCAAATTTCACCAATCGTGTCATCTGTAAGGGTCGTAAATGTGTCAGGATCGGCGATCACAACTTGTTGCCCCAAATGTGGGTGTCCACAACTAACCATTGTTACAGTGTCAGCATCATTCTCGGCAGCGACTTCGACACGGTTTTCTTTTATCGCTGCGCTGTGAAAATTACGTGAAAATAATGTACCGGGGCCATCACCACCACTCACTATCAAGGTTGCTTCGGCTAAACCGTAGCAGGGATAGAAAGCGGCTGGATCAAATCCGCAAGGCTCGAATGTGCGTGCAAAATTATCCAACACATCTTTACGAATGGGTTCAGCACCACAATAGGCAATCCGCCAGCCGCTCAAATCGAGGCCAGCGCGTTGTTCGGCCGTTATTTTTTCCACACACATTTGATACGCAAAATTTGGCGCACCGCTAACAGCACCTTGTTGATGTGAAAGGGCTTGTAACCAGCGCACTGGACGCTGTAAAAACGCAGCCGGTGACATGAGATAAGAGGCGGCACCACAATACATGGGTTCAAGAATACCGCCGATTAGACCCATATCATGATAATTGGGCAGCCAATGCACACCAACGCCAGGTGGGAAATAAGGGGGAACAAGCTGAAAACCCTCACGGATAACTGCTAAATTGTGGATCAAGTTACCGTGACTGACCATAACCCCTTTGGGATCACCAGTGGAACCAGATGTGTATTGTAAAAAGGCAAGTGTATCGGGAGTAACGGCCGTATCTAGCCATCGATCAGCATAATTTTGGTCAAGTTCTTCTGTATTTAACCAATGTAGGGTGGCCAACTCTGGCATAATGGAAAAACGCTGTTTTAGTCCACCAAGGATTTTAGTAGTGGTAAGCGCAAAACGGGCGTTGCAATCGTTGACAATACCTAGAATCCGAGGCGAAGGTCGATTTAAGCGCGGTGGATATGCAGGTACGGCCGTTACGCCAGCATATAAACAACCAAAAAATGCAGCAACAAAATCTAGACCTGGTGGAAATAACAGTAAAGCACGCTCGCCTTGTGCGCCTTGATTTTGCAGCCAAGCAGCAATGGCACGCGCACGTTGATCCAATTGAACAAATGTCAAGCGCGATCCCACTGTTTCCCCATTATCTAAAAAAGCATAAGCAAGGTGATCCGGTTGTCGCTTAGCCAGCATTTGGAGTAATTCATTGAGCGTAGCCGGTTGAAGTGATGAGCCTTGTGTATACGATTGGAGTGAAGTCATATACGTAAATATCCTGTTTGTTAACAAAACAACGGTTATCTATTTTTAGTCAGAAAAATCGTTTTGCAAGATTTTCGCCATGCCTGATACTTCGATGACGTTACACATTATGCACTATAATTCAATATAAACATGTTGTTTGATTGACAATCCCCTAAATCTACATCATATAAATCTATTTTAAGTGTTGACCACTTAAACAGCAAAAGTTATACTGAATTCAACAGATCAGGAAATGACAAGTAGTGCGCAATATATTTATTTTGCAACTAAATAATATGGTTTTATATGAATTCAGAACCCAATCAAGCAACAGATCGATACCAATTTATTGACAAGATCGGTGCCGGCGGCATGGGAACTGTGTACAGCGCTTGGGATCGAGAAATTGAGCGCGAGGTAGCCTTGAAATGGTTACCTGCATATTTCAGTGCCGATCAAGCCTTTGTCGAACGCTTCAAACGTGAAGCACGCGTCATTGCCCGTTTGGAACATCCACACATTGTGCCAATTTATGATGTCGGTGAATATGAAGGTCGTCCTTTTATCATTATGCGTTTACTCAACGGTGGTACACTGCGTGAACGCCTGGCTAGACCAGAGTTTAATTTGCTCGCATTTATCGGTGCCATGGAAGATGTAGCTGACGCATTAACGGCCGCTCACCGTCGCAATATCGTCCACCGCGATATTAAACCGGGTAACATTCTCTTTGATGAAAGCGGATCGGCCTTCCTATCAGATTTTGGGATTGCTAAGGTATTGGATGCCGCCACGCAGCTAACTGGCAGCGGTTTAATTGGCACTCCGGCTTATATGAGCCCTGAACAATTTGTGGGGCATGGGATCGACGGCCGTTCCGATCAATATTCACTCGCGGTTGTCGTCTTTGAAACATTAACTGGTAAACTGCCTTTTAAAGGCAATACCGCCCAGATGATGTACAAACATCTCAACGCCGCACCGCCTGAAATCGATTTGGAAGAAAACCCGGTACCGGCGGGTTTGAACCAGGTCTTACAAAAAGGTTTGGCAAAAGAGCCTGAGAATCGGTATCCGACAGTCAAAGGATTTGTAGCCGCCCTGCGTGCAGCCATAGAAGCTGATTCAAAAGCAATGACAGCTCCACTACCCTTAGTGGCTGGTATAATCGCAGCAACTCCAGTTAAGCCACCTACGGCTCCCACTGAGTTAGATACACCATCCACTCCTCAAATGGTGCAGCTGCGCACCGATTACCGCCAGGGTCTTGAGGCCATGTCGAAAGAGGATTGGGCCGTTGCCCTGGCAGCATTTAATCGGGTTTTAGCTGTTGATCAAAATTATGGTAATGCACAAACTTTACAAGCACAAGCACAAACGAATTTGGAGCATACCGCTGCCACCACAGCCGCTAAAGCAGCCGCTGTGGCAGCAGCGGCTGCACAAGCAGTTGATAAAACAACGGTTGAACCGCCATCTGCCCCAATACCTGCTGTTGATCAAACAACTATCGAACCAGCTACACCTGCGGTTTTAGATAACAACAAAACAACAGTCGAACCACCCATTACTGCTGCTGTATTTGCTAGTACAGCCAACGTTGCCGAAACTCCTGCACCTGCTGTGCCACCCCCGACAGCAGCAGCGACTGCAGAGAAAAAACGCCCTGTCGGTATCATTGCTGCCGTCGCGTTGATACTGTTACTCCTCTGTGCGGTAGGCGCATTTGGTGTCTCACGTATGATGGCCGGTACCAAGGACACGGCCGTCACCGATACGACCAAAACAACAGATGATTCTGCGACATTTGCTGGTGCGTCTGCCGGTGAAGGTGCAGATGAACCGACTGCTACAACCGCACCTTCTGATACACCACAAGCCGAAGACAAAACGGCCGTTGTTGCAGAAGCCACCAACACGCCAGCACCTTCACCCACAGATGAACCAACTGCCACCGCTGAACTGCCCACAGAAACAGCAGAACCGCTACCGCCCCAAGTTCGTGTGGTAGTTGCTTCTGCCAACCTAAGAAGAGGACCCGGAGTTGCATATGCTACACAAGGAGCTATCTTTGAAGGCGAAATCGCAAACGTTATCGCCTCAAATAAAGATCGTTCCTGGTATAACATTTTACTAGAAAACGGTACTAAAGCTTGGATAGCGGCTAGTGTCATAGAATCCGTAGAGGGATCATTACTAGACAATGTGGAAATAGCCCTCACAATCCCGCCAGTTCCCACAAAAAGAGCAACTGCCGTTCCCGCTACCAACACGCCCATTTTAATTGTAACAGCAACCCCATCATTTGTGACAA
>JAGRDI010000343.1:21074-21743 GCA_020432765.1 Anaerolineales bacterium | reverse complement strand
TAGCGGCGGGTTTTGCTTTTTTGCTGCTTTTGTTTGATCCGAATTTGTTGGCACACGGCCGTTACGCTACAACCGATATAGGCGGTACCTTATTTGTCCTGCTGGCAACTTATATGTTGTGGCGTTTGTGGCAGCGGCCGTTGCACTCATGGTCGCGTTGGTTTGCGGCAGCCATTACCATGGGCTTGGCTTTCAGCAGCAAATTATCGACACTCGTCTTTGTGCCGATTTGGATCATGCTGGCGCTGCTGCCCTTGTATGCGCCTGCGGATCTAGATTGGCGTGCTGCCGTGCGACGTGTGTTGGCTCTGCTGAGTGCGGGTCTCGGTTCAATCTTGCTTGTCTGGTTGGTTTTTGGTCTGGAGTGGGGGCAGTTTTTATTTCAAAAACCGCTCTTGGTTGGTCTGAACCGATTTTCAGGACCCATGCCGACGTTTTGGGCGGGTATTGAGAAGATTGTGTTGTTGAGCAGCAGCGGCCGTCCTGGTTTTTTGCTCGGAAATTTTTCAGATTCGGGTTTTTTACTTTACTTTCCGATTGCATTCCTTGCAAAAACGCCTTTGATCACCATCGGTTTATTTGTTCTGGCTGTGGCTTTATTGCTGTTTATTAACGCGAGTCGTCGTAAAGCTATCTTTCTGAGCATTCCGATTCTTTTCTATTTCCTGG